>JBDTNJ010000001.1:0-3989 GCA_039933825.1 Luteolibacter sp.
ACTTTCGCTTCTTCCGCCGCGAGGCTACTCTTCCTCTTCAATAGATCCGGTTTATCAGCCGGTCCGGCTAAGGCGGGATGAAGTGGGTCGGCCGAGGCCGTCCGGGAACTTCCGATCCGAATCCGCTGGGATTGAGGTTCCCAGCGGAGAGGAACCACGAAAGGCGCGAAGAATCACGAAAGCAGAACCGACCGATTGATTTCGAACCCCGCCTTACACCATCTCCTTTCGTGGTCTTTGGAGTGTTTCGTGGTTTTCTTCCACTAGGAAATTAGCATCCCTTGTGCTCATTCTTCCTCCTCATCAGATCCGGCCTATCAGCCGGTCCCGCGAGTGCGGGATAAAGTGGGTCGGCCACGGCGGCCCGCCCCTACCTCTTTTCATCTCGGCGTTCCTTTGCGACCTTTGCGGTTACCTCTACATTCAACGTGCATCTCGTTTTTCTCAATCAATACTATCCGCCGGATGCAGCTCCGACAGGGGTGATGCTGGAGGCCGTGGTGGAGCGATTGGCAGAGCAAGGCCATGAAGTGACGGTAATCTGCGCGCAAGGCGGGTATGCGGGAGGGGAGCGCAAAGAAGTGATCGGTGATCAGTCATCAGTGCTCGGTGAAGAAAATTGTAGCGGCGCGTCTCCGACCGTCGCTTTTTCCTCTGACTTTCAACCTGTTCCTCTTCACCATCAACCCTCAACCCTCAACCATCAACTCTCTCCCACCTCTCAACTCATCCACATCCTCCGCGTTCCCGCGACGCAGTTCGGGCGTGGTTCGGCCATCCACAAGCTCATCGACTACGCGTCGTTCTATCTGATGGTTGCATGGAAGCTGGCGATGCTCCGTCCTCGTCCGGACCGGGTCGTGGCGCTCACTACGCCGCCCTATCTATCTGTCCTGACCCGGCTGATCTCGAAATTCCAAGGCGCGGATCACGCGCACTGGGTGATGGATCTCTATCCGGATGTGATGGTCGCGCACGGGATGCTGTCTGAGGGAAGTTGGAAGCACCGGCTGCTCGCCGGTATTGCGGGTTGGGGTTTCGGTGGGAAGCGCTGCAAGACGGTCCTCACCCTCGGCCCGGACATGGCCGAGCGGGTGGCGAGAGTCATTTGTAGCGGCGTGTCTGCGACCGTCGCGTCTTCCTCTGCCTCTCAAACTCTTCACCATCAACCATCAACTTTGCCTCCAGCTAGGCCATCCTGCGACTCTGTCGGGGAATATGAGGTAGCTGTCGCTACCGTCGCGTTCAACTCTCAACTATCTCCCGACCCTCAATTTCCAACTGTCCAGTGGGTGCCCTTGTGGGGAGGGGATAGTGAAAGAGTTGTCGGTAAGCAATATAGCACTGGGTCTGCATCCGTCGCTTCTTCCTCTGACTCTCAACCCTCTTCCTTTCCCGACCATCAACACTCAACACTCAACTCTCAACTTTCTTCCACCCTCCGCGCCCAACGCGGGTGGCACGATGGTGAGCTTGTCGTGATGTATTCCGGTAACATGGGTTTGGGCCATCGCTTCGGGGAATTCTTGGAAGCGTCGTTGCAATCCTGTAGCGGCACGTCTGCGACTGTCGCTGATATTTCCGACTCTAACGATCAACCCATTCGCTTCGTCTTTTACGGTGGCGGAAAACGGCGGGTGGAGATTGAGAACTTCATTTCCCAGCACCCGGATTGCCGGGTCGAATTGCACGACTACGCACCAGCGGAAGAACTGTCGGCACACTTGCTGAGTGCCGACGTACATCTGGCCTCACTTGATGCTGCATGGTCGGGGACCATGGTGCCAAGCAAGTTGCAAGGGATCTTCGCGGTTGGCCGGCCAGTGATCTTCGTGGGTTGCTCGCAATCGAGCATTGGCCGCTGGGTGACCGAAAGCGGCGGCGGCTGGGTGGTGGAACCGGGGGATGTCTCAGGTTTGTTAGCCGCGCTGGGCGAAGCCCGGGATCGGGAAATACGAAATGCCCGTGGTCAGACAGCCGGGCAATTCGCCGCCAGTCATTTTGATAAGGCGACCAACGCCCGGCGAGTGGCAGCGATATTCACCAGGTAGGGCGTGTCCGCCGTGGCGCGCCGATCGAAAAAAGGTAGGGCGCGTCCGCCGTGGCGCGCCGACTTTCCCTTCTTCCGCCGCGAGGCTATTCTTCCTCTTCATCGGATCCGGCCTATCAGCCGGTCCCGCTAAGGCGGGATAACCAGGGTCGGCCACGGCGGCCCGCCCCTACCTTTTTTCGAATATGGACTCGATCGGGCGAAAGTATCTGGCACATGAGGTTCCGCAGGGAGCATCGCTTTCGCCTGAGCCCGAAATGTTTTTCGTCACCCTCTGCTGTCTGCCAAGGGGAGAAAATCAACTGGCCAAACAGGAGGTTTGGAAGGTGATCGATGAAACTTTGCGCGTTCGCGAGCATTCTGGCGATTTGCGTGTTCAGCTTGTTTTGACGATGCCGGATCATCTCCATGGTTTGTTCGCATTTCCTGGAGGAAAGCCAATGGGAAAGGTGATTTCTGCTTTCAAGGCTTGGGTATCCAATCAAGCGGGCGTGAAGTGGCAGAGGGATTATTTCGATCATCGATTACGTAATTGGGAGTCCGGTGTGCAGAAAGCTGCTTACATTCGGCAGAATCCCGTTCGCGCAGGGTTGGTGGAGAAGTCGGAAGATTGGCCCTTTCAACGGTAGGGCGTGTCCGCCGTGGCGCGCCGACTTCACATTCTTCCGCCGGAGGCTAAATCTTGCTTTCAACTTTCAGCTGTTCTTCCTCTTCAATTGATCCTGCTTGCCCGTATCCGAAATTTCATTCATCCACCCGGCTACCGCAGCCATCGGCTCTCCCCGCAAATTTTTACCGCATGTCTCTGAACTATCTATTGCCACCTTTGATTTCGCTGGCGTTGTCCTTGGTTCTGACGCGGGTGATGCTGGCACTGGCGCCCCGTCTGGGCTTGATGGATGAGCCCGGAGAACGGCGAATCCACGCGAAGCCGATCCCGCGCGCAGGCGGGCTAGCGATTTGGCTGAGTTTCCTGCTGGTCATGGCCGTGGGACTCGGCACAGGTTTGTTAGCCAATAGCGGGAATCTCTCGTGGCACTGGTTGGGTGCATTCGCGGCGGGCTCTGGTGTTTTGATTGTCACTGGAATCCTGGATGACCGGAAGGGTTTGTCGCCGTGGGTGAAACTGGGAGCCCACTTCCTTGCTCCTACCGTGTTTTTCCTCCTTCATCCGCTGATCAGCGGTTTTTTTCCGGAAGGTTGGTCGCGTGGCTTTGATTTCGTGATGTTCGTGGTCTGGTCAGTGGTGCTGATCAATGCGTTCAACCTGATCGACGGACTCGACGGCCTCTGCGGCGGGCTGGCAGCGCTCGCAACCGGTGCCTTGGGCTTACTCTGTCTGGTGCATGATCGTATGGACTCGGCGGTCCTGTTATTTGTGATGGGTGGAGCGATTCTGGGCTTTTTAAAATACAATTTGAACCCGGCGCGGATTTTCCTAGGCGATGCCGGATCGATGCTGATGGGGTTTTTCTTGGCAACAGCAGCGACGGATGCGGTGGGGCGCAAGGCGGTGGTCGGTATTATCCTGCTACCCATCGCCGTGGCGGGTGTCCCGCTGTTGGATGTGCTGCTCGCGATCTGGCGGCGCGGTGCGCGGCGTTTGATCGCACGGTTGCGTGGGGAACAGGTCACGGGCGGAATCTTCGACGCGGACAGCGACCACTTGCACCACCGGCTCTTGAGCTCGGGAGGATCCCAGCACAAGGTGGCGGTGACCTTGCAGGTGATTTCGATCGTGCTGGCCATTCTGGCGTTCTTACCCCTGTTTTTCGGCAATCAACTGATCGGCTTGTCGCTGGTGGGCTTCCTCATCGTGGCGATGCTAGGCGTTAGAAATCTAATGCGGGTGGAAATGGAGCACACGGGCAGTGTGATCCATCTGGCGATCAAGCTGCCGGGGCATCGGCGGCGGGTTGCCGCCGTTTTATTTCTTTAT
>JBDTNJ010000002.1:0-2527 GCA_039933825.1 Luteolibacter sp.
TGGCGCGGGCGATGTCCGCCTCCAACTGGGAGATACGTGAAACGCGCAGCCCAATGGACGGATAGATCTCATAGCGGGTGATCGTGGGGCCACGGGTGATGGGCCCTGCCGTCACCTCGATTCCGAAGGCCTTGAGCGTATCAATGATAATCTGGCGGGTCTCTTCCTTATGGTCATCATCCGCATCCGAGTCTTCCACCTCGGGCAATGGATCGAGCAGGTTGAACTGCGGGATCTCATAGTTAGGAAATCTGCCCTCTTGAAGACCTTGGTGCTCGGGGGAAGGCTTGCGGCTGAAGGGGTTTTTTCCGATGAGCTCGGGATCGATGGCCCGGCGTTGTGAGGCATCGATGATCTCAGGAACCGGCGTTTCGCGCAGCGGCAGCAGTGCCTGGGAATCATCCTCCGGGCCTTTGGCGGAAACAGGTGCCTTGGATAGTTCGCGGTCCTTGCGGCGTTGATCGCGCTGGCGTTCGCGCTCGGCGAGCATCTCAGCCTCACGGGCGGCAATTTTCCCGGCGGCGCTACGACTGGCCTGCCACTCGTGAAACCTGCGCCGGATCAGGCGGTAACAGGCTTTTGTGAAACGCACCGGCTCCTGGCCCGTTAGAAGTATCAACGCAACGATATAGGCAGCGCCTGTTAAAATAAGCGTGCCAACTCTTCCGATCAAACCCGTGAGAACAAATCCCCCCAATCCGGCACCGATCACTCCGCCAGGGCCATTGATGCTGCAGTTTTGCGCCCATTCCTTGAAGAAGAAATCCGCGGCGTGCAACCATGCTGCGCCCGCTAACAAAAGGATACCGAATCCGATCGCCGCGCGCGGCCAAACCGGTCCATTAAAAGCCAGTTTGATGACGCCAAACCAGATGAGACCCACTGGTATCAATCCTCCTGCCGCGCCGAAAAGCAGGATCAGACCGAAGCCAAGAATTCCGCCGACTGGTCCAATCAGATTTTCGCTCGTTGCCCCGGATTTCCCCGCAAATGCCTCCAGCATTCCCCACTTCGGCAAATCCGCAGGACTGTATTTCACCAGCGACAATAACAGCAACAAACCCACTGCGATCAGGACGATCCCGGTGATTTCGTTCGACCATCGCGTTGGCTCCGGGACTTCGCCCCGCTTTTTATTGTCCTTGGCTGCCATGTGTTTCGCTGCGGCACAGCATCCCCCGACTCACGGCTGGGGGCAAGATTGTTTTCAAATCCGGAAAATCCGGCTTTCCTAAGCAATTGTAGCTTGGCCACGCGTGGAAGTCGAGCAGACTTCCCGCCGTGCACCTGCTCACCCTGAAAATCCAAGAGCCGCTGCCGGGGCAGGTCCTTCCGCAAATGGCCGACGATTACGGCCCCGAGGAAGCAGCCCGCCGTTATCGGGCGATTGTCGTGACTACCCTGCGCCAGCTCCGCAGCCTTAGGGAAACTAGGCTCCGGCTACTCGTCACCCCGGACGATGGACACGAAGCCGTTCGATTTTGGCTGCTTCCTCGGCTCGCGGATTCGTGGAGCTGCGACGAAAACGTGTTTCGGGCCCACGGTTGGGAAATCGACTTCGGCCGCAGCTCCGATCATTTTCCCATTCAAGCATTTGGGGAAATCCTCTGCCCGAATCTCGGCGCGCGCTGGGTGCATACCGCCTTGCTCGGTCTTGGGCGCAGCGCCCATCAGGTAATCGGCCCGGCGATCGGCGGCGGGGAATATTTCCGAGCCCATGCTTCAGAAAAACCGGCAAATCCTGAGACCCGAATTCTTCCCGCTCTTCCTATCATCCAGACCCACGACCACTGGCAGGAAGCCCTTGCCAGCCCCCTCGGCCCCGCGCTCAAGCGGGCGTGGGAGGAGGAAGCGTAATTATACTGCAACTTTCCGTGGCTCCCAATGTTTCCACTGGGTCATGAAAAATCTCATCATTCTTTTAACGCTTGGTCTGGCCCTACCCACCACCACCCGCGCTGCTGAGCCGGCCAAGCCGCTGGTGACCCTATCCGTCAAACGTCAGGTCCTCGACTCCAGCCACGAAATGCTGGGGAGACAAGGTAACACGAAGCAAAAAACCTACACGCTTCATGTGGAAATCATCAACACCTCCTCATCCGAAATCACAGACGCCCAGCTAACAGGCGAAATCCTTGTCACAAGATCCTCCGAAATGTCGGAAAAACTGGTGAAAGAACCACTGGACAAGATCACGCTTGCCACCATGAAACCCAATGAAAAGCTAACCGTGGACTTGGGTAAAATTACGCTGCGGGAAGTGGAATGGAGAAATCGGAAATTTGAGGAACAATTGGAAGAATGGAAAGTCGATTGCGTGCAAAAAGAAACTGTCATCGGCAGTGCCGTGAGTAGCCCTCACTTTGAATCATTAGAGAAAAAAGCAGTGACGCCTCAAGTGGCGAATCCCGGGCCGATGCACCCACGTTTGGGTAGAAATCCAGCCCATCGACTGGTGAAATGATGTGATACGGATTTTGGCGAATAAAATGACTCACCAATTGGAGCGCGGAATTTATTCCGCCCG
>JBDTNJ010000003.1:0-4084 GCA_039933825.1 Luteolibacter sp.
CGCCGAACAAGCGCTTGAAATATTTGCGGGTGTTCGCCTCGTCATCCACGAACAGGATGGCGTAGCGTTGGTAGTCGTAGGCGTCGATCTCGTTGCTCATGTTGGTCGGTGGAAGTGTTGTTTTGAAGGTCTAATGATGAGAGAGTGATAGAATCAGGCGGGTTGGTCGAGCACAGAATCTGATGAATCCGGGCTAAAACTGACTCCCGGGAAAGCGATGCGGAAGCGGGTAAACTCGGTAGGACGGCTGTCCACTTCGATCATCGCCTTATGCGTCTGAAGAATTTGATGGGTGATCGAGAGACCGAGTCCCATTCCTTTACCAACGTCCTTGGAGGTGAAGAATGGATCGAAAATCTTCTGAAGGTTCTCAGGCGGGATGCCGATGCCGTTGTCACGAATGGTGACCTGCCAACCCTCGCCCGCAGGATCGATAGAGCAGTCGATCCGTCCGGGATCACCACCCATGCTCTCGATCCGCATGTGGATGGCATCAATGCTATTTTGAAAAAAGTTGATGAAGACCTGCACTAGCTGATTGGGATTCCCATTGATCAGGGCGTTGTCGGGAGACTTAAAATTGAATGCAATTTCCTTGCCGACCTGATGGCCGACCATACGCCGGGCACGGCCGACGATTTCAGCGAGATCCGCGTCACCCGAGGTAACCTTGTCGTCGCGGGTGAATTTACGGAGATCTATGACAATTTGTGAGACCCGTTCCACGCCCTCGCGGATGTCCTTGAGGATGTCAACATAGTCCGGTTGATCGACCGCCGGAATCAGTTTGGCAAATGTTTCCAAGGCATGCAGGCCAGCACTGGCGTAGTTGAGCGGGTTGTTGATCTCATGGATGATCCCGGCGCTCATTCGGCCGAGGGCGGATAGTTTTTCGTTCCGCACCATGACGACTTCGTTTTCCTTGATTTGCTCAAGGGCGGAATGAAGTTCGGTGTTGAGATCCATCATCTCGCGCCGGATGCGAGCCATGGCGATCTGGTTTTCCAACCGCAGCGCGAGCTCCGCGCTTGAGAACGGCTTGGTGAGGAAATCATTGGCTCCTGCCTGAAGCGCACTGAGTTTGGTCTGCTCATCGGCGCGGGCGGTGAGGATGATCACTGCCACTCCTCGGGTGCTGTGGTTTTCCCGGATCCGCTTGCAAACTTCCACACCATCCATTTCTGGCATCATGTGATCGAGCAAGCAGAGCTGGGGCCGGCGCAGGCGGGCCAACTCAAGGGCTTCGGCACCATCGGAAGCTTCGATCACGTCCACATTCTCAAGCTGCATCCGTAGAAAGCGGCGAATGTCCGGCTCATCATCGGCGATCAGAACCAGAGGCCGTGCGCCGCTCGGGCGGCCGCCGATCATGGGTGGGGCGATCGGGCCGGGCGGATGAATCGGAATGGCCGTCCGCGCCTGCATTTTACCGGGTATCGACATGGCCGCGCGGCGATGGAGATTCGCGATATTCCCCCCGTCCTTGAGCGGGTGGTCTTCATCAGATTCCAAGACATCGGATGCGGTTTCAGCCGCTTCGGCAGGGAGATCGATGGTAAAGGTGGTGCCATGACCGAGGTGGCTATCCACTTTGACCTTCCCATCCATCGCTTCCGTGAGACTGCGGACCAAGGCAAGACCGATGCCGGCGCCTTGGAATTTCCGGGTGGAGGAGGTGTCCACCTGCCAGAAGCGCTCGAAAATACGGGGCAGGACATCAGGAGGAATCCCGACACCGGTGTCCTCAACAGTTAGCCTCAGGTGATTTTCCCCGGCAAGAACTTTCACCTCGATGGTGCCGCTGGAGGGTGTGAACTTGATCGCGTTGATGACTAGATTGAGGAGGATTTTATCGAATTTGTCGCGATCAAGTTGGATACTGTTACTTTCGGATTTGCATTCCCAGATGAGGGCCACGCGGTCCTGCTCGGCAAGGTGGCGAAGCGAACGGAGAAGCCCTTCGAGATGAGCACCTATCAGTGTCGGTTGGCGGTTGATATCGGCGTGCCCGGTGTCGAATCGAACCAGGTCGAGGAGGTCATCAATGAGCTTGAGCAGGCGCAGTCCGTTCTGCTCGAGCATGCCTGTCATTTCCTGCACCGCCGGGTCGTTGGACTGACGGGAAAGGACGGTTCCCAGTCGCTCGGTAATGCCCAGCATGATCGTGAGCGGAGTGCGAAGCTCGTGGCTGATATTGGCGAAGAAGCGGGTTTTCGCTTCATCGAGTTCGCTGAGCTGGCGGTTCTGCGATTCAAGCAGTTGCCGTGATTGCTCGACCTCCATCCTCAGGCAAAACTCGCTGAAGCGGAGTTTCTCATAGAAGTAACTGCCAGCAAGAACGAAAACGGAAGTGGCGAACAGGAAGTAGCAGTTGCTAAAAAGAATCCGGAAAGCGGGTGTGTTTCCAGCAATGGCGATACTGATCGCATAGCACACAAAACCAGCGCTGATCATTCCTAATGAGTTCCAAAAACTCCAGCGCAGTAGAAGCGACAGCCCCACAAGCACAAGACTCAACCCGGCGTAATAGATAGAATCACCGCCATCAGTTAGGGAAATCATCGCGCAGATCGAAATCAACGGTAAGAGTGCGATTCCCTGGGAAATCTGATGGGAGATCGCCCGGTTTTTGAATCTCCCTATTAGGAAGAATACTGTGCCCAGCAGAATTGAGCAGATCGCCCGGATAAGCAGGAAGTCCCAGGCTTTTTCGGGGAAAACCACCCAATCGAGTGACCAGCCGGCGAGCATGAAAACCGCCGCGAATACAGCCGCCCGCCGCGCATTCTCCAATGCGATCCCGCTCTCATAGTCGCGGAACGCTTGCCGGAGATCGACAATCTTATCCAGCGGGTTGGCGGTCGTATCAGGCATTGGCGAGTTCGATCTCGAGGAACAGGTTCACCCCAGTGGAATCCGCCTTGATCGTCGTGCCTTTCAGGTTGAGCCCATCAGGGACGAGATCGGCCATTTCAGCCTCATCGCGGTAAATCAGGTTCCACTCCATCACGTATTCCATCCATGCCTTGCGGGGATTGCTAGCCGCGACGTTGGTCACGATAACGATCCCTCCGGGACGGATCATGGTGCAGAAAAGTTCCACCAAACGCTTGCACACGCGCTGGGAGAGATAGTCAAACAAACCGGCGCAATAAACGATATCGTAGTTGGAAAACTCATCATCCCCGCCTTGCGTTGCCGCGCGCAGGAGTTGATGCACCGAGCGCTGGAAATAGCGGACCTGGGTTTCCCGGCCACCGCTCATCCGCGCTTCTTGGATACGTTCTCGAGTATATTCCAATGTCTCGGGATTGAAATCTAGCAAATCAATTTCCGCCAGATCGCTCTCCTCGCACTCGCGCAGGAAACGCTGGACCTCCATCGCCGGTCCGCACGCTAGGTTGAAAACGCGGGTTTTCCCCCTGCTCACGCGGCGGGCGCACTCGGAACGGAGCTTTTCAATCAGGAAGTCAATCCGGTTACGGTGAGCGACGACGGGTTCGGTATTGAGCAGCGCGAAGTTGAGAAGTTTGGCAAACGCGGACGAGCCCTCATAGGGGTTTCGCAGCATCATGTTGACCATTTCATAGTCACCCGCATATCCCAGCGGCTTGGTGTAGGTCCGATAGAGAAACGGCGAACACAGCACGATCGGATGGAGTTCCCGCCGCACATAGGCTTTGTGAACAGCCACCTCCGCTTCGCTTACTTCGAGCGAGACTTCCTCGAATTTCTCCATCGAGGGTAAAACCTCCTCCACCACGCGATTTTCGATCCCCGCAAAAATCTCCTGCTCCAGATCGTCACGACGGCGGGTCACGGTCGTCCGGATACCGACATCGACGCCAGTCAGCCAATGCTGGACGCCGGAAAGCATGCTCGAAAGGTCCGCCACCACCAGTTTGAAGGGATCCTGCACCTTGTTGGCGGATTTCCACTCGCCCATGAAATTGGCGAACTGCCCGCAAAGGTCACTGCTACCACTGGGGGTGGAGCTGCCCGTGACGCTGGAGAGGAAATCGACCTCGACCCAGCCCTCGTCTAGCATCGCTTCGCAAACGAGAACAATCCCGGTGTTGAGCAA
>JBDTNJ010000004.1:0-2118 GCA_039933825.1 Luteolibacter sp.
GTCACCATAGCTTAGTTTAGCTCTTCAGTGGTCGGAGTTTCGGGTCCGCCTCAGTGGCGATGCGACATTGCCGCTTTATGTACCGCTCAGCATCGGAGGAACCGCTATTTCCGGCACCCACTACCAAGCCCTCCCTGTCAGCGTGACGATTCCTGCGGGACTCACGTCCATCTCCATGCAAGTCATTCCCATCGCGGATAATCTTGCCCAAGGAAATCGCAGTGTAGCGGTCGGCATCGCAGGCGATTTTGCCCTAGTGAGTGATCCGGCGCAGGTCGCCACGGTGACCATCCAGGATAAGCCATTCGATGCCTGGCGCTTCGCGAACTTCGACGCAATCGAGCTCACCAACCCTAATATCAGCGGGCCAAACGCCGATCCGGATGCGGACCTGCTTCCTAATCTGATTGAATATGCCATGAATCTCGATCCAAAAATATCCAGTCAAATTACGGCCACGGTCGATAGAAACAGCGGCTACCTCACCCTGACGGTCGCCAAAAACACCTCCGCCACGGATATCACCTGGAGCGCCGAGGTCACCGATGATCTAACGCACTGGAGTCCTGCAGTGGCGGTCACTAATACGGTTATCAGCTTCCAAGCTCGTGACAGCGTACTTGCCAACACCGCCTCGAAGCGGATGATCCGCCTTAAAATCACGCAGCCCTGACCACCGTGGGGCAAAATCTGCGCGCTTGAAACTTCCCGCTCACTCGCGAAACTGGCATCACCATGCGCCACAGCATTTTATTCGCCCTCTTCAGTCTTGCCACCCTCCGCGCGGACAATGCCGTGCTCGATGCATGGCTCAAGCGCCAGCCATCGATCCAGTCGCTCGATACCAGTTTCACTCAGGAACGCAAACTGCCCGCCTTGAAGGAGCCAACCTCAGCGAATGGCCGGCTGTCCTTCGTGAAACCCGGAAAATTCCGCTGGCAACTCGGTGAACCGGTCGAGACCCTCGCCGTCTCCGATGGATTAACCCTAACATTGATCGAAACCGCGCAGAAGACCGCCCGACAGATCTCGGCGGACTCACCGCAAGCCGCCCGTTTTTCGTTACTTTCCGGCAAGGCTTTTGAGTCGCCCGAAGCTTTTCAGTCCACATTCGAAATCATCGAATCCCGCGTCACCTCCGGCATCTCCCAATACACCCTCAAGGCCAAGGACCGCCGTATGCGTTCACAAGTGCCGTGGATTTTCCTCGATATCGACCCGGTCAAAAACGAACTAACCGCGCTCGAACTGGAGCTCCAGGACAAGTCCCGCGTGCGGACCATTTTCCGCAATCCACACGTCAATACCCCCCTGCCCGATTCTCTCTTCAAACCGGATCTAGCAGGATTCACCCTCAAGTGAGGTAACTTCCGCTACGGCGTCGAGCAATCACTGCGCCCCAACCACGGTGACCTTGATGGGTTCTGCGGTGGATCGAGCGAATTCATCGACGTGCTTTTTCCACGCGTCAAACGAGGTGATGTCGCCCGCTTTGTCCCAACAGAAACCTGCCCAATAGCTAACGGTGATCCCCTCCCCTAGCTTGGCAATAACGATTTGGTTCAGCGCGTCTTCGGTTTTTTTCACGAAGCCTTCCGGCCCTGTGATGATGGCGAGTCCCTGGTTGCCGGCTTTCTTTTCCATCAGTTCCCATTTTGCGAGCCACCCTTTTGATTCGTTGACTTCGAGCTGTTCGCCCCCCGTTTTTTTCAGCCCGATCGCGGGTTCCAGCGGTGGGGATTTGTCGGATGAAACCCGGTAAATGCTCTCGAAGTGATCGAAGTTTTGTCCTCCATCCAAGCTGATGCGTTTGGTCTCGCTGACGCTGATGCCATTGACGTCGAAGGCATCGTAATCAAGTTCGAAGAGCACACGGATCGGCCCGCTGGCGAGTACGCGGGAGTGGGTGAAATTCTTGGAAACCCAGAGTTTGTCAGCAGCCCAAAATCCATTACCGCCGCAGCCACGGCTAACGCCAGCCGAGTAGAAATCAGCGCCATCACCATGGTCCACATGGTAATCCTCGGTCATGTACCAATCGCTGATCACCATGCGCGATGTGCGTTTCGACCAGATGTCGATGGTGCTGCTGCTCAGGGGTTCCCCTTTCCAGGTTTC
>JBDTNJ010000005.1:0-6568 GCA_039933825.1 Luteolibacter sp.
GATGGAAATCGGGTGCCGGTGAATCAATTCGTGGGTCCGGGGAATTTTTTCGGGGTGAAAACAACGGCTTTTTCGGAATGGGGGATCATTTCCGTCGCTCGGGTGAATCAAAATAACTGTTGGGTGGATGAAATCGGGGTTGGGTTGTTGGAGGTCGTGTGGAAAACAAATTTCTGCGGGGCATCTGCGGAGGAAATCGGGAGCGGGGGGAATCAATCCGGGTGTCGGGTGAATCGGATCGAGGCTCGGGGGAATGATTTCGAGTGGCGGGGTAAGAAGTTCGGGAGTGCGGGGGAGGATTTCCAGAGGGGGATGGAGGATTTCCGGGGGCGGGGAAATCATGGCGGGACAGGCAGGAATGTCTGTGTCACGTCGGGGCTTGCCCTGACGGATTTCCCGGGCATGCTTCGCGGCGTTGTGAGTTCCATTCCGGTTGAGCCATCTTTGGAAATCTTCGCTGAGCTGGCGAAGCGGGGCAACGTCGTGCCCGTATACACCCAGCTCGCGGCGGATTTCGAGACCCCGTTGTCCGCTTATTTAAAATTGCGGGATAATCGCCATTCTTTCCTCTTGGAAAGTGCGGAGAGCTCGGAAAAGGGCGGGCGGTGGTCGATCGTGGGGAGCGGGCCGCGTTTGGTTTTCGAGGCGCGGGAGAAGGAAATCACGATCCGCGAGGGCTCGAAGGTGCGCACATTTACGGCGGAGGACGATGTTCTGGCGGCGCTGGAGCGTGAGATGGCGGCCTACAAGCCGGTGACCCACGGGGCGCTGCCGCAGTTTTCCGGCGGCATGGTGGGGTATCTTTCCTACGACGCGGTGAGACAGTTCGAGCCGACGCTAGGGGCTCCACCGCCGGATGTTTTAGGCATACCGGACGCAATGTTCATGCTGGCGGATACGCTGCTGGTTTTTGACCACCGCTTGCGGCGCTTGCAGGTGATTGCGAACGCATTCATCGATGAGTTCCCGACGCATGAGGAGGCGTATGCGGCGGCACGCGGGCGGATCGCGGCGATGGTGGAAATTTTAAACCGGCCGTTCCATGTGCCGGCACTGAACGGGCTGGAGAAAGTCACACCGGCTTTGGCGACGAGCAACACGACGCAGGCGGAATACGAAGCGATCGTAATGGCGGGTAAGGAGTTTATTAAAGCGGGTGATATTTTTCAATTCGTGCCGAGCCAACGGTTCGAGACGGACTTCGATCAAGCGCCGGTGGATCTCTATCGGGCGCTGCGGTTTGTGAACCCTTCGCCGTATATGTTCATTTTGGAGCTGGGGGATTTCGCGCTGGTCGGGAGTTCACCGGAAGTGCATGTGCGTTCGATCAACGGACGCATCGACATCCGTCCCATCGCCGGGACGCGGCCTCGCGGAAAGACTCCGGAAGAGGACGATGCGCTGGCAGCGGATCTGATGAAGGATCCAAAGGAGTGCGCGGAGCACCTCATGTTAGTGGACCTCGCGCGCAATGACGTGGGGCGCATTGCAAAACATGGCAAGGTGATGGTGGATGATTTCATGATCGTGGAGAGATATAGCCATGTGATGCATATTGTTTCCAACGTCTCGGGCGAGCTTGATCCCTCGCACAGCGCCTATGATGTGCTGCGGGCGACGTTTCCTGCCGGAACCGTCAGTGGTGCGCCGAAGATCCGGGCGATGCAGATCATCAATTCTCTGGAGAAAAACAAGCGTTGCGCCTATGCCGGAGCGGTCGGGTATTTCGGCTTTGATGGATCGCACGATTCCTGCATTACGCTGCGTACCTGTCTGTTGAAAAACGGCAAGGCCTACGTGCAGGCCGGTGCGGGTGTGGTTGCGGATTCCGATCCCACTTATGAGTATGTGGAGACGGTGAACAAGGCGAAGGCGCTGCTGAGTGCGATCGCGCTGGCCCGCACGCTGGGACCTGAGAATTCATGAAGAGGAATTAAACCGCAGATGGACACAGATGAACGCAGAGAAGAGTTTTGATGATTGGATTGAGAACAAGGTTCGCTAGAAAATGAAATGCCTCAACTGGAACCTCGAATGGAAGACTCCGACCAGTAAGGTCGGCAGGCTGCTCCAAGCGCAGGTTGCAGCGATAGACGCCGAAACGGTCTGTTACACCGAGGTGGTTCGGACGATGGTTCCCGAAGGATATTCTATCGAATCCGAACCCAACTACGGATACCCGAATGAAGGTGAACGCAGAAAGGTGATATTATGGAGCAAGCATCCTTGGACTGAAGTCGACACGACAGGCGATGACGAGATGCCGTCGGGCAGATTTGTCTCAGGCGTCACTGCCGGGGTCCGATTTGTCGGCGTGTGCATTCCTTGGCGTGACGCTCACGTTAAGACGGGAAGGAGAGACAGAACTTTATGGGAGGACCACCTGTCCTACTGCCGCGGCCTGGCGCGCGTTCTGGCGAGGTATTCTGTAGACCGAATGCCAATGTGCGTTGTCGGTGATTACAACCAGCGTATTCCTCGAGTGAGGCAACCGGTGAGAGTTGCCAAAGCCCTCCAAGATGCGATTCCGTCTGATTTCAGAATCGCGACTGAAGGACTGAAGGATGCTGAGGGTGAGGATTTGATTGACCACTTTACTGTCTCGCCGGGACTATCCATCTCGATCACACAGATTGTCCCGCGTTTCGCTAGCGACGGAACAAAACTTTCCGATCATGTTGGAGTCGCAGCTTTCCTAGAAAATCACAACAGGGAACGAGCCCGTTCATTCGTGCATTCCTTGAACTCAACATCCTCCATTTGCGATTCAGATGAATCATAAGCTCATCATTTTTCATCCCTTCTTCCATCTGCGTGTATCTGCGTTCATTTGACGAAGTATTTGAATTAGCCAGTTCGTCCATTTCCGCTACGCTCCCATTGCGGTTAAAAATCTTAAATATTTCCTCCTGCCATGCTCCTCATTCTCGATAACTACGATTCCTTCACCTACAACCTCGTGCAATACTTCGGCGAGCTGGGGGCGGAGATGAAGATTTTCCGCAATGACGTGCTGACGGTGGAAGATGTGATGGCGATGAAGCCGGAGCGCATCTGCATTTCACCGGGCCCGTGCACACCCACGGAAGCCGGGATTTCCTGTGAGCTGATTGAAAAGCTGGGGGCGACCATTCCGATTCTGGGAGTTTGCCTCGGGCATCAATCGATCGGCCAGGTATATGGCGGCGATGTCGTGCGGGCGGATCGCTTGATGCACGGAAAGACCTCGCCGATCCATCACTCGGGGAAAAGCGTTTTTGGCGGAATGCCGAGCCCGTTTGAGGCTACCCGCTATCACTCGCTGATTGTGAAGCGCGAGACCTTGCCGGACTGCTTGGAAATCACCGCATGGACGGATGAAGGAGAGATCATGGGGCTGATGCACAAGGAACATCCGGTGCATGGCGTCCAGTTTCACCCTGAATCCATCCTAACTCAGGACGGGAAAAAGCTATTGGAGAATTTCCTCAGGCTCTGACCTAGCAAAGCTGGCTTCGCTTGCGGATCGCGAACACCCACGCGGGCGGCAAGTTTCGCATGGAGAAGCTGGTGCAGACGCTTTTCAGATCGAGGTCCCTCATCACCTTACGCGGCACCGGGCACAGCGGGCGATAGGTGAATTGATAAATCGCGCCGCCCTCGCGGAGTTGCGCGAATGAGCCCTCGAGGATGCTGTGAATCACGTTTTGCGGCATCGAAAGGAGTGGCAATCCGCTGACGATCGCGGCCACCCCATTTTCATCATAGAGGCCAAGGCTGTCCAACTTCGTGGCGCAGGCGGAGACGATGCGGACGTTGGGAAATCTGACGCTCAGGAGCTTCGCGAGTTTCGGATCGTATTCAAGCAGGGTGAGATCTTCCGCCGCGACGCCTCTTGCAAGAAGAGCTTTGGTGAACACCCCGGTGCCGGGTCCGAGTTCCAAAACCGGGCCGGTTGAAGCCGAGATTTCCGAAGTGATCGCCTTGGCGAGCACGGGACCGGAAGGCACGATCGCACCGACCTTGAGCGGTGCGCGCAGCCACGCTTTGGCGAAGGCTGTGAATTCACAAACGGGCGTGGACTCGGTGTTCATGAATGTTGGGTCAACTTGAATTTTGAATACTCGCTCAATAGGTCGTTGAAAACCAACGCACCCGCATGGATGATTTAGAGATGTAAAATAGCTGTTTGCCAAGAAAGTAATCAGAAAGTCGCCATGGGCTACTTTCCCGTGGCCGTGGAGGGTCGTCTGTTTTTTGGTCAGACTGCCCACCGTGTCATCGCTCTCATCGCGGAAAACAAGCGACCTATTGCCGATCGCAGCAGACTCAAGAGCCGGAAATTCTCGAAACTCGCAGGCGCTCTGCGGTGACAAGCGCTTGGAATTGCGCGTAGTCCCGTTCCCTCGTGGACGAGAGCAGGCGGTAGCTATAGCGGTGCCAGTGGCGCATTTCCTCGAGCGCATTGCTCATCCGTAGGGCGATGGTTTCCGGGCTGTCGGTTCCCCGGTCGGAAAGGCGCGTCTGGAGTTCCTGTTCGCTGGGCGGCATGACAAACAGGTCAACGAAGGCCCGCTGGATGTCGCCGTCCGGACATTCGCGGATCTGATCAGCCCCTTGCACGTCGATATCCATGACGACGTCGATGCCTTGATTGAGATGGGCGATGACTTCTGACTTGAGTGAGCCGTAGAGATTCCCATGAACCACGGCGTGTTCGAGGAAATCATGGGCTTTGAGCCGGAGGGAAAACTCCTCTTCCGTGAGGAAATGGTAGTCCTTGCCGTCTTCCTCGCCGGGACGGGGAGGGCGGGTGGTGCAGGAAATCGAGTAGCGAACCTCGCCGGATTTTGCCAACTGGTGGCAAAGCGTGGTTTTCCCCGACCCGGAAGGGCCTGAAACAACGAGGAGAATGCCGGAGCGTGCGGACATGGGTGGAGGATGTAGAGACGAAGTGAGTAG
The DNA here is from genome assembly GCA_039933825.1 of Luteolibacter sp. Taxonomy (GTDB): domain Bacteria; phylum Verrucomicrobiota; class Verrucomicrobiia; order Verrucomicrobiales; family Akkermansiaceae; genus Luteolibacter. The sequence goes on from JBDTNJ010000005.1 coordinate 4,942, forward strand.
GGGAATCAAGGAGTATTTCGCGATATGGATATTTCAAGAGCGCATCGCCGGGGGCGGCTTCCAAGTGACACGGGAAGGATGCCGCGGATGTGGAAATTCCGGGAAATTGCAGGTTGCGTGTATGTGTGGATTTACCAAGTATCAGGAAGTTAGCCATGCTTCTTCCGGTGTTTCAGGATCTGATCAAACCGCAGTGGCAGAAAGTGTTGGTGGAGCTCAAGCTCGCCGGTAGTCTTTCTGTTAGTGATTTGTCGCGGAGTGTGGATGCCTCCTACATGGCGGTGAAACAACAGTGCGAGGAGCTGAAGAAGCTGGGATATCTCGGACGCATCCGGGTGCCGCGCACGGAGGTGGGAAGACCGGAGATTTTCTATCGACTCACTGATAAGGCGGATGCGCTTTTCCCTCAGGCCGGAGTGGGTTTCACGCTGGATTTGTTAGCTGAGCTGAAGCAGAATTACGGGGAAAGTTTTCCTGATAAATTGCTGTTTCAATACTTCGGGAAACAGGAGGTCGTCTGGCGGAAGAAGCTGGAAAAATGCCAGTCACTTGTCGAGAAGGCGACCAAACTCGCGGCGTTGCGTTTGAAGGATGGCTGCTTTGGCCAGTGCAAATATGATCCGGTGGCTGGATTCCGCATGGAGGAGTACCACAATCCCTTGCAGCGGGTTTTCGAACAATACCCGCGGGCGGTGGCGATGGAGCACCGGATGGTGGAGCAGCTGCTAGGCACCCAAGTGGTGCGCCGAGAGCTTCCCGGCAATGGCTCGGCACCGCCGCGCGTGGTTTTCGAAATTCCAACCCTCGGTGTGCGCTGAGTGATTTGACTGAATGTTTTTTGATCGCACTGCGTCGAAGTCACAGTTTTCCAAATGCCATGAAAAATCCATTGTTGATTCCCATTGCCGTGATTGCTCTTTTGATGGTGCCAGCCTGCGACAGAAAATCATCCGAAACCGCCAAACAGCTCGAAGAGCTCCAGCGCAAGGCGAACGAAGCGGTTGATCGCCAGAAGGAGCTGGAGCGGCAGCTTGAAGACCAAAAACTCGCCGCCGAACGTGAAGCGATCGAGCGCGACCGGATGCAGATCGAAAACGATCGTGAAGAGCTCGCACGTCGGCAAGGCGACGCCGATGCGGAAAAGGCGGAGGAAATCACGAAACGCGAGCAGGCCCTCGCCAGCCGCGAGGGGCGGCTTGAACAAGTCCAGGCGGGTATCGAGGAAAAACAGTCCGATCTATCGGAACGTGGTGCCAAGCTCAATGATCAGGAGCGTGAGTTGGCCGGACGTGAGGCGTTGCCATTTCAATCGAACGATCAGCAGGAGCCAGTGGGGGACTACGGGATGTTTTATGATCAACTTTCCTCCTATGGCTCATGGTATGAAACCCCGAACTATGGGTACGTTTGGCAACCGGTGGTAGTCAGGGATTCCAATTGGCGGCCTTACTCCCGCGGACGCTGGATTTGCAGCGACCGGGGTTGGACATGGGTCTCGGACGAACCTTTCGGCTGGGCGACCTATCATTATGGGCGATGGGCTTTGGTCCGCGGCCGTGGCTGGGTCTGGGTGCCGGGCAGTGAATGGGCACCCTGCTGGGTTTCGTGGCGTGAGAATGGCAGCCAC
>JBDTNJ010000006.1:0-1617 GCA_039933825.1 Luteolibacter sp.
CGGCGAAGGTTTCGGCAAGGGCCTGCTCGGGTGGTGCGTCGGACTCAATGGCGGCTGCGACGGCGAGTTCTTCGTCCTCGACGGTATGGAGACCGGTGAATTCGGAGGGATCCCCGATGTTTTTCTGCACCTCGGCATCGCGCTCGATGAGGAGTTCCAGAATGCGCTGGTCACCGCGGATTTTCTCGTGGGAGCTATCGGTGAGCAGGTAGTAAATTTCCGGCTGATGGACTTGGCCGTAACGGTCCACGCGGCCATTGCGCTGCTGGAAAGTGAGGAGGGACCAGGGGATGTCGAAGTGGAGCAGGCGGTGGGATTGGTGGTGGAGGTTGATGCCTTCAGACGCGACGTCCGAAGCGATCATGAGTCGGACCGGGCTATCGGCGGAACCGAAGGCCTCGACGGCGTCCTGCTGCTCTTTGTCGCTGAGGCCGCCGTGAAGGATGCTGATCTGGTTTTCCTTGAGTTTGAGTGCGGCCGGGAGGTGGGTCTGGAGGAACTTCAGGGTATCAATGCGCTCCGTGAAAATGACGAGGCGGTCGCTTTCGTCGTTGGGGTGCCAGCCGATGGATTTTGCGGATTTCTGCAAAAGCAGGGAAAGGAGGTGCTGGTATTTCGAAAAGTGCTCGGGGGTGATTTCTGAAAGGGTTTCGAGGAGAGATTTCAGATCGCGGACGTCGTCGGCGATTTCCGGATCGTCTTTCTTTTCGAGACGCTTGATGCGTTCCCGGACGGTGGAAATGCAGGCGGCGGGGCTGGAGAACAGCGCCTTCTCCAACAAGGTGCGGAAAAGAATTTTCCCGCCGGTGCGGGAATCGTCGAGTGAGGCGAAGCGCAACGAGGCGAGATGCTCGTAAGCGGCTTCCTCCTTCGCAGTGGCCGGGCAGCGCGGAGTGTGGACGACTCGCTCGGGGAAGTTCCCGGCGATCTGGTCTTTTACGTCTTTCTTGAAACGACGGATGAACAGGCCGTCGATGTCGTCCGGGCCGTAGTCCTTCGGGTTCTTGATGGCCGTGGGGTTGAGCATGTTCATCAGGCTGGCGAAGGATTCGCGTTTGCCGTCATGCGGGGTGGCGGAAAGAAGAAGAAGGGAGTCCGAGCGGGATGCGAGCAGCTTTGCGGTGCGGGATCTCAGGGAGTTGTCGCCTTGACTGGTGCCGCGCTCGGCGACGTTGTGGGCTTCGTCGATAACGATGATGTCCCACCATGCGTTTTCGAGGTGGGTGCGGTATTCGCCGTCCTGTTTTAACGTATCGATTGAAATGATCGTTTTATCAAAATAGTGGAAGGGGTTGTGGTTGGATGGGATCTGGCGGCGGACTTTCTGGAGGCCGGCAGAGTCAAGGCGGGTAAGCGGAACGGCGAAGCGCGACCAGATTTCCTTTTGGAACTGAGTGAGCATGGCCTTGACGGTGACAACCAGGATGCGACGGCCCCGTCCACGTTTGATGAGTTCGGCGAGCAGGATGCCGCACTCGATGGTTTTTCCGAGGCCGACGGCATCAGCAATGAGTAGGCGCTGGCGGGGTTGAGCAAGTGCCAAGAGGGTTGGGTCGAGCTGATTGTCCAGCGACAATTATAAATTCCCCCAACGACAATTAAAATGACTCACTTGCG
>JBDTNJ010000007.1:0-4303 GCA_039933825.1 Luteolibacter sp.
ATTGCTGTTGGTATGGATGTCGTTGATGAAGGTAAAGAAATTCTAGTTGTCACTGAAAAAGGGTTTGGCAAACGGACACCTCAAGAGGAGTACCGCATTCAAGCACGTGGTGGCTTTGGATTGAAAACATTGAATGTCACCGAACGAAATGGACTTCTAGTAGCTATGAAGGCAGTAGACGGTAGTGAAGATCTTATGCTCATTACAATACACGGAATTCTAATCCGAATGGATGTCAATGATATTTCTATAATCGGAAGAAGTACGCAAGGTGTTCGTTTAATCCGACTTGGGGATGATGAACTCGTTGCGACTATCTGGCCGCAAGGCACTGGGCTCAGCTTTCCCGCAACGCCGGTCCCAGCCACGATCAATTGGGACGTCTGGCAAGGCACCTGCGCGACAGACCGCCCCTACAATCCCGGCATTCACCCCTTCAAATGGCGTGGTTTCTGGGACTACGGCTGCGGCGCGCTCGGCGACATCGGCTGCCACAGCATGAACTCCGCTTTCTGGGTGCTCAATCTCAAGGGAGATTTCGTGGTTGAATCCAGCAAAGTCTCGGAATTCGACGAAAACATGGCACCCAAGCGCTCCACCCTCGTCTATGATTTTCCCGCCAAGGGCAAACGCTGCGCGGTCAAAGTCATCTGGCAAGACGGGGTCAACAATCCTAACACCGACAAGGATTTCGTCCGCCCGCCCGGACTTCCCGCCGACCTTCAACTCAACGAAGGTTTCGGCCAAGTATTCGTAGGCACCGAAGGCACGATTTTCGTCAACGACGCCTATTGCGGCACTGCCCCGATCGTTTACCCCGAGGCACTGCGCGAAAAAACCCGCGCGATCGAGAAAGTTTACCCACGCGTGAAAGGCGGCCCCACACAGGAACTCTGCCGCGCCGTCCGCGGTGATGGGCCTAAGCCGATTTCAAACTTTGTCGATCACGCCGGCCCACTCACCGAAATGGTACTCGTCGGCAATCTCGCCGTCCGCCTCGGCAAGAAAATCGATTGGGACATGGAAAAAATGGAAGCCCGTGGCCTGCCCGAAGTGAAAGCCATGCTCAAACGCAAATACCGCGCTGGCTGGGAACCCAAGCTCACCTGATCCAAGTCGTGTTTCGCGATCCCGTCGATCATCGCGTGGGCCACCACGGTTTTGGTGGTCGCTTCGATTGGTGTTCAAAAAGCTCGACGTCCACTCCCGCGCCGCCGCCGTCGCGCGGGCATTGCGCGAGAGGATGGTGTGAAATTGGAGCGCGGAATTCACTCCGCCTGGATTCCGGACACCTTGTCTGGATTGATCCTACGCGCACAAGAGTAGGATAATGGGGGATTTCATGTGCGCTTGTTCGAAACGTGAGCCCCCAGAATTCCTCTCGTAAACCACAAAACGGGTTCAGGTAGGACCCATGGATCTGGAAATCGGCCCAAAACCCGAAAAAGTCCTCGAAAATGCTGCAACAGCGAAACATTCTCGCCCTAGTGCCCGTATCGAGGTCTGACTTCCGTAAGTCATCCACCTAAATCCTACCCATCATGTCCACCGAAGAAACCTGCTGCACCGGCAATAAACTCGCCCTCACTTATGGGGCGCTCCTCCTCCGCCTCTGGCTCGCTGTCCGCGCCATCCAGACCGGTCTTGAAAAATACGCCGGGGCGAAGGCCTCCGATGAAGCCGTCAAGATTGACGGTGCCGTCAACGAATACGGCCTCACCGCCGCCGGCTCCGTCAAACATTACGCGACAGCGAACTACCATGGCGTGCCTGAGGCGCTGATGAAAAAGTTCGAAGCCGAGCCACTGATGCTGAAGGCAGCGCTTCCACTTTACGACAAATTCCTTGGTCCCGCACTCATCGTACTTGGCATCACGATTCTGCTCGGCATCGCCAACCGCACCTCGCTCTTTTTTCTCGGCCTGCTCTACATCAGCCTCACTTGGGGCTTGATTCTGATCAAACAAGACGAAGGCGTAGCTTGGCTCGGCGTTCACATGATTCTGGTCGTGATGGCCCTTGCGCTTGCCGAACACAACCGCTTCGCACTCCTCAAGAAATGGTAACCCCATGAACCCGCCACCATCCTCTATCAGCCGCCGGGATTTCCTCTCGAAAACCATGGCCACCGCCGGTGCCGGACTTGTCCTCGGCGCCCCCTCCATCCTCCGCGCCGCCACAGTGGACGGTGCATCGACCGAGCAGGTCAAGATCGCCCTCATCGGCATGGGCAAACAAGGCCGCGTGTTGTTCGAGGCGATGTCCAACATCCCCGGCCTCCACTTTCAGGCCGTCTGTGATATCTGGGACTACAATCTCAAGGGCGGTATCGCCAAGGTCCGCGCTCTCCAAGGCCACACGCCCAAGGGCTACTCGGACATCGATGAATTGTTAGCCACCGAAAAAGGCCTCGACGCCGTGGTCATCGCAACCCCTGATTTCTGGCACTCGCCCCACACGGTGAAATGCCTCGAAGCCGGGCTGAACGTGTATTGCGAAAAAATGATGTCTAACACCATCGACGGTGCCCGCGCCATGGTCCGCGCCATGGAAAAATCCGGCAAGCTTTGCCAGATCGGCCACCAGCGCCGCAGCAATCCACGCTACCGCTACACCCTGGACAAGCTCATCAACGGCAACAAAATCTGCGGACAGATCACTAACATCAACGCCCAGTGGAACCGTGCGGTGAACTCGTCGCAAGACATCGCCTTCAACAAGAAGCTCACCATCGACGACGCCATCCTCAACAAATACGGCTTTGCGGACATGAACCAGTTCATGAACTGGCGCACCTTCCGCGCCCTGTCAGGCGGCCCGATCTCCGACCTCGGTGCCCACCAGATTGATATCTTCGGCTGGTTCCTCGGCGTGCCTCCCAAGTCCGTCTTCGCCTCCGGTGGCCACAGCTATTTCAAAAAGCGCGAGCACTTCGACAACGTCATGGCCATCTTCGACTTCGACACTCCCGCCGGCGAGGTCCGCGCGTTCTATCAGGTCCTAACCACCACGAGCTACGGCGGCGGATTCTGGGAAAGCTTCATGGGCACCGAAGGCTCGATTAAGATTTCCGAAATCGCTGCGAACTCCGCCATCTATCGCGAAGGCAGCGCCCCGTCATGGGATGATTACGTCGATCGCGGCATCCTCAAAAGGACGCCCGCCCCACCAAAGCCCCCGCCATCCGCAGACGCCGTCGCCTCCTACGCGTCCGCAGCGCCCGAGACCTTCGAACTGCCCGGCGGATTCAACAAACCCGCCCACCAGCCGCACTTGGAAAACTTCTTCAACTCCGTGCGCGGCAAGACCACACTCAATTGTAACGCCCGCCACGCCTTCGAAAGCGAAGCGCCGATCTACTGGGTAAACCCATCCGCTCTCAAACGCCAACCGATCGAATTCACCGCCGAACATCTCTCCCTATGAAAACCAAACTGATCCTCCCCGTCCTCTGCATTTCCTCCGCCCTCGCCTTTACCGGTTGCGGTGAGAAATCCAAAACCACCACCGATTCTTCAGGCTCGTCCACCCCGCCCGCCTCATCTGGCGGCGGCACACCCGGTGGCGTTCCTCTCAAAACTGAAATCCCACCGGAACTCATCGAAGGCACGCCCAAGCCCATGGACGTCCCTAACCTCGTCCAAGCGCCAAGCAAGACCCCCGAGTTCCTAGTGCCCGCCGGTACCGAGCTTCTATCAAAAGGCAAAAAAGTCACCAGCAGCGATGCCAACCCGATCATCGGCACCCTCGACCTCATCACCGATGGCGATAAGGAAGCGGGTGAAGGCTACTTCGTCGAACTGCTCGACGGAACCCAGTGGGTGCAAATCGACCTCGAAAAAAGCGCCGCCATTTCCGCCATCTGGCTGTGGCATTTCCACTCCCAGAAACGTGCCTACAACGACGTGATCATCCAAGTCTCCGACGATGCGGAATTCAAAACCGGTGTCACCACCATCTATAACAACGATTACGACGACTCCTCGAAACTCGGCAAAGGCGCGGACGGCCCCTACGTCGAATCCCGCTTCGGCCTCATCGCCGATGGCAAGGGCTCCAAGGGCCGCTACGTCCGACTTTACAGCAAAGGCAACACCTCCAACGACATGAACCACTACATCGAAGTGGAAGTTTACGGAAAGTAATCCTGATCGGCCACTGCGCAGCGCCCCCTCCCAACTGTGGGGGGAGCGCTGCTTTTTTTTAGCCCGAGGATTTCGAGCAGCCCAGCCCGCGCATTGGAAAATCTCCCTTCCGCAAGGCTTTACACCGCCCCCGGCCCTCCTGCAACGTGGTTGCGGCG
>JBDTNJ010000008.1:0-7632 GCA_039933825.1 Luteolibacter sp.
CGAAGTCATGCTCTTCGGTGGTTTCTTCTCTGCTTACGTTTTCCTCCGCCTCGGTGCGGACTATCCATGGCCCGAGCGGACGCTGCCGGTGCTTCCCGGGTTGATCAACACCTTTGTGCTGATCGGATCTTCGGTGACGGTGGTTTTCGCATGGGCCTCCTTGAAAATGCGCCAATGGCGGAAATTCCAAATCTTCATGGGCATCACCGTCTTCTGCGCGCTGATTTTCATGGTGCTCAAAGCCGTTGAGTATAACGTGAAGTTCCATCACCAAGCGGTTCGTCTGAGTGATTACAGCATCGTGGAAGGTCACTTGGGTTTTGAGATGGATGGCGACAAGCCAGTGCTCGACCACAAAGGAAACAAGATTGAGGAAAACCTGATTCATGTTGAGAGCTCGAAGCTTACTTTCAGCACCGTGCGCTTCCACAAGCCATGGGTTGAGGAGTTTCTAACCGAGGCGGAACACAAGAACTCGAAAATCGTTCTCGCAGCCGACCTCACTGCGATCACCAAGGTGGGGCAGGCACTACCGGAGACTGTCGCCAAGGCAGGGGAACCGCTGTCCATCGAGCTTCTCAATCGTCTTCAAAAAATCCATCTCGCGGCACGCAGCAACAATGGCGCTTATCGCACCGCTGCACTGCGTGAGGAATGGGTGAAAGCACACGCCGCCAATCCGGGCAAAAGGGATTGGCAGATCGCTTCCGGTGTGAACATCGACGCGAAGGCACTCGCACCCAAACTCTTGGACGAGATTCCAACCGTTGCTTTCAAGGTTGATCCTCCGACATCTTTTGATTTCCACCCTCGCGACATCAAGGAGGCGGATGGTCAATCCACTCTTCGTGACAGCACCGTGGTCGATGGCAAGCTCGAGGAAAGTCCGATGGTTTTCCACCACGTCGATGCGATCGATTTCCAATATCTTGTCATGAAAGCGGTGGCGAAAGGGATTGATCCCGAGGTCGCCATCCAGAATTCATGGCTCATGAAGACCAGTCCCTTCGTGCGGCAGGCTTGGAAATGGCATCTCGCGGAAATGGACAAACTGAAGAAGGAACTGGCCGTCCATCACCGTGAACCGACCCACAAGGAGTTGTATCGTCTCGGCTGGAAAGACCTCGCCAGAATGGCTGAAGAAGAAGGCGGAGCCAAAATTTCAGGTGCCGACCGATTCAAAGAAGAATTCTTCGGTCCTAACTACGAAGCCCGTGGTGCTGAAACCTTCCCTGAGTTTTCATTGCCTCGTGAGCAGGTCGGATTCGCCGCCAAGTTTTCTCCGGCTTGGAACACCTACTATGCGATCTACTTCACCATCACCGGCTTGCACGGTCTTCACGTTATTGGAGGTGCGTTGGTTCTTTCCTACTACCTGTTTTTCGGTAAGAAGATGTATCTCACCAATCCCGAATGGCTCGCCAATCGCGTTGAAATCGGCGGTCTGTTCTGGCACTTTGTTGACTTGGTTTGGATCTTCGTTTTCCCGATCCTGTATTTGATGTAAGCCTTGGCGAAAATTCAGAATTCAAAATCTCAAACTCCTAATCAAATGGCCGACTCCGCAGAAGAAATTAAAAAAGCCGTCCGCACCTACTTGTTTGTGGGGGGCATCCTTTTCCTTGGAACGATCCTCACTGTCCTGGTTGCAACTTATCCACCGTTCGATGTCGGAGCTCATGGTTTTGACAAGTGGGATTGCATCCTCGGACTCACCATCGCCACGATCAAAGCCACGCTGGTCGCCTCGATTTTCATGCACTTGAATCACGAGAAGAAGGCGGTTTATTGGCTCTTCGGCTCGGGGATCTGCGCTGTCATTAGCCTTGCCGGCCTGACTGCCCTTGCCTTAGGTGATCCGATCTTCGATAAGTTCTTCTACTCCGGGCATTGATTTTCTCGTCCGCCGCTCGATCATACCGATATGTCCCTTAAAACCTTCCACATCGTTTTCGTGAGTGTCAGCACCTTGTTGTGTGTGTTTCTCGCGTTGTGGTCGTTTGTTTTGTCTCCCGAGTCATCGTCCATGATGACGGCTCTCGGAATCGTCGGTGTGATCGGTGCGATCGTGATGCCCGTCTATGGCGTTTGCTTCTATCGCAAGGCGGCCCGCATCCATATTTGAAGTAACTCCCTTGTCCATCACCATGAATTTCATCCCTGCAATATTCGCCTGCTCGACATGCCGTATCACGATGATCGAGGGCGGTGGGGATGCTGCGGGTTGGTCGATTTTCTTCCTTTTGGCGGTCGTGCTTGCGATGCTGGGTGGTATCGGTTTTTTCATGTTTCGAATCGCACTCCGTCAGAAAGAGCATTTTGATCCTACTCTCTCTGACGATTACGTTGCTCCCGAGACCTCCCTTTGATCTCTAACTTCACCTCAATTCCTTTTCGCTTCCCATGAGTCCATCCAAGTTCCTCGGTATCCCAGAAAACTTCTCCGCACACGGCGGGCAGGTTGATCACATGATTGATGTGGTCCACTGGTTCATGATCGCTCTCTTCCTCGGTTGGACGATTTTCTTCTTCTACTGCATCTTCCGGTTTTGGCATAAGAACAACCCGAAGGCATCCTATGAAGGAGTGAAAAGCCATCTTTCTAGCCATTTGGAAGTCGGCGTAATCATTGTGGAGGCCGTTTTGCTTCTTGGGTTTGCTTTTCCCCTTTGGGCCGAGCGTGTGGATAGCTGGAAAGCCGTGCAAAACCTCAATCCAAACCGAGTCCGCGTGGTCGGTTGGCAGTTCGGGTGGACCTATCACTACCCCGGTGCTGATAACAAATTCGGCAGGCACGACCCGAACCTCATCTCTGGCAGCAATGAGCTCGGTATCGATTATACCGATCCAAATGCTCTCGATGATTTCACCAGCCCGATCCTCAAGCTGCCGGTTGACCAACCCGCCGTGCTGAACATCGGCACCAAAGATGTCATCCATAACTACTGCATCGTTCCGATGCGTGTTCAACAGGATGCGATCCCCGGACGTGAAATTCCGATGTGGTTCACTCCGATCAAGACTCTCGAAACCTACGTCGTCTGTGCCCAGCTCTGCGGTGAAGGCCACGGAAACATGGTAGGTTCCATGGAAATCATTCCGAAGACCGAGTATGACACTTGGTTCAAAGGGCAGACGGATGGTGCTTTGAAATTGAATCAGGGCAAGGCGGCTGGACACACTCCGCAAGCTTCCAATTAGGAATGATTTTTACCGACATCGATCATGAGGATTTTCGCAATCTGCTGATCGAGATTGGCAAGACGCGTATGCCGTTCGGTAAATTTGGCATCAAGGATTATCCTCCTGCCGGCGTTCCGATCATCGACCTTCCACCCGAATACCTTAGCTGGTTCAAAGAGCGCGGTTTCCCCAAAGGACGCCTCGGCGAGTTGATGGCGCAGGTTGAGGCCATCAAAGCCGTCGGCATGGACTCGGTCTTCGACCCAATTCGTCAACTCAACGGCGGTCGCTATCGTCTTAAGCCTACCCGGCGGAAATCGTTCGACTTCGAGTGAATTCCATTGGTGCCTTGCTTCCTGGCATGGAAATGGCAATGTTTGGATCATGAACGAATTCATCCCTTCACGGCGTCAGTTTCTTGCGGGAACTGGAGCTTGGTTGGGAGCCACGGCGCTTGGCTTCGGAGCCGACTCGGAAAAGGTCAAAACCATTTCCATTTTCCATACGACGGACCTTCACGGCCATATCCTGCCCACCCAGACCTACGGCGGAGTGAAGGACGTGGGCGGATTCGCCCGCTGCGTTTCCTGCATCCGGCAGTGGCGCAAGGAAGCTCCGGATTCACTCCTTGTGGACATCGGTGATGTCTATCAGGGAACAGCCGAAAGCCTGAGCAACGGCGGAGCGCTGATGATCGGGCTCTTCAATCGCCTCGGCTACGACGCTTGGGCGCTTGGAAATCATGACTTCGATTGGGGGCCGGAAGCACTTGAGAAAAATCTCGCTCTGTCCAAATCCCCGGTTCTAACCGGAAATCTCGAACTCGGCGGAAGAGTCCCCGGAGCACTCGAAGGTGCGTGGCAAGCGGTGAAGCCATGGATGATGAAGGAGGTAGCCGGATTCAAGATCGCATTGATAGGTCTGGTAACTCCGGGGCTCCCCTACTGGCTGGCGCCTGAAACGCTTGGCGGCGTCTCACCTACAAGTCCCACAGACTCGCTCAAACGCTCCATCGCCGAGGCGAAGTTGGAAAAGGCGGACGTCATCGTCGTCATGGGACACATGGGTTGGCGCAAGGATGATGACTTTGCGAATCCCATGCGTGAGATTCTCAAGGTAAACAGCGATGTGGATATTTTTCTAGCAGGTCATACCCATCAGGACCAGCCGTCTTTCGAACTGAACGGAGTCCTCTGTTCGCAAGCCGACTATTACGGCATCCACTGCGGTCGGGTTGACCTGACTCTGGATTTGGAATCCCGGAAAATCGTTGGACGCAAGGCACTCACTATGCTGATGGACCAGCGTTACGACCTCGATCCCGTGGTGATCGAAACCGCGCAACCGGAATTGAAAAAGGCCGGAGAGCAAATGGCACGGAAACTCGGAAGTGTGATGACGCCCATCGGCGGGAAGGGCAGGGGAAACCGGCTTGCCCTGCTTTTCTGTGAGTTTTTCAGCGAGGCCCTCCAGCGCAACCAGACTCCCGTGGACGGTGTCTTCCACGGCACCTTTGGCACCGGCGATCTCGCTCCGGGAGATGTCACCGTGGCCGATTGTTGGAAAATGCTGCCTTACGAAAATCTCCTAACTGTCGCCGGCGTGACCGCCGAGGAGCTGATCGAAATCGTCCGCGAGGACCACAAGGAATACCAATCGGATCGAACATTGTGGCCATTCGATCTGGAGCTCGCCCGTGACGGCGGAGTCACCCGCTTTCTTTACAAAGGTGAATCCGTTGCCCCTGGCCGCCGTTTTACCATTGGTTTCAACAGCTACGATGCGCAGTCTGGTGGCCAGAAACTCATGCGTCTCAGGGAAATCCTTTCAAATCCCTCCGCCAAACGTGCTTCCACCCCTATCGACACCCGCAGTGCGCTGATCGATGGCATTCTGAACCGCAAGGAATTATCGTGAAATTTCACGCTTTCTTCATTGGCATTTCACAGGGAGGGGTTGAAATCCTTCCATGCCCCGCGTCCTACTGGTAGAAGATGAACCGGCGATCGCTGACACTCTCGTCTATGCGCTTGGAACCGAGTGTTTCGAAGTCACCCACACGCTCACCGGTGCGGACGCGCTCGCTGCTGCCGCGCGTGAGCGTTTCGATTTCGCCATTCTCGACATCGGCCTGCCCGACATGACTGGGCTCGATGTCTGCCGTCGCCTGCGCGAAATCTCGTCCATCCCCGTTCTTTTTCTAACGGCGCGAGACGGCGAGGTGGATCGCATCCTGGGACTCGAACTCGGCGGCGACGACTACGTGACCAAGCCATTTTCCCCCCGGGAAATTGTCGCCCGGGTGCGTGCGATTCTCCGCCGTTCCCAGAATACGGCCTCTCCCCAGCAGCAGGTCGCCTGTGGCGGGAAATCCTTGCATCATGATCAGGAAACGATGCGCATCCACTGCCACGGCGAGTTACTCGATCTGACAGCGCACGAATACAAACTCCTGCTTGTTCTGTTGGAGAAGCCCGGTCGCGTTTTCACCCGGGATCAATTGCTCGATCACGCGTGGCAGGATCCGGGTGCTGTGACGGATCGCACCATCGATGCCCATATCAAATCCATCCGCGCCAAGCTCCGTGCCATCCGCGTCGGGGCTGAGGACTTGATCCAGACCCGCCGCGGTCTGGGCTATCTGGTGGTGCTTTGAAATTCTCTGATCATCATGCGATTCACTCGGGTCACCCTCTTTTTCATCGCGTTCATCATCACGCTGGGTTTCTATCAGCTTGCGCGGCATTTCGTTTCAGAGGTGGAGCCCCAAACATTCCAGGCGACCGAGGAGGTGCTCGTCGATGTGGCAAACCTGCTGGCCGAGGTCGTGACGAAAGGCGTGCGGGAAAATCAGCTCGACTCCGCCCAACTCCATCAGGCCTTCGAGGGAGCCCACGGCCGCGTTATCGAGGCACGGATCTTCGATCACCTCAAAAGTGGCATCGGCATTCACGCTTACCTCACCGACTCCAAGGGCAAGGTCATTTTTGATTCGGATAACGGAAGGCGCGAGGGGCAGGATTATTCTGCGAAACGGGATGTTTCGCTGACTCTTGCAGGTCGTTATGGCGCGCGCAGCACTCGTGATAATCCCCAAGACTCGACCAGCTCCGTCTTCTACGTCGGAGCCCCTATCGGTGACGCGAAAAAACCGATCGGCGTGCTCACCGTCTATAAACCACAAGCGGACGTTCTGCCGCTGGTTCGTGAAAGGCGCCGCATTATCTACATCGCTTGCGGTCTAATCGGTGGAGGCATCTTGTTCCTGATAGGCGTGGTCTTCCTCTGGCTCTTCCATCCGATCGGGAAAATCACCGAATACGCCCGTGCCATCGAGCGCGGCGAGCGGCCGGCGAAACCCAAGATCGGCATCGGGCGCGAAGTGAACACACTTGCTCACGCACTCGACTCCATGCGCGATGCCCTCGAAGGACGTCGCTATGCCGAGCGTTACATCCAGACACTCACCCACGAGATGAAAAGCCCGCTCGCCGCCATCCGAGGTGCGGCGGAACTGCTCGATGAGGACATGCCGATCCACGATCGCAAGCGGTTCCTTGAAAATATCCGCGCGGAAACCGCCCGCAGCGAGCGGCTCATCAATCGTCTGTTGGAACTTTCCGCCATTGAAGGGCGTGCCAGCCTGGAAATTGTCGATGAACTCGACTTCCACGCCATCGTCGCACGCGCCATCGATCAGGCCCGCCCGCTGGCGGAAATCGCCGGCGTTGAATTGGAACCGGTGATGGCGGAGTCGGCCATTCCGATGCGTGGTGATGCCTTCATCTTGCGGGCAGCGGTCACGAATCTGTTGGAGAACGCAATCGATTTTTCACCCCATGGCGGCACCATCGAAATCGCTGTGAAAACAAGCGATCGCAACGTGATTCTATCCATCCGTGACCACGGGCCCGGGGTGCCGGAATACGCGCGCGAAAAGATCTTCGAGCGCTTCTACTCGTTGCGCCATCACGCTTCAAAACGCAAAGGCACTGGTTTGGGGCTTACCCTGGTTAGGGAAACCGCCGGGCTTCACGGCGGCTCGATCACCCTCAAACCCGCAGATGGAGGCGGAACGGTGGCGGAGTTAACTCTTCCGCTTTGAGCGCGCTTCTTCCCGGAAATTTCACACAAGCTTTATCAGGCTTTCATCGGGAGCGGATGACATGGCGGCGTCAACCCCGACGAATCCTATGAAATCACTACTCCGCATCACCTACTTCGCCATCATCTACGGCGTTCTCACCTGGCAGGCTCCCGCAGCCGAGGAAAAATCATCCGCACCTTATTTTCAGATCGTCGGCACTAAGGATGATTCCGCCAACGAGCAACTCCCGCTCAAATCCGCCGCTGCGAAAGTAGTGATCGATGGCACCATCGCCCATGTGAAGCTGACGCAAAAGTATGCGAATGCCGGCAAGTCACCGATTGAGGCGGTCTATGTTTTCC
>JBDTNJ010000009.1:0-3572 GCA_039933825.1 Luteolibacter sp.
CGGGCGTGCGTTTTTGTTCGCATGTCGATTTCTCCGGCTATTGAATCGGGGCGGATGAGTTTGCCCGATCTGAAACCGAACGCACCCCCACTTCTCGATCTCGACGCGTCAAACGAGCGCGACGCGATCACCGCGACCGCAGGATTGCTGAAGAACAGCCGAGAAATCGGCGATCATGCCGGATTCCTGGAAGCAGTGTTCGACCGGCAGCAGGTCAATCCGCCGATTCTCGGAGATGTGGTGGCACTGCCTCACGCTCGGACGGCATGGGTGAGTGAGATCGTTTTTGCGGCCGGGCGTTGTGCGGAGCCGGTGGCGTTTGGACCGGAGGGTAAGCCGGTGAGGCTGATTTTTCTTTTCGGGATACCGCCGCATCGGATTAGCGAGTATCTAGCGGTCACTGCGGCGCTGGTGCGGAGGTTGCGGAAACCGGAAGTGCTGGAAGGGTTGTTGGCCGCTCGCACGCCGGATGAGTTTTTGGGCTGGCTGGGATAAACGGGTATGAGTGCACCCTTACCAACTGAATTGAGCTCCGGGGCACGGCGGTTGGTGCGGGGGAGGATCTGGCTGGCGGAGCATTTTCGGATCACGGAGATCCAGGTCACTTTGCTGTGGGCGGCGGTGATCGGATTTCTGGGGGCCTGGTCGTCCATCCTTTTCAAGGAGGCAACGGAATGGATCCACCATTTCGTCACGGGACACGGCGGCAGTTACGCTGAGAGCTTCAGCCACCTGCCGTGGTGGCAGCGGATCATCGTCCCGGCGGGCGGAGGACTGTTGGCGGGGCTGACACTTTATTTCGGCAATCGTTTCAGGAGTGCTGAAAACTCGACGGACTACATGGAGGCCGTGGTCGTCGGAAATGGAAACCTGTCGGTGAAAATCAGTTTGGTGAAATCCCTTTCCGCGCTGTTTTCAGGAGCATCCGGAGCATCGATCGGACGTGAGGGTCCATTGGTGCAACTATCGTCGCTGGTGGCGTCGGTGGCGGGGAGATTGATGAAGTTCCCGCTCGCCCGTCGCCGCCAGATCGTCGCCTGCGGAGCGGCGGCGGGAATCGCGAGCGCCTATCACTCGCCGATTTCGGGTGCCTTTTTCGTAGCGGAAATCGTGCTTGGTTCGCTGGCGATGGAGTCATTCGGGCCGTTAGTGGTATCCTCGGTGATCGCCACTCTGGCGACGCGGGCCTACCACGGGGCAGATGCGCTCTACGCGGCACCGGTTTTCACGCTGCACGACAATCGCGAGTTGGTTCCGTATGTGATGTTGGGAATCGGTTGTGGATTGCTGGCACCGCTGTTCCTGCGTTTCCTGCGGGACAGCGAGGTGCTTTTTTCCAAACTCGGCCTACCAGTCTATCTGCGGCTGGCACTCGGCGGGATGATCGTCGGGATGCTGGCGATCTATCGGCCCGAAGTCACCGGCAATGGCAGCAGCCTGGTATTCAGCATTCTCAACCACCCCGGCACGTGGCAGGTGCTGGCGCTCGTCCTCGTCTGCAAGGTTTTGGCGACGGGAGCCACCTTCGGATCGGGGGCGGTGGGTGGTGTTTTCACGCCCACGCTTTTCACTGGAGCGGCGGTGGGCTATCTGTTCGGCGAGGCATGTAGGGCGCTGCTTCCCGGATGGGGCTTGGAACCCGGTGCGTTCGGGTTGGTGGGAATGGGTGCGTTTCTGGCTGCCGCGACGGGAGCGCCGGTGATGGCCATCATCATGCTTTTCGAACTGACGCTGAACTATCAAATCCTGATGCCGATCATGCTGGCGGGCGTGATCAGCTATTATGTGTCGCGCTCGCTGACCTCGCGCTCGCTGTATGGTGAAGCGCTGAAGCGCAAGGGGCAGGTGGCCGTGTCGGAGTATCTGGCGAAGCTGAAAGTAGGCGATCTGATGAACCAGTCCAACATGCCGATCCAGGCGGAAGCAGGATTTGGCGAGGTGGTGCTGAGCTTTTTGCAGAGCCGGCGTGATTTCCTCAATGTGGTGGAAAACGGGCGCTTTGTGGGGACGATTTCCCTGCACGATATCAAGCCCTACCTCGACCAACCGGACCTAGAATCGCTCCTCATCGCCAAGGACGTGATGCAGGACAATACTTGCGCGCTGGACTGCAATCAGACCATGAGCGAGGCGCTGCATGTTTTCGGGCGGGCGGAATCCGAGTGTTTGCCAGTTCTGGACCGTGAAATGCGCTTTTTGGGAAGCGTGACGAAAACGGATTTGTTGCTGTTTCTTGCCGGGACATCCAAAGTGCAGGACGGATGAAATTCCTTCGATTCGGGAAACGGATTTCACGATGGATCGCCGCTTGCCGGACGCATGAGGATCGTGTGAGCTGCGGGCGTGTTTGCAATCTACGTCCATAATTTGAATCCGATCGCCCTGCCGATCTACGGCGGGCTGGCAGTGCGTTGGTATGGATTGGCCTACTTGTTTGGTTTTGTCGCCGGGTTTTTGCTTCTTCGGAATTTGGCCCAGCGCGGCCTTTGGGTGATGAAACCGGAGAAGGCCGCGGACTTCATCGCCGCAACGGCCTTGTTCGGGGTTTTCCTCGGCGGACGCTTGGGTTACATCCTGTTCTATCACCTACCAAAGGTTGGCTGGGAAGGATTCGTTAGGGATCCGTTGATTATTTTCCGCGTGTGGGAAGGCGGCATGGCCAGCCACGGCGGCATCCTCGGCTTGGCTGTTTTCACTTGGTATTATGCGCGGAAAAACAAGGTTTCGTGGGCAGGACTGGCTGACGGGTTGTGTGTGGTGGGTCCGCTGGGATTGTTTTTCGGCCGGATGGCGAATTTCATCAACGGCGAGCTGTTTGGCCGCGTGGCAAACAGCGTGTCATGGGCCGTAAAATTCCCGCTCTCACTCGGTGAAGAGCCACAGGAGGTGCAAAGTGCGGCGTGGCAGGCATGCACCCAAGTGGATCCACAACTCGCGGATGCCACCTCACTGGACGCATTGATCGCCTCCGCCCGCCATCATCCGGAAGTATCCAACACCCTCGCGAAGTTTCTTCAGCCGCGCCATCCCTCACAGATTTACGAAGGGCTGCTCGAAGGTGCCTTGCTTTTCACCATTCTCTGGGTGGTGCGTTTGACTTTCAAAAAGGCACCTGATGGGATGATCACCGGGTTGTTTTTCGCGCTCTACGCGGTCTTCCGGATCTTCGGTGAGCAATTCCGCGAGCCGGATGCGGCGATGGTTGGATTCCTAACGAAAGGGCAGTTTTTCTCGCTTTTCATGTTCATTTTCTCCGCCTGCTTCCTGATTCACGCATGGCGGGGAAGACCCCGAAAGCCGCAGGTGTGGCTCGATGCGGATGGTCGTTAGTCTGTGGGCATATCCCTGCACCGCGCTGTCATGAGCGGCCGGCAATCCACAACGAGAGCCTCGGCTACGCGGCGCAGGGAAGTTTACACACCTAGCGGGGGGGAATTGTTATTTGCCGCGGTTTTCCTCGTCCTCGCGAAGCTTGTCCATGGGAGCTGCGGCGTCTCCCAGCGTTTCGGCATCCGTTGCACCTTGGCTGCGGCGGCGGACGGCGCTCATTTTGCGGCTGAGTGCACCTTTCG
>JBDTNJ010000010.1:0-12125 GCA_039933825.1 Luteolibacter sp.
TCATCTTTCTAGCCCGGTTAATCAAAGAAGCATTTGAACCGCCAAGACGCCAAGGGAGACAAGTAGGGGAAAACGGATTCAAAGCCTTATTTCCATGGCGATCTTGGCGACTTGGCGGTGAAACATTCTTCGACTCTGGAAACCTCCACGCCTCGGCCTCTCCGAGCGGGAACAGGAATCTATCAATCACCCTATCACCAACGGATGCCGCTCACGGCCTTGTATTGCAGCGAGCGCTGGCCGTATTGGCCCTTCACGCTCAACTTCACGCCGGCGAAGATGAACTCGAGTCACGTCGTCGTCCGCGCTGCGGGCCTTGCGCGGTCCGAGATCGAATTCAATTCATCCGGGATATGGTCCAAGAAATCTTCTGCCATTGTAATGGATCATGTGATCGGGCTCGGTGGCAATCCAGACTTCGGTTTCCCAAGCGATGAACTCCGCGCAGCGGCAGTAGGCCGTGCTATCTGGAAAGGCGGAGAAGAAGATCAGGTGTTTCCCGGAAGGAGCGAAGTGTGCTTCGAGTTCCGCCCGGCGGGACTCGTTCATGTGGCGGGACTTGGTCGCTGCATCAACAAGGAACAGCCAGTCGCGCTCTTGGTCATGAATGATTACATCGGGAGCCGCGAGCGTTTCGAACGGCGGGATGCCCATTGATCGAAGTCTTTCGCGATCCGTTTTTCTCCGGGAAAGAAAAACATCAGGTGAGGAGACATGGCGGGATGCGAAGTCCCTCACAATGGATTTGATACGCTGGGCGCCACTCATGATGAGTTCATGTGAACAGTTTGTGATCCCGGTGTCAATCTTGGAGATTGAGTGGTGTTGATGAATGAGTTGGGCGAGTTGAAACTATTCAAAGCCCAGGACCCCGTTCATTGCCCCCAATGACTGGTGCCATTCATGGAGCAGTGCCCTTCAATCGCGGGCAAGAGCTATTTCAGCGGCTACGTGAGCGCAGAGTTTAATCAGTAGGTGCCTCAGAGTGTTGTTCGCTGAAAGGTCCTTGAATTGCCCTGAATCTTTCGCTTTGAGGGGGAGCGGTGAGCTGATCGCTGCTGCACAATCGTAGATGCCTTCCTGGACCATTTTCTCACACAGAATCGCCATACGGCTCTGATAGGATGCCGTTTGGAATTCCGGATAGATGGAGAAGTGAGGGCTTACTCTTTCTTTCGCAGGCGGACTGCTGGATTTTAGATCATCCTGAACAAGGATCATGAATCCGAGAAACGGAGCTGCTCCGGCACCAAATGCGCCTTCTCGTTGTGCGGTCCTGAAATCCACGCCCGAGCCAAGGGCTTCTTCGCAGCGGTTGTTAGCATTGTTTCCATACGAAGGGCCACCGAGAGATTTTAGCTCAATAGCCGCCAGCAACTTGGCTTTGTAAACCACGACCACATCCCATTGCTTCGCAGGCCGGAAGTAGCCGGGCAATACAACGAGCTGTTTGAGCATGTGAATTTCCAAATCCTTGGGGCCGACTTTTTTCACCTCGCCTGCAATCATCGCCGCGAATCCATCGAGGTTCTTGCCAGCGGTCGCACCTCCACGGTTTCCTTGGTCCACCGATCCTTTCTCAAGTTTCGCTTCAAGTGCCCGCTGACGTGAGCCCCAAAAGTAGTGAATGGCTTTCGCAACGAGTTTTTGATAGATAGCTTGATTCAATGGATTGAGAGTTGGGGTGATTTATTTGGCCGTGGAAAGACACCCATCAAACTCTGGCAGTTGATCCAATCCATAGGCTTCCATAGCGGATTCGGTGGCGAGCTTGAAATCTTGGGTCTCGAAAGCTTGGCGGAGCTTTTCCGCGAGCTTGGGAGAAATGGATTTCGGATCTGGGACGCGGATGCGGCGGAGGTATTGGGCTTGGAAGCGGAGGTAGCCGCCGCGCATACGCACGGCGTAGCAATGGATGAAGAACTCACCGACGGCGGAAATGAGGAGGCCGCCGAGGACGCGAAGATCCCATTGCTCAGAGGTAATCCAGTAGAGATTGTGCTGCGGATAGGTTTTACCGAGGTCGAGCGCGGGGAGGAGGCGTTCCTTGATATCGGCGATGTAGAGTTTTTCCTTGGAGAAAAGGCTGAGGTTCACGCGGTCGATGGTCTTGTGCCAGTTCTCGGCGCGATCCTTCTTCGCGGTGTGGCGGCTGCTAAGGAGTTCGTGATGGGGGCGCAGGTGGCATTCTAACCGCGGATTCTTATCCAAATCGACCAAGCCTTTTTCATTCCATGGATTGGCCAGATAGTGGCCGGACCATTTCACTTTGCCGTCCTTGAGATCGGAGGCGAGCGCGAGCGGGAGAAGGCGGTCGGGTTCGATGTCGGGTTTGCTAGCAGAAATGAACACACGGTCCGCCCCCGTGGCGACACCGATGCCGATCTTGGTGCCGGTGTGAGGGCATTCGAGCGGGAAGCAGGTGGCTTCGAGGTGTTTGAGGAGTTTCAGCGCCTCAGGAGAGGAGCAGGGCCAAGGTTCGCTGCCGTGGAACCAGTCGTCGAAGCGGGCGGATTTGATTCCAGGGCTCGAACCTAGAGAGGTGAGCGACTTGATCAAACGGGCACGGTCCTCGGTTTCGATTCCGGGCAGGGCTTTGGAAACGATCACCGATCCCTGTTTCTCGCGGGCGATGATAGTAACAGCGGGGTAGGCGGAAACCTCGCTTTCGAATGCCTGAACATCGTGGGCCTCGATGATGTGGCGGACATTGTAGCCTTCTGTAGTAATGAACTCGCGCAAAGCGCTGCCATAGTCGTTAAGCATCCAACGGTCCGCGCAAATGTAGGCGCAGACGCCGCCGGAGCGGAGCTGATAGAGGGCGGCCTGGTAGAAAGCCACGTAGATGTCCGCCCGACCGCGCATCGCGCTGAATCCGCTGCGGTAAAACGCGGCTTTGCTGGCGGGGATTTCCTCAAGACGGATGTAGGGCGGATTGCCGATCACGAAATCCGCGATGGGGAAACACAGCGAGGCTTCCAAAAAATCGCCGGTCTTGATCCAAGCGCGGGCCAGCTTGGCGGCGGTGGCGGAGTGGACCTTGAGAGAAACGAGCGTGGAACGGACCACTTCCACCGCTTGTTCGGCGGCCACCGGATCAATCTCGAATGCCTGGAGCGCACCCGTCGCATCGGCGAGCGGCGTTTCGTGACGGCGGCAGGATTCCACCAAACGCCGGACCATCGCGCTCAAAAACGCCCCGTCGCCGGCAGAAGGCTCCAAGGCCACCAACTCCGCCAGCCGCCGTTCCGGCAGATATCCGGCCAGATCCAGCACCAGCTCTACCATCCAAGGCTTGGTGTAAACAACACCGGCCTCGCGAGGAGTGGAGAGAGTGGTTTCGAGGCTGATCATGAGTTTGTCGGAAAGTTGACGG
Source organism: Luteolibacter sp. (assembly GCA_039933825.1). Taxonomy (GTDB): domain Bacteria; phylum Verrucomicrobiota; class Verrucomicrobiia; order Verrucomicrobiales; family Akkermansiaceae; genus Luteolibacter. The sequence goes on from JBDTNJ010000010.1 coordinate 3,377, forward strand.
ATCAAATCATTCGATTGATATCCGAATGCTTGGCGTGCCAACGGCATCGACCCATTTTCGGTTATAAAGTTCCACGAGTTCGGTGATGCGTTCGATTTTCGCTGAGGAGGAGAAGCCAGCGAGCTCCGTGATGTTCTGGCCGACAAATGATTCGACGGAGGTTACCACAACGCGGCTTATCCTTTTGCCGAAGCGGTTCAGGGATTCGTTTTTCCAACTGGCCACGCGATCTTCTCGCGTTAGCAACCACACTTCGCGGTCGGTGCTGTCCAAGATCTCCTCGATCTGTTGGAGGTGTTTTTCGTCCGGGATGCCGATCGCCACTTCGATAATGCAATTCTCGATTTCGAAATCACCCAAGCGGGCGGCGGTGTCGGCGTGGGATTTGCGGTCGCCTTTGTTTGCTCCGTGGACGGGGATATCGATTTGCAATCGTATCGTCAGTTTGGCTCCGACCAGATATTGGGCGACGTCTCCACCTTTGTTTTTTTTGTCGGCCTGTTTCAACAGTTCGCCGATGATTGCCTCGGCGGTCTTGCCTTGGGTCTTGATGCGGATCGGGCCTTCTTCGATTAACAGGCGAAGATGCGTGCCGATCAACTGCTGTGCTTGATCGAGCAATTCGGTCCGGGGGGCTTCTTGGTAACCCGAACTGGCGAGAATTTCCAAAAGCGGGTTTGCCCATGCATGAAGGTTTGAGGACCGGCGGCCGGAATTCTTGTTGAGTGAAGTCAGGCCCAGTCTTTTGAGGGCAGAAGCCGCGAGGGTTTCGTGGCCTTTCAACGACTGGCCGGCTCCGGAGAGGTGGTCGGCGAGATTCAGGGATGGCAACTCGCGCAGAGATCCCAGAAGTGCCAGCATGGATTGCAATCTCGCAGGAACGCAGACGCCAGCTTTGCGTCCGTGGGTGTCGATCAGCCTATCTAACTTTGATTTCAGCATCCGGGTGGTTTCTGATAGCGCTAGGCGATGAGGCGGATCCTTGCCGGTGGGCGGACACTTGATTTTTGGCTCTGCGCCAGGGGGACGAGGAGGTGATCGACGAGGTGTTTCACGACGGGGACAACGACGGCGTCTCCCATGGCGTTGTAAGCCTCGTTGTAGGAGGGGGAGAGGCGGAATTTCTCGGGGGCTCCCATGAGGCGGGCGGCTTCGCGGGTGGTGATGAGGCGGGCATCCCACTTGCCGTGATCGTGGAGGATGAGGAACTGGCGGCTGCTGCCTCCTTCTGCGGTGCGGAGGCAGCCGGAGGTGTTGTCGAAGCGGAGTTCGAGGACTTGGTTGCCTTTACGGGTGCGGCGGTAACCGGGGAAGACGGCGCGGGTGTTGGGCGGAAGTTTGTTTAGCAGTTCCTGATGGCGGGGGGCGATGAGGGACATCAAGTCATTCCGGCGGGTTTTGTCGAAAACCGGGGCGTCCCAATCGATGATCTCGGACAAAGTCTTGGGGCGTTTTTTGGGACGCGGCATGGACCAGAAGGTGGCGTCGTCGAGCGGGGCGATGGCTTTGAGGACGAGCTCGGGGTGGAGCCAGTTCGGGCCGTGGTCTTCGAGGGCGGTGGTGTCGAGGGAATCGCGGACGGCGACGACGAAGACGCGGGGGCGGGATTGCGGGACCCAGAGCCGGGCATCGAGAAGCATAGGGCCGACTTTGTAGGAACGCTCGCGCAGGGCTTGGTGGAGCAGTCGGAAATCCTGGCCGCCATTGGCGGAGAGCAGGCCGACGACGTTTTCCAAGGCGATGACGGTCGGTTTGACGGGCATTTCATCGAGGACGCGGAGCCATTCCCAGAAAAGGCCGCTGCGGGAGGCGGCGAGGCCACCCATCTTGCCGGCGAGGGAAAGGTCCTGGCAGGGGAAGCTGGCCCAGACGATGTCGCCGTGGGGGATGGTGGCTCCGTCGACCTGCTCGATGGAACCGAGATGGAAATGGTCGTCGCCATGGTTGGCGGTGTAGCTGGCGGCCTTCTTCGAGCAGATGTCGTTGGACCAGACCGGGACGCAGGCATGCCGGGCACCTTGGGTGACAAGGCCGCTGCCCGCGAAGAAATCGACAAAGGTTGGAAGGGTGGTGTTCAGGAGTTCTTTTGAACAGTTTTTGCGGGCGGTGTCAATTGAGGAGTTCGAGGGAGGAGGTTTGGCGGAGAAATGTTAATCGGTGAGAACTGACCCAATTGAACGCGAGACCCCATCCAATCAATGTTCATGTGGAAGTGATTTCGAGTTGGGTGTCTTCCACTGATTTTTCGTTCGCGCGTCGTTCCAAATATTCAATTTCGATATCAACATCCTCTCCGGCCAGATGCGATGGGTCATCTATGGCTTCAATGAGAATCCCAATATACTTTGTTTCGTGTTTGCTGCGATCAGTTAAACACCAGACAAATGAAGAAAAGCGGAACAAGCGAAACATGCCCGCCCAGAAATTTCTAGCGAGACAGAATTCCCACAGAGCGTCGTGACTTCTGTCCAAAAGACTGGAAATTCGTTGGCTACAACTGTATTCATAGGCGGCACATAAACTGGCTTGGTCGTCTTCTGTGAGGTCTCCAATTTGCCCTGTTTTTCGTAGCAAGTCAGCCTTATCGACAACTGCTCGTGTTTGATTGTATAAATCTTTCGCGTGAGCGATTACATCATTCAGATATTTGAGGGATTTCTCTCTTGAGTGCCCCTTCTTTGCTAGCGATAGTCCAATATTGTTTGCTGCCGTATGTTTTTTATTGTTACGAGCTTCGGTATAGAGATGACTAAGGGCTGCCTCCAAGCTAGCTCCAACAAGCTCATTTTCGGCAATGATTGCTGCTGCTTGGAACCAAGTTTCGCTTTCGTGATGGCAAAGTGAAATGGCGGAGTTGGCGTGTTGAATGGCAATTTGCTTGTTCGATTTAGCATCAAAGGCCCATGCCAAATTTAGATGGACGAGCGCTTTGAACTCCTTCGAATCGAAGGAATCGCTCTCCAAGAGCTCGGTTAGTATCTGGATCGCGTCGTCGTGCATGCCAGTCATTCGCAATGCGCGCCCATAGGCATAAGAGCAATTAATCCAGTGCTTTTGATGCTCGGATTTGCCCAAGTTGCGCAAGACCGCTCTGGCCGCAATTGCAGCATCGCGAAATCTGTCTTGTGATATGAGTTCTTGACAGAATCCGGTTGCTAATAATGCATACTTTTCAATCCGATCTTGGCGACCGCGTTGAATTGCTGCTTGTAGCAAAAATTGAGCTACCAGAAGTTCGTTGCCTGGGCCCGCCAATGAGCTCTGACGGTATGCAACTATTATAGAGCGGCGCAGTTTTATCTTTCCCTCATACCATTGTCCGCCAAAAAGTGATTCCGATGCAGCGTTGTAAATTTTTGAACGCTCTTCTTGGCTTATAAGCGTAGATGCATAATTCCGAACTTGTAGCGGCACTCGAATTAATCTTCCGCGAGACTCTTGGGTATTCCTGCGGAAACTGCCTTTTGGCAGTAGCCCTCCAGAGGCCTGATTAATTGCCAATGATTCAATTAGGGCCGCATCTGCCAAAATTACGATGTCATCGCTTTTGAATGGTCTAGAGTGATATACGCGACGAATGGATTCGAAGGTTTCTCCATCTCTCAAAACAGTAAGCAATTTGAGTAGTGCCAATGTGCGCCGCTCGTCTTCGGTAGTCGGTTTGAATATTTTGTCAACGGCATCCTTAAGGGAGGTCGGCACTGCCTCCGCCGTGTGTTCAGATTCAAGAGTTGGTTGATCATCAAGTAATTCATCCACAGACAAATATCCCGACTTTACAATTAGTCGATCAATGGACGCGGTGAGTCCCTCAGTGCAAGAGGCAATATCATCTAGCCGATCTGTTCGTTTTGCTAGATCCTTGCCTTTGGGGTGGGCTGAAAGATACCTATGAATATCATCAATGTCCAAAGATTCCAGGTGGATGACGTCTCTCTCCAATATGTCACTCATCCATTGTCGGAGTGTGACGATGATTCGCAGATTAGGAGAAAAAGTTATTACCGAATTTAATTTAAACAATAGGGTTGAACGACTTGTGGTTTCTCGAAGTAGAGAGATTGGAAAGTCTTCCAATATGAGGGTTGCCTGATCGAGGTGATTGACCACTTGTGCGAATTCAACGAATCCTAGTCCGAGTTGGGCTCCGGCATCGTCAAAAATTTGATTGGCATCTTGAAGTTTGCCACAGTCGATTCTGTAGACATTTTCAAGAGCTTGGCTGCTTCCGAGATTGTTCAGAACACTGGAAATAAATCCATCCTTACCCATTTGCCAATCGGCAACAATCCAAGCAATGCGACGCTGCGAAAGAATTTCTTCTAGTGTGGACCTCGAGGCTGACCTAATTCTTGAATGGGGTATTTCGAACGAGAATGGGCGTCTGCGGAGGTGGGATAGTCGTTCCTTGAGGATCGTTTCCGACGGCGCACCAGTTAGGCTGATTAAGCTTTCGTGTTGCTCAACACTTGGTAAAGCCGCCGATTGGTCTGACTGGGACCTGAAATTGCTAAGTGTTTCAAAGTTGTAGATTCCGGAGGGGGCCTTCTTTGCGATATTTTTTGCAACCCAGCCGCCACCGCCTTCGTCCCAAGTTCGCAAGCGAAGGTTCCCCTCAGATCCATCAACTTTGACATGGCCTATGCTGTATCCTTTCGGCAGCTTCGACGTATCATAGCAGGCACCAGCTGAGAGAAAAGCAGTGCCGTCAGCCTGTTGATTCACGAACTCGAGGTGTTCGTGCCCATGAAGAATTAGGTCGTATCTATTCCCCAATTCTCTTCCAACATGAGGATCTTCAATTTCGTTGAGCCAATTTGAGGGGTGGTGAACTAACGCTACTGAGAGGTTTGTATCACCTAATTGGTTGCAGGCAGTTCCGATTTGCCACCGTCCTCCCATCCAGAGCTTCCCCTTTTCCTCCTTGCTGACACACGACCACGCAGAATTTAAGCCCGTAATTCCGACGGAGTGAGTTCCTAGATCGATCTTATGAGTCCAAAATAAGTGTGGATCATTCGGATTCAAGTGGTGCAAGCCGTAAGCGGTCAGAAAATTGCGGTAAGCGCCTAGTCGAAGCATCCATTGTTTGCAATCAATAGAGTTTTTCTGAAGCTCTGAAATAATTTCTTCTTCATTTCGCAAAGGGTTGCGTAGCCACTCAGTGCTACTTCGGGCTACAGAAGTGCGATCAACATCATGATTCCCCGGCACAAGAAAGATGCGGGATTTGTCGATCTCAGGAGTAAACGCCTGCCGGATAGCATCTAGGAAATTCGCAAATGCCTCATATTGCTGTTCAATCTTTTCGCCTTCAACCGATCCAAATGCAGCGTCACCAGTAAAAAAGATAGCGTCGGGGTATAGGCCCTCATTTTTGTGATAATCACGGAGTTCTCTGACAAGAGAATTTGTGACGCGATCAGATTCCCATCTGGACGACGCTTTGACATGAAGGTCGGAAAGATGTAACCAGGTAAAGTGTGGGATCATCTAAATTATAGAAGGATCGGGAACTTTGATCGAGCCACAGGGGAGACGTGATTGTATTACTGGCACGCTTCGCAGGTGCCGCCATTCATCATGGCATCAATGGAACAGGCGTTCTTTTCCTCGGCGGTGAAGGTGGATGAAGTGCCGAGTGAGCAGTGATCAGTGAGCAGTGGAAGAATCATGAAGATCGAGGTTGCTAGGTTTTAGGGAAGAGGAAGATCAGGCGGCGAAGTCGAGGTCACGGGTGGCGCGGACGGCGGGTGTTGGGAGGGTTTCGCCTTTTGCGAGGCGATGGGCGATTTCGTCGCGGACGAGGGTGCAGAGATCGGCGTAGGTTTGTTCTTCCTGTTCGCCGTGGCAAACGCCGCCGTAGAAGAGGTCCGGGCAGTATCCGATGTAGCACTGATCTTCGTCAGTCCATTTCACAAAGCGATGGTAGGAATCGGCTGGTTTCATGCACATGGGATGACGTGAGGTTGCGGTGGGAAAGGAATGAGGAGCGCTTCCATGCGATACTGCGGAGAATGACAAAACAGGAGGCCGGAGGTCAAACTCATTTCGTCATTTGGTATTCAAAAAGCGTTGAGCATACAAGATGTGGACTTGGAAGGGTGTAAAGTCCGGCGGTCGCAGACAGCCGCTACATTTTTGGGGTGCCATGCACGTCACTGCGCGTCTGGCAGCTTGAGTATCCTGATGATCTTCGCGAGGGCCCTGGAGTGATGGAACGATCCATTGCCGGCGGGGACTTCGATGTTGGACTCGGCGTTGGCGATGGTGCCGCTGGAGTGGGGAAGACGAAATCCGCGGAGCTGGTGATGATGTGGGCCTTGGTGCCGGGCGTGAGGGGGATCTGGTCGAGGATTTCCATGGACCGCTGGTGCGGGGCGAGGGTGGTGAAGTTGGTGATCCTGCCTTGGGCGAGGGCGAGAGGGAAAGAGAAGAGAATTGAACCGCAGATGAACGCAGATTAAAGAGGCCAGCTTCCTCCCATTGGCACTTCATTCGCCGGGCGGATCGGAGTCCGCTGCTCCTTGAATTCTCTCTCAAGGATTAACGTGATTCGCGGTTGAAAATCCAGAATGGGTGGCCCCGGGGTTGTCAGGATGCCGAATTGTCCACATGGTTCGTCCGTGCAGTTTCCCGATCCTCAGATTCACGAAACGGGCGGAGGCCTGAACGAAGCAGAAGTAAAGCGCCGCCACATCCTGCCGAAGGCGTTGGTGGTGGGGATTGTGGCGGGATTGATCGCCTCGGCATTCCGGCTGACCTTGGAAAAAATCGAGCATCTCCGGACCGAAGCACTGACCGGAGTGAACCCGTGGATCGCGCTGCCGCTGGCGGTGCTCGGGGGTGCCACCGCTGGAGGACTCGGACTCTGGCTGGTGCGGCGGTTCGCGCCGGAAGCTGCGGGCAGCGGCATTCCCCACCTGCAGTCAGTCCTGCTCGGGGAGAAGGAAATGCGGTGGAAGCGTCTGCTGCCGGTGAAATTCCTCGCCGCCGTCCTCAGCATCGGCGGCGGTCTCGCCCTCGGCCGCGAGGGGCCGACGATCCAGATGGGCGGCGCGGCGGGGGCGATGGTTTCACGCTGGTTCCGGATCAAGACAGGTTTCGGGGAGAAAAAGGCGCTGATCAGCGCGGGGGCCGGTGCAGGCTTGGCCGCAGCCTTCAATGCTCCGCTGGCGGGCGTCATCTTCGTGCTTGAGGAACTGCAGGGAAATTTCACGCCCGTGGTGTTCGTGGCGGCGTTCATTTCCTCCGTATCGGCCGATGTGGTGGGCCGTCTGCTGGCCGGGGATCTGCCGGTTTTCAATCTGAGAGAACTTCCTGTCATGGATATGCGCGAGCTGCCATTCGCGCTTCTGCTAGGGGTGATCGCCGGAGTCGGTGGCGTTTATTTCAACAGGGCCATCCTGCACAGCCTTCATCTTTCCGAGCGGCTGACCCGCTCGAAATGGATCCCCGGAGCCATCGCGGGAGCGGTCGCCGGTTTAGTGGTTTGGAAAATGCCGGGGTTGGCGGGTGGCGGCGGTGTGCTCGCGGACCAGGCGATCGGCGGTGGCATCGCTGTCGGCATGCTGCCGTTGTTTTTGTTAGTGAGGCTGGGGCTCACGCTGGTATCCTACGGCTCGGGCTCGGCGGGCGGGATCTTCGCGCCGCTGCTGGTGATCGGGGCGCTGGGTGGACTGCTTTATGGCCAGACGATCGAATGGATCGCGCCCTCGGCGCTGCTACATCCCGAGGTTTTCGCGCTGCTCGGCATGGGCGCGCTTTTCACCTCGATGGTCCGCGCACCTCTCACGGGCATCGTACTGATGGTGGAAATGACCGGCCGGTATGAATTCATGCTGCCGCTGCTCGCGTCCTGCCTCACGTCCTACGGCATCGCCGAAGCGATGGGATCGCCCGCCATTTACGATGCGCTGAGACACCGCAAGCCGGCTGTCTGATACCTCCGCATATCTTGATCGTCGTTGGCAGAAGGGAAATTTCCGACTATCCATTCTCCATGCGCATCGCCATCGGCTCGGATCATGCGGGTTTCCATTACAAGCAGGAAATCATCGCCCACCTGCAAAAGGCGGGGCATGACGTCACCGACTTCGGCACGGACACGGACGCGCCGGTTTCCTACGTCACCTTCATCCGTCCGGTGGCGGAGGCGGTGGATGCGGCGGAATACGAGCGTGGCATCGTGCTCGGCGGATCGGGAAACGGCGAGGCCATCACCGCGAACCGCACGCATGGCATCCGCTGCGGGCTTTGTTGGAATCTCGAATCCGTGCGGCTCACCCGGCTCCACAATGATGCCAACGTGCTTTCGCTCGGCGAGCGCATGATGGATCTGGAAATGGAGCTCGCCATCACCGATGTTTTTCTAACGACCGATTTCGAAGGCGGCCGCCACTTGGAGCGCATCCGCCAGATCGATGAATGAATTCACCATCATGTCACTAACACGCATTTTCCTCATCCGCCACGGAGCCACCACGCTGAGTGCCGAAGACCGCTTCGCCGGGGCCACGGATGTCCCGCTGTCAGATGAGGGTCGTAGGCAGGCGGCGCTGCTAGGGGAGCGACTCTCTGGTGCGAATGCCTCTGCGGTCTATGCCTCGCCACTTGGCCGGACGATGGAAACAGCGGGATTTCTCGCGAAGCCTCATGGTCTTGAAGTTCAGCCGTGTGACGGGTTGAGGGAAATTTCCCACGGACACTGGGAGCAGCTCACGCGCCGCGAGGTGGATGAAAAATTCCC
>JBDTNJ010000011.1:0-16369 GCA_039933825.1 Luteolibacter sp.
GTGAGCATCGCTCTGATTCTGGCGTGCGTGGGGGCACTGGTCTGGAGCTGGGGGGGCGGGGGTGGGGGATGATCCCGCAAATCCTTGAAAGTGGGGTGGTGACTTCTTTCCCGTAGTGCGGGCATCTTTGAGGATTCGACGGACGAACTCGGACTCCGCCCTTGAAGATCCCGAATGCCGCTCCCAGAGTCCGCGCCCGTGCCGGATCAACCTGCCATTTCAACACCCACGCCCCGCGAAGCTCCGTGGCTGGCGGGGCTGCACGCGGCGCGGGCGAATCTGGTGCCGGGCTTGATCGTGCAGACGCTGATGTTGGCGTTGTTGCTCGCATATTATTTCTATCCGCCGACCCGCAATTGGCTGGATGCACTGGCGGAGATCAAGGCGCGTTGGAGTTATGGATACTCTGCCATGAACTCGCTCGTCGCCGGCGCAATCATCCCGGAACTGCTGCGGATTCTCCTGTTCCAAGGCTGCAAATTCCGGCGCGCCAATTTTTCCAATATGCTCTTCACCGTGCCGTTCTGGTGCACCATGGGCATGATAGTGGATTTTTTCTATCGTTGCCAAGCCGGGTGGTTCGGACAGGAGGCGACGTTTTTGGTCATCTTGAAAAAAGTACTGGTGGACCAATTTCTCTACAATCCGCTGTTTGCCTGCCCGGTGACGACCTGGCTTTACGACTGGAAAACCCGGGGTTTTGAGACCGAGGGGACGAGTGTATTTTTCACCGTCGCCTATTATCGCGACAACATCCTGCCCACTTTGTTAGCGACCTGGGGCGTGTGGATCCCGGTCGTCTCGATCCTCTATTCGCTGCCATCGCTGCTGCAAATCCCGCTCTTCGGTCTGGCGCTTTCGCTGTGGGTGATGCTTTACACGTGGATGAGCGAGCAGCGGTCGAAATGATGCGGTAGTCGCGGCTTGTCTATCAGATTTTAAGATGGTTTATTGAATCAGCCAATGTTTAAGACTCACCCGAAATGGATTGTGATGGAAGGGTGCGTCCTCGCCTATCTGATGGGCGGCATGGGATGGACAACGTTCAAACACCTGGTGTTCAAGTGGTGGACGCGTCGTGAATGATAGATGATTGGCGGCGGTGTTTCGCCGGATCATTGCATCGGGGAAGCGCGACTCCCGTTGAGCCGACACTCGAAGTGTTCGTATTTCGAACTACTCCGGACAAGCCCTATCGTGCCAAATGAATATTCGTCTTTAGCCGTTTGTTTGGCGCAGGGCTTGTTCCAATACCTCGGAGGCATAGAACACCATTTTACTGCCGCTTTTTCCTTGTAGAAAATGACCTTGCTTAGAGAGATTTAGCAGATCCGTCCTGGCGGTGTTGTAAGAAATATTGTGGCTAAGTTGGTGTGCCTCGATGGTGTAGGAGGCTCCGGGATGCCGGAGCGCGTGGCTGACCAAAACCTGCTGCCGGTGATTTAAATGGCGCATGTCCTTGAGGATTCGCTCACTATCGCGGGCTTCCCGGGATTTCCGCGAAATGTAATTGTGCAAGCTGTCGATGGCTTTGCGAATGACTTCGGATTGGTGCAGGAGAAAGTAAGTCAGATCATTTTCGTCCGTTTCTGTGTGGAGAAACGCACGGTAGTATTTTACCGGAGCCCGCTTCAACACGTCCGAAATCGAAATATATTCAAACAGCCAATAGTCCGAGTGAAGCATCGCCCAGTAGAACAGCGCCCGGGCGGTACGGCCGTTTCCATCCACAAACGGATGATCGTAGGCCAGCCAGAAATGCAGGATCATTGCCCGAATGGCGGGATGCACGAAGGGTTCGGCTGGTTTTCCGTTAGCGAAAGCGCACATCGCAGCCATGCGTTCGGACAATTCCGAAGCGGCAGGTGGCAGATGCATGATTTCACCACTTTCGTCCTCGATCGTGATCAGTTCGTCCTCCCGGCGCAATCGTCCGGCGGCACCGGGCTTGTCCAGAGTGCCATCCGTGACCATGTGGTGGAGTTCCAGAATCAACTCCGGAGTGAGCGGCTGATCCTTGATTTCCCGGATTCGGCGCATGGTCCGGTAGTTGTTGAGGATCATCCTCTCGCTCTTGTCATTGGGATTGCGGCCAGAGCGCAGCAGGTCCTTTGCCACCTCGCGGGTGGTCACCGCGCCTTCAAGTTGGCTGGAGGTGATGGCTTCATCCATCAACGAGCGGATCAAGTATTGATCTCGGGTATTCGGGTTGGTCACAGGCTCGGGAATGCCGATGCGGCCTCCGGCTCCCAGATCGATCTCGTGAAGCTGCTTCGCAATTTTGTCGGGCACGCCAAACCGGAATGGCACGCCTTTCCGATCTTTCAACGCGATGATTTTGGTTCCTGCCAGCCGTTGGTATTTCAGAGCCAGCCACCACTCGTCCCGGTTCATCCCCTCGGGCGGCGCACGATGCTTTAAATCGTCCCAATGCCGATAATCGTCTTTGACACGGGTCTGGAAAGCTTTCCCTTGGCTTTCTGCCGAAAGTTTTAGGAAAATTTCGTGAAAAAAGGGCGCAGTGTCAGGGACCTTCATTGCAATTACAAGTTACTCTCAATTTCTGTCAAATGAGTAGCAGCATCGCCTTCATCGGCAACTCAAATCTCAATTTGAGAGTTTTTGAGAGTTTTTGAGAGTTTCTCATCTCGATGAAGATAAATGACTTAAGAGCTTAAAATCTCAGAATGTTGAGGACTCACAAACCGAGGTTCTAAAAACTTTGAGAGTTTCAGCCCTTCAGGGTCTCATCCAGCCACGCGATCATTTTCTTTCGATACGCACCTTTGTCATCAGATAAAGCGGTGCCGTGGCGGCCGGTCTTGACCTCGAAGAAGGTTTTTGGCTGACCGGCGGCTTCGTAGAGTTGTTTGCCTTGGGAAATGGGGACGACTTCATCGTGGTCGCCGTGCACGACTAACAGTGGTACGGGCGCTAGCTTTTTCACGAAATCCTTGGGCGATAGTTCATCGGTGACGAGGCTGGCCCCGAGTTGGCCACCGATCACGCCGGCCATCGCCTGATAGGAAGCGAACGCGCCGTCGATCACGATGGCGCACAGGCCCTTGACGGGGGTTTCGCCGAGTGCTGTTACGGATTGTGCGCCGCCAAGGCTGTGGCCGTAGGAAATGAGGTGCTTGTGATCGATGTCCTTGCGTTTCCCGGCGTAGGCGAAGGCGGCTTTCACATCATCGATCATGCCGCGGCGGTCCACGTTGCCGCCGGATTTTCCGAAGCCGCGGTAGTCATACATCATCACGTTGTAGCCGGCCTCCGCCAGCCACATGACGAAGCCGAGGTGATAGCTCATGGAGCCGGCGTTACCATGGGAGAAAATGACGGTGCCTTTCGGTGGTTTGCTGCGGGGGGGGATGAACCAGCCATGGAGCGGGGTGCCGTCGGCGGATTTGAAATCAATGGTTTCAAATTTGAATCCCCAAGTCGCGGGCGTTGACGGCTCGTCGCGGGTGGGGAAGTAGAAGAGCTGGTTGCCGCCGTTTTTGCCGAGGACTTGTTGCGCGGCTTTGGAAAGATCACCGTCCGGATCCTGTAGCAACGCGCGCATTTGGTCTGCGGTGATCGGCGGGGCGGGAGAATCCTGGGCACCAACGCAGGAAACGGCGGCGAGTGAGAGACCAAGGAGGCGGGCTTGCATGCTGACTAAATCGACACCGGAAGCAGCGTTTGTCGAGCGAAAGCCTCAGACTGGCCCCTTGTCCAAACCGAACGCATCATGCACCGCCCGTGCCGCGTCTTCGATGCGCGGCTCGTCTACGGTGACGGCGATCTTGATTTCAGAGGTGGAAATCATGCCGATGTTGATGCCCGCGTCGCCGAGAGCTTTGAACATGGTGGCGGCGACGCCGGAGTGGGAACGCATGCCGATGCCGACGGCGGAAAGTTTCGCGATGCCTGCTTCGGTTTCGATTTTCGAGTTCGGCGCGAGGCTGGCAAGCACCGGCTTGAGCGCGGCCTGGGCTTTGCCAAGATCGCTGGAATGCATCGTGAATGAGTGGCGGGCGAAACCGTCGTGCGCGATGTTAGAAACGATCATGTCGAGGTTGATTTCCGCCTCAGCAAGGGCACCGAGGATGCGGCCGGACATGCCGGGAGCGTCGGGGATGCCGGTGATAGTGATGCGGGCCTGCGAGCGCTCGATCGAGATGCCGCGGATGACGACGTTTTCCATGTTGGGATGTTCTTCTAACACAAGTGTTCCAGGGTTATCGTTCAGAGAGGAGCGGACTTCAAAAATGACGCCGAATTTTTTCGCGAACTCGACGGAGCGAGACTGCATGACCTTCGAGCCGGACGATGCCATTTCGAGCATTTCGTCGTAGGAAATTTCGGGAAGTTTGCGGGCGTTTTTCACGACCCGTGGATCGCAGGTGTAAACGCCATCCACGTCGGTGAGGATTTGGCAGACGTCGGCTTTGAGCGCGGCGGCGACGGCGATGGCGGTGAGATCCGAGCCGCCGCGACCGAGCGTGTGGATCATACCGTCTGGCGTCACGCCTTGGAAACCCGCGACGACGAGGGCTTTTCCGGCATCGAGGAAACTCCGCATCAGCGACGGGTCCATGTCCATGATGCGGCCACGGGTGTGCGAGCCGGTGGTGTGGATTCCGGCTTGGCTACCGGTGACGGAGGCGGCATCCACGCCCTGCTCCTGGAGAGCGATGGAAAGAAGCGCGATCGATTGTTGCTCGCCGGTGGCTAGCAGCACGTCGAGTTCGCGTTCGCTGGGGTTTTCGGAAAGTTCTTTGGCCATCTTGATGAGGCCATCGGTGACGCCGGACATCGCGGAGACAACGGCGACGACTTGGTTGCCATCGTCGCGGGTGCGTTTCATCCGCGCGGCGACGTTGCGGATGCGATCGAGCGAGCCGACGGAAGTGCCGCCGTATTTTTGAACAATGAGTGCCATGGGTGTTTCAATCCGTGCCTTACGGGTATGGGGTGAAGCGGCCCGCAGTGAAGGGGAACTTCGTAAACTTGGCAAGAAATTGAAGAAGTTCACCCGATCACGTATTCCAAAAGTAGGCTTTGGATGGCGCAGTAGAACTTGGAGCGGAAAAAAGCAGCGCGGCGAGTGGGGGTGTAGCCTTTGGGGTCGACCTCCTCGCTGGGGCCGAATTTGAAATGCTCTTCAAGAGAAAGCCGGGCCTGGTTGAGCGAGCTGTACCATTGAAAGGCGTCTTCCGGAGTGATCCAGATCGGACCGGGACCGCCATCGGCATGGAAGGCGGCGGATTCGATGGCGGCACCGATTTGCGCGAGTTCGTCCTGGAAGGCTTCGCGGAGGTCCGGGACGATGTATTCCTGCCAATCCTCGGCACCCGCATCCTCGCTGATGAGTCCGCCGAGACGCGTCGCCAAGTCATTCTCACAGCCGTTCGCATCGGCGACGATGGAGCGCAGGAGCTCCCAATCGCTGGCGTCTTCCGTGTCGATGCGGAGGCCTCCCTCAAGCGTAGGCATCGCCTTCATTCGGCTTTCTCTAACGAGGTTTTCAACTGGTGGGCCTGGAGTTGTTGGGTGTAGAACTCCGCCTTTTCGCGCTCGCCGGACCAGACAATGGATTTCCCCAGCTGGTGGACCTGCATCATGAGAATGGCGGCTTTATTTTCATCGTAACCAAAAATTTTCATCAGCACGAAGGTCACGTAGCCCATCAGGTTCACGGGATCATCGTGGACGATCACATTCCACGGAACGTCGAGCGAGGTCGTCTCGCGTGTCTCAGTTAGGGTATCGGAATCAGCCATGGGAAAAGGTCAGACTTCGGCGGTTGCGGGGATCGGGGCGTCCACCCACTTGCCGTGCTCGCGGATCAGGTCGGTGAGGCGATCGACCGCTTCGGCTTCAGGGATATTGAATTTCACGGCGGTCTTGCCGACGTAAAGGTTAATTTTGTTAGGTGCGCCGCCGACGTAGCCGAAGTCCGCATCCGCCATTTCGCCGGGGCCGTTGACGATGCAGCCCATCACGGCGATGCGTACGCCCTTGAGATGACCGGTGGCTGCGCGGATTTTCTGCGTCGTGTGCTGGAGATTGAAAAGCGTGCGGCCGCAGCTCGGGCAGGCGACGTAATCGGTTTTGAAAATCCGCGTGCCGGCGGCTTGCAGGATATTATAGGCCAGCCGCAGCGATTGCCCGGGCGCGGTTTCGCCACGGACGAGGATTGCATCGCCGATGCCATCGCTGAGCAACGAACCGATGTTCTGCGCGGCGGGTAGCAGGGCGGTTAGAAAATCGGTTTCGCCGTGCGGCGGATGAAGCGTGTCCTTCAGTAGGATCGGATGGCGCGCATCGACGCGGAAGGCGAGCTGGCGGAAGGCGTGGATCACTTCGAGATCGAGGCCATCGGTGACGGTCACGAGTTTGGTTTCATGCGAGCTGTTGATGAAGGAAACGGCCGCCTGATCGCGCGGGTCGATTTCCACCACGCCGGATTTTTCAACGATGATCTCCGGCTTGAAGTCGCCCATCCCGGAAATCTTGTGAGCCAGCGCGTTCCAACGCTCCTGCGTGGTGAAAACACGGACGGTGTGCTCACCGCCGAGATCGTGGCCCATGATCGTGAGTGGGGAGCTTGCACGCCTTTCATAGCTGAATGGATCGTAAGATGGCGCGAAAGCGTCTTCATCCAACGTGGCTGGTGCATCTTGCACCAGGCCGTTGCTGGGGCGTCTCGCCCCAAGCACTTCTTCCCATGAATTGCCATAAACCGACCCCGTCCATTCCCGCCCTGCATTCCCCTTCAACGGGTTGTTCAAAACATAACGGATCTGATGCTGGAAGTCCTCCCCATCCCGGACGAGATGATCATAGTATTCCTCCTGCCAGAAAGTGCCGCTTTGTCCGAGCATCTCATTCACCTTTTTCGCAGTGAAGGATTTCCACGACTGGAGGATTTTTTCCAAATCATGTCCATTTTCCGGACGGAGGACTGCATGCACGTGATTCGGCATGACTGACCAAGCGAAGAGCTGGTACCGGTTGCCATCGAAGTGTTTCAACGCATCCGCCACGACTTTGGCGATCTCCGCTCGCATCAAATGACACGCGCCGTGGCATTGGTTTAAAGCGGATTCCAACATTGTCTCTTGAAGACCGGCGATCTCCGAGCGAATGGCGATGAGAGAATCCTGCACGCTTCGCGATTCCTTTTGGGAAATGAGGTCGTTGAGGCGTTCTGTGAGGATTTCCCTTTGCTGCTGGTACGCCTGTCGGGCGGATTCGGGGAGGGAATCCTTGAGTCGGAAGGTGACAGAGTAGGTCGCGCCTGGAATGCGCCAGTGGGGAAGGTGGGTGGAGGAGTTCTTGATGAGCTGGTCCCAGTCGGGGTGGATTTTCTGGGCTTCAAGTTGAAGATCGGGGCGAGACGCCCCTGCAACGGCCTGGGGCGAGACGCCCCAGCCACGCTTTGCACCTGTGGTGCTTGCATTATAGATTGCGGCCATGGCCTGCGCTACCGGGATTTCGTGAATCGCATCCTCCGTTAGTGAAACCCGGATGGTGTCGCCGATGCCGTCGGCTAACAACGAGCCGATGCCGATGGCGCTCTTGATCCGGCCGTCCTCGCCATCGCCGGCTTCGGTGACGCCGAGGTGGATCGGGTAATTCCAATCCGGCCCTTCCGCCTCTAACCGCGCGACCAGCAGGCGATAAGCCTCGATCATCACCTTCGGGTTGGAGGCCTTCATTGAGAAAAGGAAATTATGATAGCCGTTCTCCCGCGCGATCCGGGCGAATTCCAACGCGCTTTCACACATCCCCAGCGGCGTATCGCCGTAGCGGTTCATGATCCGGTCGGATAGGGAACCGTGGTTCGTGCCAATCCGCATCGCCCGTCCGAGATCCTTGCAAAGATGCACCAGCGGCGTGAATTCCTCGCGGATGCGTTCCAGCTCCTCGGCGTATTGCGCATCGCTGTATTCGCGGATTTCGAATTTTTTCTTATCCACGAAATTCCCCGGATTCACACGGACTTTCTCCACCCACTTCGCGGCTTCCATCGCGGCGTCCGGTTTGAAATGGATGTCCGCGACCAGCGGCACATGACAACCCGCCGCCCGCACTTCGCGCGCGATGTTTTCCAGATTGGCCGCGTAAATTCTCGTCTGTGCGGTGATCCGTACGATCTCGCAACCCGCTTCCGCCAAGCCGAGCACCTCCGCCACGCAGGCCGGAGTGTCGCGAGTGTCAGAAGTGATCATCGACTGCACGCGGATCGGGTTGTTTCCGCCGACGCCGACATTTCCGACCATCACCTCGCGGGTAACTCGGCGGGAATAGCTGAGAAGATCGGGGCAGTAGCGGAGCGGGGCGGGGGAATTCATTTCTGGGGTGAGGATAAGCGAGAAATCGCGCCGCGGCAACGGTCGCGTGATCAGCTCAGCGGGGCGAGCAGATGCGAGAGCGTTTCGGCGTCGATCTTGAGTTTCGTAGTATCCTCGGAGAGCAGCGCCTCGACGAGGGCGGATTTGTGTTTTTGCAAATCGAGGATGCGGTCTTCGATGGTGCCGCTGCAAACGAGCTTGTGGACGAAAACGGGTTTCGTTTGGCCGATCCGGTGGGCGCGGTCGGTGGCTTGGTTTTCGGCTGCGGGGTTCCACCAGGGATCGTAGTGGATGACCGTGTCGGCGGCCGTGAGGTTGAGGCCGGTGCCGCCGGCCTTGAGGGAGATGAGGAAAATCGGGATTCCGCCGGTTTGGAATTGTTTCACTAAGGTTGCGCGGTCCTGAGTTTGGCCGGTGAGTTTTAAAAATGGAATTTTTTCCTTTTCCAAATGCGCCTCGATGATGGCGAGCATGGAGGTGAATTGGGAAAACAGCAGAATGCGCCGCCCTTCTTCCAGCAGGGTCGGTAGCAGTTCTTCGGTGAGATAGATCAGCTTTGCGGATTCGGTGATTTCCTGCGACGCAGGAAGTTTGAGCAATTGCGGGTGGCAACAGATCTGGCGGAGTTTCAGCAGCGCATCGAGCACGATGATGTGGGATTTTGCGAGGCCCTTGGCGGCGATCGCATCGCGCACTCGCTTGTCCATCGAGGCGCGGACGGATTCATAAAGATCGGTCTGTTTTTTGTTCAGATCGATGTGGTGGATGAGCGTGGTTTTTTCCGGCAGATCGGTCGCGACCTGGTCCTTGGTGCGGCGAAGAATGAGCGGGGAAACCCGGCGGTTCAAGGCGAGTTGGGCGTCGCCCGAGCGCTCGCGTTCGATGGGCCTGCGGAGGTGGGTATTGAAGGATTTTTCATCACCGAGGAAGCCCGGCATGAGGAAACGCATGAGGCTCCAAAGCTCGCCGAGGTGATTCTCCATCGGCGTGCCTGAGAGACAGAGGCGGTGCGCGGACTTCAGCTTGCAGACGCTCTGGGCGACCATCGCCTTCGGGTTTTTGATATACTGAGCCTCGTCTAACACGATGATGTGCCAATCCTGCTTGTGAAAAATTTCGAAATCGCGGCTGATCAGCGGGTAAGAGGTCAGGACAATGTCGGCAGCGGAAATTCCGTCGAAATTTTCCGCGCGATCCTTGCCTTGGAGGGTGAGGATTTTGAGATGTGGGGTGAATTTTTCCGCTTCGGCTGTCCAGTTCGGGACGACGGAGGTGGGGGCGATGACCAGTGATGGCCTGCCGGGGGCCTTGGCGTGCTCGGCGGCGAGGTGCGTGAGGGTTTGAATGGTTTTTCCCAAGCCCATGTCATCGGCGAGGATGCCGTGGAGACTGTGATCGGCCAGAAACTGGAGCCAGCGGTAGCCATCGAGCTGATAGGGCCTGAGCTCTGCTAGGACGGTGCCGGGAACTTCCGCTAGAGGCAGGCTGGTGATATTCTTGAGGCCTTGCCCGAGCTTGGCCAAGGCGCGGGTGGTCTCCGAGGAATCGATGGCGAGCGAATCCGCCACACCCGCAGCGGCGAGCCGGTCGACGCGGATGGGTCCATCGCCGGTCTCATTGCCATGAAACAGGTGGCAAACCTGCTCGACGATTTCCAGCAGCCTGCGCGCGGGAAAACGAATGAAGCCGTCTTCTGGATTTTCACAGGGAACGGCCATGGTTTCCGGGAGATCGGGCGAGTCCGATGGCGGGAATCCCTCGCGGATCATGCGCGCGATAATCGGAATAAGGCTGAGTTTTTTCCCGCTGATCTCGAACTGCATGTCGAAGCGGAACCAGTCGATGCCGTGGTCGGGATCTGCCTCGAGGGCGGGGAAAAACTCGCTGGCGTTGTGGGCGGTGAGGCCGGCTTTGGGGTCGATTTCAAGGGACCAGTCTGCCTCGCGAAGTTTGGCGGCGAGCGGACTTTCCTGGAAATCCAGCCAAGCCATCTCATCACCATGCAAACGATCCGGCAGCGTGACGGCGAGGCGGGTGGTGGAATCCAGATAGCTGGAGGGCGTGACATCGGACAGCGCGATGAAGCCGGATTTCAGGAGTTTATGAAGGTGGCGGGCTTCCCCCTTGGCGTCGCGCGGCCAAGTGATCCGGGTGTTTTCCTGCATTTCCGTGTAAATGGGAGCGGCCTTGATTGCGAGTGGCGGGAGGGCCGGACTGTCCCCGTAGCGGAAGGTGGGCAGGCCGATGATGACATCGGCCATGTCGTAAATCGGGCCGATTTTTCTTCGGCAGATGTGCAGGCATGCCTGTGGAGCATGCGCGGGCCGGGCCTCGGTTTTGAGCGGGGTGGGGGTGGGCAGCGGCTTTTCGGAAATCGAGCCGAGCCGACCTAGCAGGAGGGGGATTTTATCAGGACCGATGGTGGGACCCTTCTCCCAGGCGGTTAGAACAGCGGCGGGCAGCTCGCTCTCCACCGGGCCTATCAGGATGGAGGAAAGATCGAGATACCATGGGGGCTCGATGGGGAGGAGTTGGAGATGCTCTCGGGTGAATTTAAGGATCGGGCGGGTGGAGTCGTCGGGCTGGGTTTGCCAGGCAGCCTCGATTTTTTCTGCTGGGCCGGGTTGAAGATGGTTGAAGTTGAAAACCCCATAACCATGGCTGCGGCGGATGACGAAAAGCCGGTTTTCCTCGAGCGTGCCATGGAGAAATTCTTGCCAGCCCGGCCCGCGCAGCTTTACGCCGTAATAGCCGCCTTGTTTGCGTTCGATTTGGCGGTAGAGCGTGACCAGCCGGAAGTCGGAATCCGCCATGTATTTCGGAGGCTTGGTGATGTCTGCCGTGGCGGTGGAGTTATCAATGGTCACGCTGCCGTCCTTGTTTCGGGTGCCGACGCGCAGCACGAGGCTCGGCTGAGGCGGGTTCTCGTAGGCGGACCACTCAATGCAGTAGGCGAGAAACTTCGGATTGACTGTGGCTTTTTTAACAGGCGCAGCGTGAGTGCGGACGGCCGTTTCGAGCTCGCGCAACCAAGCGGACGTGAAGGGGTCGAGCAGCGGCTGTGAGGGGACAGCGGGCGATTTTGGATTTTTGGCGGACTCGCCCAAGTCCGCTGCTAGAACTTTCAGAAACGCACACGAATGCTTGCAAAGATAGCCGACGGGACAGGAGCAACTGGATTCAACTTTCCATTGGTTTTCTTTCAAATGGAAGAAAAGCAGCGTCTTATAGAAGCTGTGATAGGAACCCTTGACCTTGGCACTCAGGCAGAGCAATTCATTTGCCACAGGCTCGTGTTCTTGAATCTGGGTGACACATCGCGAGTTCGCATAGCTGCCGCAGCGCAGCAACGTCGTGTTGCCGAAGTGACGCTGCCATGTTTTTTCAGTGAGAAAATTACCGAGACCCGGGTAACTCGCAATGATGGTTTCAGGAAGATCCATGGTAAAACAGGTAGCACTCGGACTTTGGAAGTGGATCGTTGCATTGAAAAGAAAAACTCCGGTGCGCGGGCGTTTCTCCTTGGCCGCCTCCGCGAAACCCGGGCAAATGGCCGGGTGAAATGCACCAGTTGCGGCGGGCGGCAGGAAATCGACCTGAATGCAGACCTCGGCGAGGGCGGGACGGAAGACGCGATGCTTCTCGGCCTAGTGACCTCATGCAACATCGCCTGCGGCGGCCATGCGGGAAGCAGCGAACTCATGCGGCGCACCCTTGAGCTGGCGCTGGCCTCCGGCGTGGCGGTCGGGGCGCATCCAGGCTATGAGGACCGGGAGAATTTCGGTCGGCGCGAGATGGATCTGCCGCTCGAAATGGTGACGGATCTGGTGGCGCGGCAGGTGGAGAAACTCGCGGGTTTCGCTGGGGCTCCGCTCCATCATGTGAAGCCTCACGGCGCACTCTACAATCAGGCGAATCGTGATCCTTTGTTAGCAGCGGCGGTGGTTGAAGGTGTGCGGAAAATTTCCCCGGAAGCCATGGTCTACGCCATGCCTAACAGCCGACTCGCCGCCGCTGGAGTGGCGGCCGGCCTCGCAGTTTGTCCGGAAGGTTTCGCAGACAGGCGCTATCGCAAGGATGGATCACTGGCACCGCGAAGTGAGGCGGGTGCGGTGATTTCAAACATCGATGAAGCCGTGGCCCAGGCGTTGGAACTGGCGCGGGGCGGCGTGATCGAGACGATCTGCGTTCACGGGGATGGAGCGCATGCCGTCGGGATGTTGCGGGCGATCCGGGCGGCTCTCAGAGCGCCGGATCAACCATGAACCACCAGCTTCGGGATCGAAGCTAACAGGCGCTTGGTGTAATCCGCTTCAGGGTGATGGAAAACTCTCCCCGCCTCGCCGGACTCGACGATTTTTCCCTGATACATCACTGCGATGCGGTCCGCGATGTAGTGGACGACCCCGAGATCGTGGGAGATGAAGATCATGGTTAGGTCGAAGTTCTGCTGGAGGGATTTGATGAGATTGAGAATCTGAGATTGAATGGAGACATCGAGTGCGGACACCGGCTCATCAGCGATGATGAGTTTCGGTTCCGGCGCGAGGGCGCGGGCGATGGCGATCCGCTGGCGTTGGCCACCGGAGAACTCGTGTGGATACTTCCGCATGACTTTGGCATCAAGGCCGACTGTGGCCATGAGAGATTCCACCCGCGTGAGGAGGGCGTCGCCCTTGAGCTTCGGGTGGCGTTGGCGGACGGCTTCGGCGAGGGTGGAAAAAATCGTCATCCGTGGATTGAGTGACGCATAGGGGTCCTGGAACACCATTTGGAAATCCAGCCGCCTCTTGCGGACTTCGGAAGCGCTGAGTTTCGACAAATCCTCGTCATCCAGGATGATCGTGCCGGAAGTTGACGGGACGAGCTGCATGATGGTGCGGGAAAGCGTGGATTTTCCACAGCCGGACTCGCCGACAAGCCCGAGGATTTCACCCTTTTCCAGACTCAGACTCACCCCGTTCACCGCGCGGATGATATGTTTTCCCGGTGAAAAAATTGTCCCGGTGCGCTGGGTGAAATGGGTGTGGAGATTTTTGATTTCCAGATATGACACGCTGCGGAGGATGCACGCTTTGCGCCGGATCGGAACTCAAAATCTTTTGACCTCGGAACTTCGCGGAGCTAGATTGGTACGATGACTCTTGAGGTCATTTCCAGCATCAGTACCTGCGCCACCCGCCACGGTAGCGGTTTGGGCGGCTGTCAGGGGAGGCCCTTACCAACTCTTTTACCCACGAACAGACCCCAAGGCCTGTTCACTAACAAAACAATACAAACCAAAGCGATGAAAACCAATGACAAAACAATCACCTGTCGGATCGTAATCAAGGACGGGAAGTCGGAACTCGCCAACTATCCCCAGGACCTTGATCATCTACCCACTGTTGGGGACGTGATGTCGATGCCCGAACGCCTGAGCCAGCAGCTCAGAGGATACCACGATAGCGCCATGGTCGCGCGGGTCGGAATCGACCGCAACACTGGCAGAACCCAAGTCGATCTGGAAGCCAAGTGCGAACTTCCGACGGACAAACGGCCCGTGCTGATGCTCAATGCGAGTTTGGTCCCGCCAGTTCTTCGGCGGAAAGTGGAGGACTACGTGCGCAATCGGTTGGACTTCCCAAGCTTCGACTGGGAGGAAAGCACACAAACTCCGGCGATCCTCAGATTCGATCCGTTCAACAGCAAACCGAAAACCTCACAGGCCGAACTGGAGAGCGAGCTTCGTAAGCTGATTCACGCTGCTTTGGAGCCAGCCCATCCGTAACTAGCGGTCCACGCCGGTTTAGTAAATCCACGGCCCCCACCGCAACGTGGCGGGCCGTTTCCCGGTCAGCTTGATTCAGGTTCTACATCAGGAGGTTCGAAACGCCCTGATTGTGGTGTTCGATTCATCATTAGTGTGGCGACTCCTAACTACGACGCGTGACAGGCGAAGTGGATGATTCCCACTCAATGTCTTGGCGGTTTAAGCGGGTCGGGCGGGTTTGTCGCGAGCCAGGCATTAACTTCGTCCCACGTGATGTAAAAGAGAACGGGAGTGAGGTCGGCATCCATTTCCGGGGCGAAGAAAAGCCCTTTCGAGGTAGCGATCAGGCTGCGGGAGTCGATGACCGGGCGTTTTAAATCGCGCCGCCTTTCCTGTGGTTGGCCGTTGTCTAACAATTTGATGGATTCGGAGGCTTGATATTTCAGTGGGATAACGACCGGGTCGCCGCCATTCAGATCCATGCGGACCAGACGGAATGCCTGTGGATCATTTTTCTCATTCTTGCCCGCCACATCCACTTCCCGTTTGAGCAGCCAGATTTTTCCGCCATGGCCGATCACGCCGATGGGAGTGCCAAGAATCTCCGGGCGTCTGCTGTCATACACCGGACGCACATCCTTCCCGGCTTCCGGGAAGTTCAGATGGGGCATCGTGGGTTTGATCAACAAATGAGGTTGCTCCCGAGCTGGATCAAACACCGCAAGCAACTGGATCGTTTCGTCATACCCATACCAATAGAGCGGCATCTCGCCCCGTGTTTGTGCCCTGGCCGAGGGGATCAAATCGCAAATTTCACGGCCTGTTTCCAATTCCGTCAGTGTGGTGCGTCCGAACCTTTCTTCCAGCAGAACCATCGTCTTGCCTGTCACGTTCTGATAGGCGATGAGCGTGTTGCGGGGCAGCGTCTCGTCGAGCCGATGCACGGCAGGTTTCCGGCTACTGGAAACCAACCATTCAAGTCGCCCATTGTGAACCACCCCCAAGAGCATTTTGGGTTGGGGTGAAGGCCCATAATCATCGCGCATCCTGGAGCCGACGAAAAAATCGGAGCCAAGTCCATTGATCCACCATCTGAGATCACCCACATCCTTCCCGCCGGGAATTTCGACTTCCGTCCACGATTTTCCATTGCTGGACAAGGGGGTGATGAACAGCCGGTTGTCCATGTTGACCATCAATGAATTCCCGTTGCAGGTAATGCTACGGACTAACTTCTGTCCCTTCAATGGCAGTTCGATCATCCGCGAAACCGACTTGTTTCGTACGTTCACCTCCATGATGCCGTCATTCCCGGAAACGATGAGCAGGGAGTCACCGCTGGTCACCCAAAAGAAGCTGCTCAACAAGGCTCCACGGGTCGTGGCATTCCCCACTCCGGACTCCCATGTGTGAATGTCCACCGCCCCCGCCACGATTGCACGGTCCTTGACCCGATGGGACTTGATGTTCGGATATGCCAGTATGATCCGCTCGGGAAGCTTCTCCAGGAAGGTCCCGACATTACCGTAGTCGCGAGATTGATATTGCCGCTTCCATCGGGGATCGGACCGCGCCCATTTGATGTAGTTCTCCGTGGCATCCAAAAACGACATGGCTGGCGCTTCGGGCACAAAGGGCTTTCCCTCCCGCGCCATTTCGGCCCAATTTCTCGTCAACCAAGATGCCATGGACAAAGTCGCCGGCTCCACCCACTTACCGCTTTCAAAGACGCGGGTGAGAATCTTGGTCATGCGCAAGTCAAACGCCGGATATTGCTCCTTGTTAGCATGGCCGAAGAATCCATAGAAGTAGTAACAGAAGCTGTAAAAGCTCATCTGTCCATGAGGAGCGATGCACTCATCCCAGTTGCGCTCCAACAAATCGCAATACGATTGGAGGAACTTTTCCCGATCCCGTTTGTCAGCGCTGGTCTGAAATGCCAACGCGAGTCCATCCACTCTGTGCAGGAGATTGTTGGAGCCCTGTAGCTCATCCAGAAACCGCCTCCATGCGTCATCACCCTTGCGGTTGTCGGTGGAGTCCCAATCCACAAAGCGCAACAGATTGGTAAACTGATACGTTGTCCAGAAATTGCACCTCAGCCAGCGTCCCCTCGACCAGTGCTCATTGGTCAGTTTCTCCGGCATGAGCAGGCACCGGAGATCCGCCGCCGCATCGGCCGGCGTGTCATGCATGTAAAATCGTTGCACGAGGTCACCCGCAAAATTATCCACAATCCGCTCGCTCTTGGCCGCCAGTTCGCGCGCCAGAG
>JBDTNJ010000012.1:0-6966 GCA_039933825.1 Luteolibacter sp.
ACCTCTATCTGCCAATCTCAATTCTCTGCAACGGGATCATCGGCACCGGAGTTGTTCTGAGTGGGGCCGGTCTCTCTGATGGTAGATTGATGCCGGCGCTTACGGGAATTTCGTTGATCGTGTTAGGAATCGTTTTGACTCATCTGGTCCGGGGATGGCTGGCGAAGAAAAAACTGGCGAAAGAAAGCAGCTCAGAGATTTCCCTCTGATTCCTCCATCTTTTCTTTCAGCCGCTGCCGCCCTGCTGCCATGGCGATGGTGAGGTTTTCGGCTTCTTCGAGCCATTCTAATTTCTCGCGAAAGCTGAGTCTCAGGTCGAGTATGCGGTCCAGTGCGCGGCTCCCTTCAGCGGTGCCCCATTTCCAGTCGGGGACGATGGTTGTATGAGGGTTCATTGGATGCGCAGTAGTTCTTGGATGTCGATATGATCCTGAGGCCGTCCTGCCTCGCGTTTCATTTTTAAAAGCGTTTCAAAGGAAACGATAGGAGCGGATAGATTCGGGGAAAGTTCCATCCAAATCAGGCGTGTGGTCTCGTCTGTGAAATCGAAAGGTTCGTAAATGAAAATATCAATCGGAGTGCGGCGATGGATGTCACTCCACAACTTGAGAACGATCATGTTTCTTTCAGTTCTCCATGCTTCGCGTGTTGCGGGATTAGAGAAATCCTTGATGTCTACCGGGATGGCCATATGATAGCCGATTTCGAGGAGAGCACCGAGGGCCGCACTGATATTCTGACGGTCGAGCTGAATGACCAGATCAAGATCCCGGGTCATTCTGACGAAACCGTGTGCGTTCACGGCCACTCCTCCGACGATGGCGTAGTTCACGCTGGCATTGTTAAGGGCTCTGACAACGGTTTCGAGACTACTGACTTCCATGGGGTTACGGGAAGTTTAGCATGTACAGCGTCGGTATCAATCACTCGCTTTACGGTGATCGGTGATCGCCGCTACTTCAGACGATCATCCCCGCTGCCACGGTTTCATTCGTGCCGGGATCGATGAGGATGAACGAGCCGGTGATCCGGTTGCGACGATAGGAATCGTGGATGAGCGGGATAGCGGTGCGGAGCGAAATGCGGCCAATGTCGTTCATGCTGAAGCCGGTGACCCCTTCGATCTTGTGCAGGGTATTGATATCCACATGATACTTCACCTCCTGGATGATCGCTTTGGTTTCCTGCGTCGTGTGGCGAATCACAAGTTTGGCTTTTGGCGGCATCGGTTTGGATGAGAACCAGCAAATCATTGCGTCGATATCCTGGCTAACCATCGGTGGATTATTGGTTTTCACCAAAGTATCCCCGCGTGAAATGTCAATTTCCTCAGTGAGGGTGATGCAGACGGACTGAGGTGCGAAGGCTTCCTCCTTTTCTCCGTCCGGGCTATGGATGGCTTTGACGCGGGTGGTGAAACCGGACGGCAGAACAGTGACTTCATCTCCGGGCTTGAAGACTCCGCCGGCCACTCTGCCCGCGTAACCACGGAAATCGTGCCATTCATCACTCATCGGGCGGATCACCCATTGTACTGGGAAACGCGCATCGACGTGATTCTCTTCACCGCCGACGTAAACGTTCTCAAGATGATAGAGAAAGGTCGGCCCCTGATACCAAGGCATGTTCACGGATTTATCGACGACATTGTCGCCATTCAACGCGGAAATCGGAATATCAGTGATCTCAACAATGTTATCAAGGCGCGAGGCGAAGTCATGGAAATCCTGGACGATCTTGTTATACACTTCTTCGGAATAATCGACGAGATCCATCTTGTTGACTGCGACGACGAGATGCTGGATGCGCAGCAGATTGGCGATGAAACTGTGGCGTTTCGTTTGCTCAATCACGCCCTTACGCGCATCGATCAGGATGATGGCAAGGTTCGCGGTCGAGGCACCGGTCACCATGTTACGGGTGTACTGGGTGTGGCCCGGCGTGTCAGCGATGATGAATTTGCGCTTCGGTGTGGCGAAGTAGCGATAGGCGACATCGATAGTGATCCCTTGTTCGCGCTCGGCCTTGAGTCCGTCAGTTAGAAGTGCCAGATTGACGTTTTCATCGCCACGGCGGCGGGAAGATTCCTCCATGGCTTCAAGTTGGTCCTCGAAGATCGATTTTGAATCATAGAGAAGGCGGCCGATGAGGGTGGATTTGCCGTCATCGACGGAGCCGGCGGTGGTAAAGCGAAGTAGGTCCATGGTTGGGTAGATGCTGAAATTTTGAAATGCTGAGAAGCTGAAATGAGGACGTGGGTGAATCAGTGGGAGACGAGGGCAAGAGCGGCTTGCCACTCAGTTTCGAGATGAAGTTGGGAGAGATAGGTGGCAAGTGTGAGATGATCGATCTCAGATGAGGACTCAGTGATCATTGATGCGATGTCCCGCAGGTGCTTCGCGGAATTCCCTTCACGATAAAACTCAAGCTTTCTGATGATCACATACTCGGGAGAGGCAAAAGATATTTGCTGATCATCAATGTCGAGAATCCGCGCCTCTTTCATGCCCCAGCGCTGGATGGGGTCATTGCCTACCAGATAGATATCAGCTTTAAGCATTGTGAGCTGACTGATGATGTTAAAGTGCCCCCGGCTGCCGCGTAGCAACTCTGTTTCAATGATTTCGACAGGCGGCAGGTAGAAATCCTTCTCTGGGAAAGCGTTAACGAGCGTTGGAATATCCTGAGAGGTAATTTCCAACACGACATCGACGTCATTGGTGAGGCGTGGCTCGCCATAGACCATGGATGCCACCGATCCGGTGATGATATACCGGATACCATGCTCATTGAGTGGCCGGATAAATGTATCGATCAGCTCAATCATGAAGCAGGAAAAAGCGGCGGTTCAACTCGTAGGCCAGTTTGGTTTCCGTCCAGTCCGGATGTACCCGCTTCAGCGCGGCGAGTTTCACCTTGCGGGCCGTCGCATAGAGCATGGATGCAATGCGTAGCTTCTGACAGGGACTTGGTCTGGGAGAGGACATCGAGGTAAATGCTGAATTGCTGAATTGCTGAAAACGGAAAAGCTGAAATGAAGAGAAAGAGACGCTGAGTTCCGAGGGCGAAGCACTGACTGCGATTTCAGCGTTTCAGCATTTCAATTTTCAGCGTTTATTTAAAAGTACCCTTCCTTCTTCCGATCTTCCATCGCCGTTTCGGAGCGTTTGTCGTCGGAGCGTGTGCCCCGTTCGGTTTGGCGGGCGGCGGCGACTTCGGCGATGGCTTCGTCGAGATTGGAAGCGGTGGATTCGACCGCACCCGTGCAAGTCGCATCGCCAATGGTGCGGAAGCGGATGACCTTGCGTTTGACGGGTTCGTGATCCTGAGGTTTCAGGAATTCAGTCACGCCTAGCAGCGAACCATTCCGCTCGAAAACATCGCGCTCGTGGGCGAAGTAGATTGATGGAAGGGGGATGTTCTCGCGCTTGATATACATCCAGATGTCCATCTCGGTAAAGTTAGAGAGAGGAAAAACCCTGAAATGTTCGCCGGGATTCTTGCGCCCGTTGAACAGGTTCCAAAGTTCCGGGCGCTGGTTTTTCGGGTCCCACTGGCCGAAGTCATCGCGGTGCGAAAAGAAGCGTTCCTTGGCGCGGGCTTTTTCCTCATCACGGCGGCCACCGCCAAGGCAGGCGTCGTATTGGTTCTTCTCGATGGTATCGAGCAAGGTGACGGTCTGGAGTTTGTTGCGAGAGGCATTTGGGCCTTTTTCCTCAACCACGCGACCGTGATCGATCGATTCCTGGACGGATCCGACGACGAGAGTGGCCCGGATCAGATCCACGAATTCATCGCGGTAGGTCATGGTTTCCTCGAAATTGTGGCCAGTGTCGATGTGGACCAGAGGAAATGGCATGCGGGCGGGCCAAAACGCCTTGCGAGCGAGCCATGCCATCACAATCGAATCCTTACCGCCGGAAAAAAGCAGTGCGGGATTTTCAAACTGAGCCGCGGTTTCGCGAAAAATGAAAAGGGCTTCCGCTTCGAGTTGATCGAGGTGACTGAGGTGGTAATTGGGCATCTTGAGGGTAATAGCTGAGAGGCTGGAAAATGAAGTTTGAAAATTGAAACCAAACGGGGTGGGCAGGGAGTAGGCGCGGCTCAGAAGCGGGTCAAGAATTAATTACCAACTTGGGTGGTATGGTAAGGATTTGTTGCATGGGCAAAAATCCGGTTGTGTTTCAGCCTCACAAGGGGCGGCGAACGATGATTCGTTCGCGGATCGTTTCGAGTAATTCAAACGCAGCGTCTTCAATCGATATGGCCTCGGTATCAAGCGTCAAATCCGGGTCTTGAGGCGGTTCAAACGATCCATCCTTCCCGGTGAAATGGGCGATTTCGCCGCGCGCTGCTTTGGCATATAGGCCTTTGACGTCGCGTTTCTCACAAGCTTCGTAGCTCGCTTTGACGTAAACTTCGATAAGATCGTTGCCGAGGAGACCGCGGGCGAGGTCGCGGAGTTCTCCTCGAGGGGTAATCGCCGAAACGAAGGTAATGACGCCCTGAGAAACGAAAATTTTAGCAACTTCCGAGATGCGGCGGATGTTTTCGAGGCGGTCCTGATCTGTGAACGTCAGGTTGGAATTGAGGCCGGCGCGGAGATTATCACCATCCAGAATGGTCGTGAATCTGCCTTGTTGGTGTAGTACTCTCTCAGCGGCATTCGCGATCGTCGATTTACCCGAGCCTGAAAGTCCGCATAGCCAGACTACGATGCCGCGTTGGCCTAGAAGGTTTTCTTTGTCTTGGCGGTGAAGGAAACGATGGAATTCAGGGTGGATGTTCATGAGATAAATGCTGAAAACTGAGATGAAGATAGATGGGGACCGAAGGAAAAGTCGAAGAATTTCAGCTTTTCAGTTTTCAGCCACTCAGCTTTACCCCTCAATCGCCTTTTCCGATGATGAATGCCTCGAATCCGTGGGTCTTGAGGGTGGCTGCGGGAAGTACCGCGCGTCCGTCGAAGACAAAGGCAGGCTTGAGCATCAGATCATAAATCCGCGGCAGATCAAGGGTGCGGAATTCGTCCCACTCGGTGAGTGTGGCGAGAGCGTGCGCTCCCGTGGCGGCGGTGTAGGGGTCTGGAGCGATCTCTATGTTGAAATTGATGATGTCCTGGGGAACTCCGACTTCGAGGAGGTCGCGGTGGATGCTTTCCTTGTCCACGCGAGGATCGTAAATGACGACGTGGGCGTTCTCAGCGACGAGGTCGCGGACGATGTTGATGGCGGCGGATTCGCGCGTATCGTTGGTATCCTTCTTGAATGCGAAGCCAAGGATGGCGATGCGCTTGCCGTTGACGGTGTTATAAAGCGTGCGGACAATTTTTTCCACAAAGCGGGATTTCTGCCAGTCGTTCATCGTGACGACGGAGCGCCAGTAAGCGGCGGCTTCCGGCAGTTTGAAGGATTCGCAGAGATAGACCAGATTGAGGATGTCTTTCTGGAAGCAGGACCCGCCAAAGCCGACGGATGCTTTGAGAAATTTCGAACCGATCCGGGAGTCGCTGCCGATGGCTCGGGCGACCTCATCGACATCGGCACCTGTGGCTTCGCAAAGGGCGGAGATGGAGTTGATGGAGGAAATGCGCTGGGCGAGAAACGCGTTTGCAACGAGCTTCGAAAGCTCTGAGGACCAGAGATTGGTGGTGATGATTCTTTCACGGGGAACCCAGTTAGCATAGACGGAGACTAGAGCTTCAAGTGCGGCCTGACCTTCGGGATTCTGCTCGCCGCCGATGAGGATGCGATCCGGGTTTTCCATGTCGGCGACAGCGGTTCCTTCGGCGAGGAACTCTGGATTGGATAGGACTTGAAATGTCGCTCCCTTCGGTGAGTTGGCCGCTAGGATGGATTGGATCGCGGTGGCGGTTTTCACCGGGATCGTGGATTTTTCGACGATGATCTTGTTGCCTGTGGATACTTCGGCGATGAGCCGGGCGGCGGATTCGATGTAGCGTAGATCAGCCGCGCGGCCAGCTCCGATACCGTAGGACTTGGTGGGGGTGCCGACGCAGACGAAGATCAAATCCGCAGCGGCGATGGCAGGCTTGATGTCGGTAGTAAAGTGCAGGTTTCTGCCGCGGGCGGACTCAACGACTTCCTGTAGGCCGGGTTCGTAAACGGGGAGATCTCCGGAGTTCCATGCGTCGATGCGCGGCTGGTTGAAGTCGCAGACGGTGACCTTGATATGGGGGCACTTGGCGGCGATCATCGCCATGGTAGGTCCGCCGACGTAGCCTGCACCGAGGCAGCAGATGTTTTTGATAGTATATGGCATTTTTTGATAGGGTGTGTTATTATTAGGTGATTCAATCCTTGATCCGGTCCCGGATAAGATGATAGAGAAAAATTGAATTGTAGGTGAAGTAGCGTTTGAAGAGCCTGCGGGGTTCCATGGCGAGGCGATAGGCCCATTCGCAGCCAAGACGTTGGATGAGCGGTGGAGCCTGGCTGATCTCTCCGGCGTGGAACGCGAAAGCAGCACCGATGCCGAAGTAGACACCGGGCGGCAGCCGATCCTTGTTTCGAGCGATCCAATGTTCTTGCTTCGGGCATCCGAGGCCCACCCAGATGAGGTTGGCTCCGGAAATCCGGATTTTCTCGCAAATACGTTCAAACTCACCTTCGGGCCAATCGCCAAATGGTGGTGAATGGGTCGCCGCGATATTGACGTCGGGAAATTGTCCGGTGAACCCGAGTGTGAGCTTGTCCAAGGTGCTTTGGTTTCCGCCTAGCAGAAAATGGCTAAACTCCGATGTTCGGCCGCCGGTGGCTTTCAGGGTCTCTAACATTAACGTCGGGCCGTAAACCCGGTCCGTCAGTTTCTGCCCAGGAGGGAGTTTGGAATTGATGACCCAGACGAGCGGCATGCCATCGGGACAAATCAAATCGAATTGGCGGATGGACTCGCCGAAGGCCTTGTTTGATCTGGCCAGCGCAGCAACGTGGGTGTTTGCCGCCT
>JBDTNJ010000013.1:0-7682 GCA_039933825.1 Luteolibacter sp.
CGAATCATCAGAATGCGGCGCGCAGGTTGGGTGGGCCGGGATTGCTGCCCGTTGCGATCCATGCCTGCCGGGTCTTGGCGGCGAACCGTCATGCGCTCAGCAAGGTTTTCTTCAGGAGCAAGGACCGGAAGGTGCGGGAGGAACTGCACCACATGGAGCCCCCAAGTTGTGAGGGAGATTTCTGTTTGATGAAGTGACGGAAAATAGATCGTTAGAAAACTCTGGAAACTGAACGCGCTGCAATTGAAAATCGGATTGAGAGAGGCGGGGTCATTTTATTAGGACTGGTCGTGGCGAATTTTGTCCCGGCGAGGAGATTTAGATACGCTCACAATCTGGAGGGTGTGGAGGCGATCGCTGGGACGGACGCAGGCATGATGGCGGTGTTCGTCACATCGGGAATCATGCATGAGCTGGCAATCACAATTCCCGTTCGCTCCAATTTCGCCTTGCCGACGGTCTATTTCACACTGCACGGCACGCTGGCTCTGCTGGAGCGAAAATGGGGACGACCGTTTGGAAAAATCCCCGCGCTGCTGGCTGTGATCGTGCCAATGAGACAACTCTTCCCAACCACTTTTCAAAACGACCCAACGAAACCCCACCCGCCACCACATGAAAAATCCCATATCCATGGCCGCCGCCGGCTCATCGGATGTAACGGTCTAGCAAGCGGATGACGGAGCGGACGGACGCGAGCGAGGCGGTCTCACTGGCAGTGTGATAGCCGGTGGTGGGGATCTGCAGTGTGGTCCCGTTGATCTGGCCGGCGGTAGCGACAACAAGACGGCCGAGCTCGGTGCGGCCAAGCGACAAAGGCTTCGAGCGAGTGGCGTTCTGGGCTTCGATCCAGGTATCCTTGTAAGAATACGGAATCCCAAGCAAACGGCAGTGCTCCTGAATCTCCACGGTGAAATCCGCGTCGAATTCCGCCGTCGCATCCTTTTTCCTTAACACGAGATCCTGAGCCCCGGCGGCCTCCGGCGTGGGATAGGGGCTGGTATCAAGCACAAGCAACCGGCGGGTGACGATCGATTCGCGTTGCAGCCAGGCCAGAGCGAAGCGCCAACTGCGTCCCGCTTCCTCCTGCGCGGTGAACAACGCGGTACCGGCAAATCCATTGCGAAAAAGATGGATGATGAGGGCGACGCTGAGAACGTTGTCGAGTTGGGCGGATAGATGGGTCTCGGTAACACGCAAGCGATCGAGAAACGAGACGGGCGTGCCGGGTTGGAGAAACTCAAGACCGTTGATTTCGAAGATCAGGTTGCGGCGGTTAGGGCACAGATAGCCGGCCGAAATGGAGCCCTGGCCGAGATAGGTGCCGGTGTAAGGAAGGTGCGCCTGGACCCGCTGGCCAGTGAAGCGGTCAGCGATGGATGCCATCATCTGCTCCGAAACCGAATCCCCAGTCAGCTCCCCGCGGTTCGCTGCGATGAAAGCGGCGTATTGGAACTCGTTCGGACCGGTGCAAAGTAGCCCGTGGCGGTCGATGTGCGCGGACAGGACGATGCTCGCCGGATCCTTGCCACGGGCGACGAGAACGCCGAGGTGCCTTTCCACCGTGACATCCACTTCCTCCAATTCACGGCGGAGAACTCGGAAAAATGAATCCTCAGTGCCCACCACCGACGGCTCCCGCACGAGTTGCTGGAGGATTTCCAGAAAATCGGTGAGATCGGGCGAATCCAAGAATGACATCGAATTTTCAAACCGTGAGAGCAGAAACAATGCCGGAAATCCCCCACGCCGACAATTGCACTTCCATCCGCTACGTGTTGTCGCACGACTGCAGCCGATGGAGCAAACGATCTGGATGCTCAAACAGTTGCCACGCGATCGAGAAACTGGCGGATTTCATGACAAAACGCGCGATGCATTTGAGCGTCGATCCGGATTTTCGTGGACGATACGGGATTCTCCATGGTGTCCGGTATCATGGGGCAAAAGAACGACCGCGTTAATCCGAGAGAAAATTTGTCCGAATAAATCAGAAGCATCCGCTTGCATTCCGGAAAAAGCGCTCGAAATTGTCTTAGCAATTTATCTGGAGCCGTATCGCGGCTTAGGATGATAGGCCTGATCGCGACCGGGGGGAAGCGGTCGGGCCAGCTTTGCTTTCAGAGCTATCGATCAGGCTGGCGCAATCACTTGCAGCTCTTGTTTACAGTCCGCGGAACTCGGAGGCGAGTTTCTTCGCGGTGGCGATGGTGTTGCGATGGAGTTTCGCGGTGAATGCTGGCTCGCGGTTGTAGCCGCCGCCGTAGAGCACGGCCACCGGGATGCGGTTTTTGATGAACGCGCTGAGCAGAACTTCGTCACGACGTTGGATGTCCTTGAGGGAAAGATGCATCTGTCCGAAGCGGTCGTTTCGGTGGTTGTCCGCACCGGAAATCCAGATCACGAGATCGGGAGCGAAGGCATCGAGCGCACCGGCCAGACTGACGAAGAGTTGCTTCAGATACATGTCGCCTTCGACGTAGCGCACGGTTTCAATATCGAGCGAGCCAATGATTTTTTTCGTTGGATAGTTTTTCCCGACATGAATCGAGTAGGTAAAAACACGCGGGTCTTCACCGAGCAACGACGCAGTGCCATTGCCCTGATGTGCATCGGTATCCACCACCATGATTTTAATGTTAGGTTGCTTGTCCTGAAGATCGCGGATGGCGATGGCGACGTCGTTGAAAACACAATAGCCCTCACCATGTTCGCGGAACGCATGATGGGTGCCACCGGCGAGGCAGACGCCGACTCCCTCCGCAAGCGCGGCATGGCAGGCGAGGCGAGTGGCCTCCACCTCGGTGATGCTGCGCTGATAGAGGCGCGGAGTGACGGGCAGGCCGAGCAGCATCTGCTCCTTGCGCCCGAGAAGGCCGGATTCGATTTTGTGGATGTAGTCCGCCTCGTGAACCCGCTTGAGATGATGGATATCAGCTGCTCGAACCTCGATGATTTCCTCGGGCTTCAAGATACCGCCATCGAGAAGCATGTCCTTGGAAACGCGGAACTTCTCCATCGGGAAGGGATGTCCCAAAGGTAGTTCCAGTTCCAGTTCCTGTGAATAAAAGCAGCGCATCGTCCCGCCCCCAACTAATAGGGGAATCGCCGGGAGTCCAAGCGGGAAGTCATTCTTTCCTCTTTTCACCCGACCCGCGCTTCACTACGCTGCTGCCGTGTTTCAAATTGTTTTCAATGAAATCAGCGCTGCCGAGCTTTCGCAACTCGGAACCCTTGAGCAGCTTGAGCTGATCGATGAGTTCAAGGTGGGCAAGGCGGATCTGGAAAACCTGAACGGCGACCGCTTCGGCAAAATCGTCCGAGATGGCCTGGTTTTGTATCGTTTCCGGGCGAAGGATTACCGGTTTTACTTCGAAGTGAAGGAAGGTTCCGTGATTGTGCACAGGGTTTTGCACAAGGGCACGTTTTCAGATTTCAAGTTCCGCTCAAGCTTGCCGCTGGCCGAGGACGAGGCCTTGGCGAACTCCAAACATTTCTGGAAACTCATCGATGAAGGTCGGAATGCCCGGCGTTTGTAAGGGCTGGTAGATTTTGCTTCCAGTGGGGGCTAGGGTTTAGCACGATCCGTGAATGATGAAATGGTTGATGTTTTTGGTGCTCATCGCGGCGATCGGGGCTAGCTGGTTTTTGTTCTTGAAGTCGGGAAATGAGATGACTGCGATGAAACAGCAGATCGCTAGGTACGAAAACAATGGTGATCCCGAGAGCAAGGCTGCGGAACTGAAAACCCAATTGGAATCGAAAGAAGGGGAGAAAACCTTCGAGGGAATTTTACTTACTTTTTTAAGTGCCGGCGTCGTGGGCATTGTCTTCGTGGTCTATCTCCTGCCATTTTTCGCCCAGCGCGTGACCCACGCGGTTTACGATAGCGGGGAAATGATGGAAAGAGACGTCATGTACGATGCGCGTTCCCTCCTGGCACAGGGAAACTATGAGGGCGCGATCGCCGCCTTCCAACAGGCCGCCGCTGCGGATCCGCTTAACCGCTTGCCGTGGGTGGAAATCGCTAAAATCCAGAAGGACAATATGGGCGACCCTGCCGCAGCGATCCAGACCATCCGCTACGCCCTGGAAAGCCAGGAATGGGAACTCAATGACGCGGCTTATTTCCTTTTTCGCCTAGCCGAGCTTTACGACCAAGTCGATGGCGACCGGGCGTCCGCCACGGCCATCATGCAACAGGTGGTCGATCAATTCCCCGGCACCCGCCACTCGGCAAATGCGACGCACAAGCTCCACGAATGGGCGGTAGCCGCCGAAGAAGCTGCTTCGATGGCGGATGAGCAGGCCTACCTCGACTCACAAAATCAATTGGCCCAAGAGGCGCCGGTTGACGAAACCCTCGCTGCCGAGGAACAGGCCTATCTCGATCAACAGCGCTTGGCAGCAGAGCAGGCTCGGGCGGGGGACCTCCCTGAAAACAGGGCTTGAAATGATAAACTAAGACGTCCCCATCAGGTCTAATGGCTCCTATGCTGAAAGGCAGTTCCGGCATGCGGGAGCGAGCAGTGGCATTTTACGAATCCCACCCGCTTTTTGTGGTGGCGATGGTCACGGTCACATGCGTGGCGCTGGTGGATCAGCAAATCGCCTGGGGCATCGCGGCGGCTGTATTTCTGGGGTTTATCGGATTTTCCCTCAAAGGCTGGCAACATGGATTGGCTTGGCTTATCTGCGGCGGACTGGCTCTCGGTGGGTATGTGGGTCGCAACGAATTCCGCAAGTCAGCCGAGCGCATGCTGATTGGATCGGCAGGCGGAGAAATGCAGGGCAAGGTGCTCGCTGACGGGAAGGGTAGCCGGTATTGGGCCGCCCCCGTCGTCTTGCAAAGCGGCCCGCAAGCGGGTGCCAAAGTCTGGTGGGAGGGCCGAGGCGAAGTTCCGGTGGCCGGCGCAGTGGTGAAGGGCCGGGGAAATTTCGCCCCGCTGCCACTCCCGCGAAATCCCGGCGAATTCGATCAGGCCTCGTGGCTGCGCAGCCAGGGAATCGCCGCTGTATTCGAGGCGACCCTCGCTAACAGCAGTGTTACAACAGACCCCATCGCGCGATGGGGAGCACGAATCCGACAAGGTTTCCGGGCGGCAGTCACAGCGGGTTTAGAGGAGGAATCGCAGCAGGCAAGGGTGATCCGGGCGATCGTCATTGGCGAGCAACCGGAAAATTCCGATGTGCTGGTCGCAGCATTTCGAAACAGCGGGACCCTACATGCGTTTTCGGTCAGTGGCCTGCATGTGGCGATGGTTGGGAGTATCGCTTGGTTGATTTTGAGACTCATGGGCGTGCCGCGGCGCTGGGCGGTGCTGGCCTTGCTACCCTTGATTTTCGGCTACTCATGGCTTACCGGAAACAGCGCGCCCGCCGTGCGATCCGCATGGATGGCTTCGGTTTTCCTCGGTGCCTTCATATTTCGCAGGCGGCCGGATCTGTTAAACGCTCTGGGTGCTGTATTGTTAGCTGCAATGCTTTTTGACGGGCGCTTGCTGTTTCAGCCAGGGGTGCAACTTTCCTATGGCGTGGTCGCTGCGATTTCCGTCGGCACGGCTTGGACTTCGCCGGCGTTTTCTTGGCTGGCAAAGCCCGAACTCTATCTGCCATTGGCGCTGATGACACCCTGGCAGACGCGGTGGCTCAATTTCCGAAGAAACCTCGCGCAGTCACTCGGAGTCTCGCTGGCGGCGGGCATCGGCTCCACTCCGCTCACGGCCTTTCATTTTGGACTGGTTACGCCGGTTTCGATTTTTGCAGGAATTGTGCTGGTGCCCTTGGTGTTTGTTTTGCTCTGCGCGGCCTTGCTCGCCGTCGCCATCTTTCCCGTGTCACTGCCAGTCTCTTGCTGGGTAAACAAGGTGAATGCAAAAGTAGCTGACGCCTGCGTATTAACAGCGCAAGGGTTTTCCTCCATTCCCGGCGGGCATTTCCAAATCCGGCAAAATACTCAGCCGTTTCTCCTCATCTACGATCTTGAACACGGCGCAGGGGCCGCCTGTTTTTCAGGCGTGACCGAAGGTGCCGTACTGCTCGATTGTGGAGATTTTTACAGCTTCAAGCGCCGCATCGTCCCCTCGCTGCGGCGGCTCGGCATCACGCCGGATTCGGTCGTTCTCAGTCATCCGGATGGCGATCACCTCGGAGGCGGGGCACCCGTCTGGGAGGCATTTCCTATCAAACAGGTGCTTCTGCCAGTCGAGCGCTCCCGCAGTCCTGGCTTCCGCTCATGGATGAACGGTGCTCCCCGCGCCGGAATTCAGACACTCCAAGCCGCGAAAATTCCCTCACTCCCGATGCCGGATGGTGCCCGTTTGGAAATCCTCCACGTCCCTGATCCCCTCGCCCAGAGTGCCACGGCCGACGAGCGCGTTACGATTTTCCGCCTCCACTGGCGTGGCTGGAAAATCCTCATCACAACCGATGCCGGAGTCGCGGCCGAACTCGCGCTGCTTGATGCTCACAAAGACATT
The DNA here is from genome assembly GCA_039933825.1 of Luteolibacter sp. Taxonomy (GTDB): domain Bacteria; phylum Verrucomicrobiota; class Verrucomicrobiia; order Verrucomicrobiales; family Akkermansiaceae; genus Luteolibacter. The sequence continues at coordinate 6,480 of JBDTNJ010000013.1, forward strand.
TCAGCCGATCTTATCATCACCGGCCATCACCGTGGAGATCTAACTCTGACCGATCCATTTCTCGATGCGGTCCACCCACAAGCCATCCTCGCATCAAACTCTCCATTTCCGATCTCAGAGCGACTCGACCCCAACCGCGTCACCTACTGGCGCTCGCGCGGTATCCAAGTGATCGATCAGGCGAAATCCGGCGGTGTCACGCTCACCATCGACCCTTCCGGAGCTCTACGCCTCGAAGGATTCGCCGACCACTCCATCTTAATCCTTAAGGCCCGCTAGACCCCTGAGATATAACCAGCCCATGGATTCCGGCGCATTTGCCAAGCATCATGAGAGGTGACCAGACAGACCTGTCGGCCCTGTTGGTAGCCGGCAAGTGACGCGACAACCACCATTGACAGGCTGTTCCAGATGAATTTGCGCGCCGATGACACGGGCGCGGTATTGCATGAGATGCAGACCCATGCCAGAGCTCCTGACAGGCGGTTCAAATCCGATACCATCGTCGGTCACGGTGAAAATATGGATGCCTTCGGTCGACTGCGACTCCACGATGATGCGGTAGGCCTTCGCGTGCTTAATTGCGTTAGATATGGACTCCTGGATGATGCGGTAGATGTGAATTTCTGCGGATTTAGCCATGACCAGTTCACCCCCACATTGCCGGAGTTCACAGCCAATCTGAAAGCGCTGGCTCGTCTGATAGGTAAGATCCTGCAACGCCATCAGCAGTCCGTAGCGGCTGAGTTCTACCGGATACAAGCCTTTTGCAAGAATGCGTGCCGTGCCAATCGTTTCGGCAGTGTGGGTCGCGATGTCGGCGGCGGATTGAGCCGATTCGTGCGCCTCCGCACCGAGCTTATCGGCCAGAACCTTGCCGAGATAGGCAATGCCGGCGAGCTGCTGGCCCAGCCCATCGTGCAAGTCCTGACCGAGTCGGCATTGCTCGCGTTCGCTAATATCCAGGATCTCCTGTTCAAGTTGCCTCCGCGCTGCGAATTCCGCGCAAAGTTCCTGGTTTGCCTTCTGCAATTCGTTCGTGCGGAGGCGGAGTTCTTCGTTCATTTGCTTGAGCTCACTGCGTGCTTGCGAGAGGCCGCGGCGAGCGCCTTTCAGCCCTGCGGCGGCGCTGCCAATCTCCTGCTGGAGGCGGTTGAAACTAAGCGCCATGTCGCCTACCTCGTCGCGCGTGTGGACGATAAC
>JBDTNJ010000014.1:0-1815 GCA_039933825.1 Luteolibacter sp.
CAACGGGCAACACTGGAGCAGGAGTGGGAACTGGACTACGCGCTGCAAGTCGAAGGTGTGGGCCGTTTCCGCGGTAATGTCCACATGGCACGTGGACAGGCAGAAGCGGCATTTCGCTTCATCAGTCAGGAAATTCCTGATCTCGACACACTCGGGCATCACTCGGTGGTGCAGGACTTCTGTAACCTCCGCAGCGGACTGGTGCTGGTCACGGGCATCACGGGTTCAGGCAAGTCCACCACGCTGGCTTCGATGGTGCGCCGGATTTCAGACACACGAAATGGAGTGATCATCACCTTGGAGGATCCGATCGAGTATGTGTTCCAGCACAGCTCCTGCCTGATCAAACAACGCGAGGTAGGAAATGACACCAAGGATTTTCCGCGCGCGCTGCGCCAGGCATTACGCCAAGACCCAGACGTAATCGTAGTCTCTGAATTGCGAGATCTCGAAACGATCCGCATCGCGCTAACGGCTGCAGAAACGGGACATCTGGTGCTTGCCACGCTTCATACGGCGGATGCCCCTCAAACGATTGACCGGCTTGTGGATGTGTTTCCGGCGGACCAGCAGCCGCAGATCATCACACAACTTTCGAGCGCGCTCGAAGGCATCATTTGTCAGCGATTGATCCCCCGCGCTGACGGGCAAGGCCGGGTGCTCGCATCCGAGATTCTACGCCCCAACCATGCGGTGCGAAACTGCATCCGTGACCGGAAGCTGGAACAGATCGTAGGACTGATGGAAATTGGTTATAAGGAAGGCAACCGCACCATTGACCAAAGCATCTCCGCGCTTTTCGAGGCGAACATCATTACTCGCGAGGAGGCACTGTTCAACTGCCGCGAACGCAAACTTTTCGAAGCACCGCCGAAAGAACCCCGCAAGCCAAAATCAATCTGGACCTGATCTATCATGGAAGCCCCAAGCCCGCGCTACATCCTCACCCGTGCCGTTTTCTTCATCGCTCTGCTTATCGCGGTGCTTTACTCCATGAGTTTTATTAAAAGAATTCAGCGCCAATCCGCGATCGTTGCGGAGTTAAAATCCATTACCAGTGACAGCTCGTTTTTCCAACAGTTTTACCCGGCGGACGCACAGAAATCACTGGTTCAAGCGATCGGATTGATCGCCGAGGCAAACGAGCTCGGCCTCCCGCCGGACCGAGCAATCGACGGAGGACTGGGCATCGAGCGCAAGTACTTCACGACCGACGAAGACCACAATGAGCCGCCAGTCCGCGACAAAATCATCCGCAATAGCCTGAGGAGCAACTATGAGAATTTTAAAAAACTCGGTTACACCGCCGACTTTCATACTTTGCAGGGCATGAAAAATGGCGAACTGCCAGCGATCCCGAGTGGCCCTCAAGCCGGGCACAAACCCGAGATCGGAACGATCATCGACCCTGCGCTTTCTCCCGGAATGGAGCGGGTCGTCGCCAATCTGGAAGTCCGCCCGGCCCACTTGGAAAAGACCCTACTATCCGATTTGGAAATCGCCGCTGCCAAGCAACTCGCCCGCGATCTCGCCGATGCGAGAATCATCGAAGAATCCGCACGGGACCGGATCCTCGGGAAGCTCTCTTCCGACGCCAGGCTAATCAAGTGAGGCGGAGGCCACTTCGCTAACATACATTCAGATCGAATGGAAAATCCCATTTCATCGGAAAAGAACGGGGCGCTAGAGCAACGAATGATTGCGCTCGGAATCACTGAAGCGAGTTTATTGGAGAAATTCGTGCGCGGTTCCGGAGCGGGAGTGAGGCGGACCCGAAACTCCGACCACTGAAGAGCTAAACTAAGCTATGGTGAC
>JBDTNJ010000015.1:0-5313 GCA_039933825.1 Luteolibacter sp.
TCCGCATAGAGTTCAGCCTTTTCAGAAGAGGTTTGTTCGACAGCAGCCCCCCAGGCAGTAGGCGGCCGATTGTGGGGACCAGGCCAGTATCCCAGCGGGCCGAACTCGGTATGGAGGTAAGGCTTGATCCAACCGTAGCGACGGAGTTCGTCTGGCCAGTCTTTCGCCGGGCCGTAGTCGTTAATCCCGAGAGCATCAAGCTCGGGACAATGTTTCAACACTTCTCTAATTTTCCGCTCATCAAAGCCGGCCAGCACGGTGATAATGGGATGGCGGGAATCTTCTTCACGAATCATGCGAGCGAGGCGATTGACCTCGCGCCACAGGGGAACCGTATTTCTGGCTGCAAGTTCTGGCTCGTTGCCGATGGCCCACATGAGCAGATTGGGTTCATTGCGATAACGGCGCACCCATTCGCGCATTTCGAGAAATTGCGCTTCGACGGCGGCAGAGTCTTCGTAGTTGAAGCCATCGCGCTCGCGCTTGATAGGTAAGCCAAGCATGATCGACAGATTGTATTTTCGTGCCATGGGGAGGATTCTCTCGATTTCCTTGCCATAGGTTCGCACCGAATTACCACCGGCAGCAACGAGTTCGCCCACGGTGGTTTCAACGGGGCAACAGGCACCGCGAACCGTGTAAGGCACCGCATCGCGCAGGAGAGTGTGCTCGCCGGCGGCATTTGTCACGATTCTCACTTCACCGGCACCGGCGTTAAATGCGGCGAGTAGGAGACAAAGAAGTGAGAATTGCGCAAAGGGAACTTTCATAGTGGGTAGTTTCACAGCGACCTTAACGAGGCAAGCAAGTCATGTGCCCGCGCGTGACTCGGGTCTCGCAAAAGAACAGCTTGCAGGAGTTTGTCCGCGCGCTTGGGATGGCGCAAGCCTAGCTGCGCCTGCGCTTGGATGAAGAGTGCGGTGGTTTCTTGGCAATATTGAAGCTCGTCATCGAACAATAACATCGTCGGCAGCGAGGTGGCGAAATAGTCAATTTTCGCCTCGTTAGTGTGAAGCATTTCTGCATAACAGAGCAGCTCCCGGAACAGTTTTCCCGCCTTGCGCTTTTCCCCTAATCTCTCCAGTGCGAGTGCAGAAAAATACGTCATCTCAGAGAAGGACTGCGTGCGCATGTTTTGAAAATCGCCATTGAAGGTGGCGGCGATGGTCCATGCTGCAAATGCTGCGCCGCAGTCTCCGGCGGCGGCATAGGCCTCACCGACCCAGTAGTGGATTTCACTCCGGTTGGCGAGTAAGTGGCACGCTTCGGATAAGTTCTCTGGACAATCCAGAGCGAGTGAAAAACAGGCAAGTGCACATGCCAAATCTTTGCGTGCAAGCGCCTCACGCCCTAGTATCAAGTGGGTGCGGACATGCTGGCCTAGCACCTGACCTTCACCGCCCTCCCACGGCTGGAAGTGGCGATTGGCCAGCAAGATTTGCGCTTTTTCAGATTGCTTTTTCATAGGCAGCGCGGGCTTTGGCGGGCTTTTTGAGGATATTGAAATAGCCGATTCCAAGGCAGCGCCAAGCAACCGCGTTAGACGAATCAAGCCGCACCGCAGTTTCCCACAGCCGGATTGCTTCGTGATGGCGACGACGGGCATAAAGCAAATGGCCCAGCAGTAGCGGAGTCAGCGCCTCTTGTGGTGCAGCAGCAACGGCAGCTTCGAGGACGATAATTTCCTCCAAGCGTGAAGGAAAACAATAGTCTGGGCAGGCTTGGACAGCAGCGGCGCGGGCAGCAATCGCAGCCTGTGAATTTCCGCTTCGCTCTAGCAGCCATGCACGGGTGTAGCAGACGAGTGGCGCGGCGCCGCTGTGAGCTTCGGGGGCTGACGCTGCCATAACATCCAGCGCCTCTGCCCAAAGTCCGGAACGGGCGAGATCAAACGCAAGATCGAGGCGCATCTGGGTATCTCCCGCCCACGTTCGCCCTGCGAGTTGGCGAGCCCAAGGGTCTAGCGGATCAAGAGCAAGCGAGGCCTCTAGCACAACACACGCCTCATCATTCCTTCCGAGACGGCGGAGTACAATGGCTTGCAAGGCGCGAGCGCGGAGGTGCTCAGAATCGAGGCGAAGGCAGCGTGCAAGATGATCGAGTGCGGTCATCCATTCGTGGCGGGTGCAGTCGATCTCAGCAAGAGCAAGGTAGCCGCTACTGGCCCACGCCTGATTCCAAGTTCCCTTATAAAAAGCATCGTAGGCTTCCTCATCCCTCTGGAGAAAGCGGAGTGTGCGCCCGAGCTGATAGAAAACCTCGCCGTCAGCAGGGTTCGAGTTACGGGACGTCTGGCGGGCAATGCTGGCACGCAAGTGGCTCTCAGCGCTTGTGAACTCGCCGCGGCGCAAATGCCAGCGCCCTAGCGCGAGATTGCAACGCGCGTCTCCAGAATCGCGGCGCAAGGCCTCCATCCAATAGAGCGTGGGACAGCGGGTAGCATGGCGGTATTGTTCGAGGTGGAGGCCCGTAAAAAATAGGTCATCGGCGCTGGCGATTGTGGCGGGCGCGGGCGGCTCGGTAGCGGCCAGTTCAGCGAGTTCTTCCGGAGTCGGAGCCGTCGCAAGGGCAGCGGGAGCATGATGGATCAAAACCCGCCCCAACGAATCCATCACAGTGAGCGAAACCTCCTCAATACGATAAGCTTTTGACAGAGCGACCTCCTCGGTGAAGGGTGCGGCGGGCGATAGATCGCGGGTAAAAGTAGCGAGTATTTTACCGTCCACCCGGCGGAGGAGAGTGATCACCGAAGCTGGAAATACGGCAGTCACAGATACACCAAGACAAGCAGTTCTATTTCCCACGCGTAGGCTCACAGCCATATCCAGATTCGCTTGTGAAGCAGGACCGACATCTCGAATTGGAAACCAATACTGCGTCCATGCTTTCGTTTCCCCGGGCTGGAGATAGGAAAAATCCGGTTGATTATCCGTATAGACTCCTGCCATTAGCTCGATGTATGGGCGAAAAACTCCAGATTCATCAGCATCGGTAAGATTACGATCCCAAGCGTAACCAAACTCGTGATTGCCCCAAGTCCATTGTTTCTTGCCAGGCGAGATGTGGTGATTTGCGAGGTGAATCAAGCCCGCTCCGATGCCATGATCGTAGCCACCGAAGAAGTCCTGCCGTGTGCCCATGCACATGTACGACGTTGGCACCGGTATGTTGGAATACCATGAAAGATCATTACACGGGCGGCTGTTCCTAGCGGCGCGAGCGGCATAATCCACACCGTAGTAAGTTCCATCGCAGAGAGGAAATGTACTCATCGCACGCTTGGCGTGATCCGCCACGAATGTTGCGTCCGCTGGAAAAAATGATTGGTAGTTTTCATTCACTTCGGTGGCGACGTTTGCCCACCAAAGAAAGGTTTGCACATCGGCAGTGCGATTATAGACGCGGACCTTAACCTCGAGGACGGACCGGCGCGGGCGGAGGCAGACGCCGTGCATACCCTTCATCCGGGTCATCGGGTCGTGCTCGGAAAGCCACACCGTCACGCTACCATCCGCATCTTTCACGATCTCCGCCACAGTTGCCATGAACGTGGATGGGCGATGATGCTGCGGCCAATTGAACTCGATCCCGCCGCTGATCCACGGGCCGGCGAGGCCGACGAGCGCGGGTTTGATCACTGGCTGATAGTAAATCACATCATAGCCGTTTGTTTTATCCAGCATCCGGTGAATCCGCCCGCCGATTTCCGGTAAGATCATCACGTAGAGAAACTCGTTTTCCAAATGAATTGCCTGCCACTCTTTTAGCACGGGTGCCTCGGCGATGCGGTCGATAAAAGGCAACGGATAAACTGACCCGGCAGAACCCTGATAAACCCGTTTTTCAAGAAACATCGGATTCTTATCTGGCGCAGCATGAAGGTAGGTGGGGAGCGCGACGGTGTCCTGACGGACGGTGACGGGAGCAGACTTCATATATAAAGAAGGGTGGCGGATCGTTCTTCAGAATGCGATGGAGTGCCGCACGATGCGTCCGGCATCGATATTTATGACCGGCAAATTCGAGAAGGCGTGCAGTGGCAGCGGGCGGGCCGCATCGCCGGTGGTCTCGGAAAATACCCGCACCTGCACCGGGAAGTCTGTGGGGTTGGTGATTTCCAAGGTGGCGGTTGTTGCGGAGCGCGCGACCAGACAGGCCTCGACCATATCAAGGGTGACAAGCAGTCCACTGTCCGGGCGGAAATATACGGTAGGCAGTTCCAGCGCAGTGAGCAGCAAGCTTACCTCGCACCAGCAGGAGCCATGAAAAATTTCACCGACGGGTTCAAGCCAGTCGGAGAGGTTGACGCGTTCACAAATCCAGCCGCTGGGCATAGCACTGCGGCCGCGAAGGGCGAGGATGGGGCGGTCGGCGCGGGAGACGTATTGCGGGAGCGAGGTGGCGATCTCACGCACCAACCGCAGGTAAAACGCGTTACTGGTGGCCCGGAAGAGTCGGAATAGCGAGTCTCCGGAGAGCGTGCAAATGCCGGGTGACGAGTGTTTGTTTTGCGCGTTGGCGATGACGGTCCCGGTGCTGGACATCTGCATCGCGCCGAAGGTGGAAGTGACCGGGAAAACAAAGTCGTAGGAGACGCACCACGTCGCGCAATAGGCGGCTGCAGCTTCGGCTCGCTCGAGCCAGAGCGCGTTGCCCGTCGCCTCCCAGCGGGCGACGAGACTTTCCAACAAACCAAACGCGGACTCACTATCAGGAGCTGATAGAATCTCACCTGGGCCTCCAGTGGTGTAGCCTTGCCGGGCAAATTTCTCCCAGAAATATTCTGCCGTCGTTTGTGCAAGTGCATCGTAATTTGGTTCCTCTAAAACCCGGGCCGCAAGCGTGAGCGCCGCAGGCAGGATGGCTGCTGAATCGGAACCGCCGACGAGTAGAGCACCGGTTTCCTCATCCACGAATTGGCCAATTTGTTTCTCGGATTTCCAAAGCCGGGTGAAGGCATCTGCGCAGCCACTCGCGGCGGATTTCCAAGCGGCAGGTGCTGGCTCGCCACCGCGGTTTACCCAGTCGATTTGTTTGACGAGGAAAAGCAGGAGATCAGCGCTTTTCCGGGTCATATGCCAGCGTCGTGCCTTGGAATGGCCGAATGAATCGTCAGTCCATTCCCCCTTTTTTAGAATTCCTTTAAAAAATCCAGACGGTGCGACGGCCTCGCTGCAAATCCAGTCCAAGTTCCGGTGCGAGCGTGTGATGGTTTGGGTTGTACCTTGAACGAGCAGCGGATAGTTGACCATGCCGCCCCCGACCCATCCGGACTGCCAGTCGGGAAGAGCCTCCCCCCTGTACGTGTCGGAG
>JBDTNJ010000016.1:0-7697 GCA_039933825.1 Luteolibacter sp.
TTGATTCCGAAACCATGGTCGCGGAACACTCGTGCATCCAACCGGAAACCTACTACTTTTGTTCACCTGGCTCGATGACAGGGGCCTGGAATCCTATGGGGTATGATTGGCTACGCAGGAACTTATCACGGCATTTCCTTGAAGCGAAATCGGGGCCTCCCATCTTCCTTACCCGTCGGAGTTCCGTGCGTATGCCCGAGAATCTTCCATTGATCGAGGACGCGCTTGTTGCCAAGGGCTTCGAGATCGTTGACTGCTCGCAACATTCCGTTAGGTCGCAGATCACCAAGATAAGCGCCGCGCCTATGATTGCGGGACTTCACGGTGCGGCAATGACCAACCTGCTCTGGGCCCCCCCGCAAACGCCGGTAATCGAGATCTTCCAGCCCGGCCACCTTAACGGATGCTACGAACAGATCGCGTTCCACGGGAGCCTCATCTACTCGTATGGTATCAACGAAGCCAATGGCATCCCAAAATTCCTGATGGATTGGCTAGCAGGTTTCTGAAAAGTATACTCCGCAGTAACCACTGCATCGAACGTAGTTCGGAAACCAACGGCATCAGGCTCTGCCGCGAAACCCAACATGCAAAAGAAATCATTTCATCAACGCTGGTTCACCTGCACACCAGTCGACTTCTCCGGCGGCCCGGAGTTTTTCACCCGAGACAGCGGACTACTTTGCCGCAGCTTTCAGACGCTCGGCATGGACAGTCTCGCGGTCATGGCCGGCCCCGCACGCAAGAATGACGGTCCAGATCTCATTCGTGCGAAACTTCTTCATCTTACATCGAGCGACTGGTGGAAACAACACCAGCTCGATGGAGTGGTTCTCTATGCATGGGGTATGCCCAAATTCCTACCTATTGCACACGCCATTCATCGTGCGGGCATTAAGTTGGTCCTCAATCAAGACAGCGTCGGAATAGTTAGCCCCCTCAACGGGATTCCTGATTGGGTAGCCGAGCGCAATGCGCGCCTAGGACCCTGTCCACAGGGTTTCAAATACTTTCCCCGGGCGATCCGGATCGCTCTCGAAGGACTCTATCAACTCGCGGTGGTCGATCCGTTCCGGTTGCTTCACCTGCTTCAGGGTGATGTCGTCGCGTGCGTATCGCCGGGTGCAGTAGAGCGCTTCCGCAGATATTGCCGGGGCCTGGCTCCGTTTGGTCTTCCGGGCCGCGTCCATCTTGTGCCCCATCCGGTGAACCCGATTTTCCACTACGATGGAAGCACTTCAAAGACTCCGCGGATCGTAGCGATCGGACGCTGGGACGACCACCTACAGAAACGCCCCGACGTGATGATGCACATCGCTGAACGACTCCTAACAAAGGAACAATCCGTGGAAATTGACATCGTGGGCAACGTCACCCCCCAGTTGGCCAACTGGCACCAAGGCTTGGAGAGGGCCATCGCGGCACGCATCCACCTCACTGGTCGCTTGGAACCCGAGGATCTCGCCCAGCAAATGCGCGCAGCCCAGATCATCTACTGCTCTTCCGCTCATGAATCATTCCACATCGCGAGTGGGGAAGGCCTTTGCTCTGGATGTTCCGTAGTGTCCTCCAAGGCTCCATCACTCGCTAGCTTCGACTGGTTCACCAGCCGTAATTCTGGAACACTCGCTGAAAAAAACAGCCCGGAAGATCACCTCGTCGCATTGGAACTGGAACTGCGCAACTGGAGGGAAGGTCTTCGGAACCCCGATTCCATTTCCCAATACTGGATTAAACATCTTCATGGGCCAAATGTCGCCCGCCAAATCCTCCGACTCTTCTCTGATCTGCCAATATCAGACACTAACGAGCCACTAGGGTTTTGAAACTATTGAGGTGTTGCGGACCATCCACTACTTGCTTTCACGGCATGGCTCACCACTGGACAATCCGGCACGCTAGCAATCAGCCGCGCCACTGCGGATTTTTCTGCTGCCCTGCTCATAGAAACTTCAAAGTGGCATAACAGCGAACGCGATCCGACACGATTATCGGAGTTCTGGTCTGGACAATTCCATGCCGACCGGGTTGCTTCCTCTTGTGCGAGGTTCTTGGACTGAAGCATCTGATCAACCCTATCAGAATTTACTATTAATCTGCATTGTTCGAATATTATGAAATGTGATCTTGTTGCCGTTTTCAATCATAAGTATGAAAAAAACATCGGGATCATTGAAAGCTACTACGGGGGCCGCTTCAACAATATCTGGCACCTCATGCCTTTTGCTGGATATGGCAAGCCAGGTGTAATCCCGGTTTATGATGGATCATTCACTTTCCAGTCGTTTGTCGCGCAGGCATGGAAAACGCTACGGGAATCAGACGCTGACTACTTTCTATTCATAAGCGATGACTTGATTCTCGATCCAACGATTAACCAGTCCAATCTCGAACAGGTTCTTGCCTTGGAAGGGGGTGGTGCCTTTGTACCACAGTTAATTGATCTTTCCACAGGCACCTACGGACGCGGAGTGATCGAAATGAAAAAACTGGAAAAAATCGTTCATCACGGGCTTGAGATTGGAAGCGAGCTTCCCGAACGAGAAGCCGCTAAAAATCTGATTTCACGGCACATAACATTGAAGTCTGACGTGCTCAGGCGATATGTCCCTTATCAAGCTCGCGTCATACACCCGGTTCTTTCCAATCTCAAAGGAAACTGGGGGCACCTGAAAGCAAATATCTGGCACCACCGAGAACAACTCCGGCATCGCCTTAAACCGGTGAAAATGAGCTATCCTTTTGTCGGCGGAAACTCGGATATTTTCGCCGTTCCCGCAGACCGTATGGAGGCTTTCGTTCACCTCTGCGGGATATTTTCGTCCATGAGGGTGTTTGTGGAGTTGGCAATCCCGACAGCCTTGGCAATGTGTTGCGAACGCCTCGTCACTGAACAAGACACCCCTCGCTCCGGGATCAATTATGTATCAAAATGGATCGAGTCCGAAGTAACACGCAAACGGCTACTCCTTCGACAAATCCAACAAACAACGAATTCCTCCTTGAGTAATCTCGCAGCACAATGGCCCCAGGAGTATATGTATCTTCATCCACTCAAGCTATCAAAGTGGACTCCTTGAATCTATCAAAAACATGAAAACATGCCTTATTGTCACTTCCATTTCCCCGCCAAACCTGGTTCTCAAAGCCTTGGCCGAAGGAGCCGCTGATCATTCTACCGACTTTATCCTCATCGGAGACTCCAAAAGCCCACAGGATTTTGCTTTGGACGGCGTGGATTACTACCCGCTGGAAAGGCAACGGGGACTTGAATTTTCATTCGCCAAAGCAGCCAAGGAGCGCTCCTATGCCCGCAAAAACATCGGTTATCTAATCGCTATGAGCCGTGGTGCACAGGCGATCATCGAGACAGATGATGATAATTTTCCCCGCCTGGAATTCTGGGCGGACCGCAAGCGGGAAGTTACTGGTTCGACGGTCGAGTCTAAGGGATGGGTCAATGTTTACGGACACTTTAGTAGTGCACCCATCTGGCCACGTGGGTATCCACTTCAAGCACTTCACGAACCACTCGCTCCGAGAGGGGTATCGCAAACCCGCACTTGTCCTATCCAACAGAGCTTGGCCGACGCGAATCCGGACGTGGACGCAGTTTACAGAATGGTGATGCCCCTTCCTTTGGATTTCAATATCGCTGAACCGGTCATCCTCGGACAGCACAGCTGGTGCCCCTTTAACAGCCAGAACACCACTACTTTTCCGGAGGCTTATTTGCTACTCTATTTGCCAACTTTCTGCAGTTTCCGGATGACTGATATCTGGCGAAGTTTTGTTGCCCAACGCTTGCTTTGGACCTGTGGTTGGCAGCTTTCATTCTCCTCTGCCACCGTATGGCAAGAGCGTAACGCGCATGATCTTCTCAAAGACTTCGCTGACGAGATACCAGGCTACTTACACAATGCTGAAATCATCAAAGAATTGGATTCACTCGTTCTGAAAAATGGAGAATCTAATCTCGCGGAAAATCTCAGAACCTGCTATCTCAAGTTAATCGACATGAAATTAGTGGATCAACAGGAGATGGAGCTCTTGGACTTATGGATTGCCGACCACGCGTCCATCTATGGTGGGACAAAAGCGTGACAGGGAAACTGCGCTACAGCCATGTCTGCAAGATGGGGCAGAATGTCATCGATTGAATCCGACCTTGGACCGCATTATTAGGTCCGGCTTCCACTTCGCCCGCACATGCCCCCAGACCAACCTAAACTCAATTCGCTGACGGGAATCCGGCTTTATCTCGCGCTGTTTGTATTTTTCTTTCACGGAATCAATCAGGCTCACCTTGGAATCGGACGGCATGCACTCGATCCCGGGCTGCTTGACTTCCTCAATTTCATCTTCAATGGTGGATTCGCCGTAGGATCTTTCTTCATCCTCAGCGGATTCGTGATGTGGTATTCCTATTCCGAACGAAACTGGACGGCACGACAATTCCTCGGCAACCGTATTGCTCGCTTGTTTCCCGTCTATCTCCTGGGAATCATCATCGTGCTCTTCCGCTGGAACCACCTGTTGCTAGAGTTCCAGGTTTCGACAGCGGAGGCCTTGCGAAGACTGATCCTATCATTGCTGATGCTCCAGTCTTGGCAACTGGACTGGCGGACCACGCAGATGTTCAACGGCCCGGGTTGGACACTGAGCGTCGAAATGTTCTTTTACGCGACGTTCCCGCTGCTTTTCAGGATCCATCAATGGAGCCCGAAAATGTTTACGATCACCTCCTCAGGGATCGTCATCACCAATCTTATCCTTTCCGCACATGGTCTTACCGAAGGTTTTCCTCTCTGTTTGAAGAACTGGGGCCTTTTCAATCTCGGATTACTGTTAGGCTACGCTTGGAAAAACGGAATGAGAATCAATCTCGCCCAATGGATGATCAGTTTGTTGCTTTTTCTGGGGTTCCAGGCTTCCAGATCGATCAATCCCGAAATGATTATTTATCTGTTTCCTGCGATCATCATCATCGCCCTTGCCACCGCAGATGCATCAGGAAAGCGGATGTCCATGTTTTCCAGCAAATGGAGTGTTCTTGGAGGTGAGATCAGTTACGCGATCTACATCCTGCACGCACCAATCCAGACAATTGTTTACTCCATATTCTTCCACTGTGGTATATTCCTTCTCCAAACCGACAATTTGTCCATCAAACTGCTCTACCTCACCCTTTCACTAATCGCCACGATCAGCGCATCCTATCTGGCATGGCGTTTCGTTGAGATCCCCGCACGGAAATGGATCGTGAACCGCTTCGCACGGCATTATTCATGAATCGACGATGGAGCATTCTGCCGTTGATGATCCTGATCCCCGGTCTCGGCGGCATCCTATTCCTGCGTCAGAAACTCCATGATGAAGCCTCTGCGCAAAAGTGTTCCACTGCCATACCTTATGACAAGATTCGCCAAAAGCATGCGGCGGATCGCCACCAGAAAATCAAAGACCATATCAAATACCTCCGACCGAACGTGGTCTTCATCGGGGATTCGATAACGGAACGATGGGAAACGGAAGGTCAGGACTCGTGGAACTCACTTCTAGCACCGCTGGGGGCCTTTAACGCCGGCATCGACAGTGACAGGACGGAAAATGTAATCTGGCGGATTGTTGACGGAGCACTGAAAGGTGCCGCGCCCCCCAAAATCTGTATCCTCCTCATTGGTATCAACAACCTCGGAGGAGACAGTGACAGTCCCAGTGGAATTGCGAAAGGTATCGAGACACTGGCAACAACTGTTCATCTGCAAGGCCCCCAAACCCAAATCATTATCATTGGATTGCTGCCCTGCGGAGAATATTCCTACGGTCGCTTCGGCAGAAGGTCGCGAACCAACCTGAGGCTGGCCAATCTGAAACTTCCAAATACACGGTTCATCGATTTCTCGAACGAGTTCATCAATGGACGCGGCGGAATCAAGCCTGAATTCACCACCGATTCGCTCCATTTATCTGAAAAAGGATACAAGCGACTGGCGAAACTGCTAGTGCCTGTGTTACAAGCTGAACTTTATTCGGCAGACCGCTGAAAAGAGGCAGCCAGCCCTGTTTCTTTCAAGGTCAAAGAAACGCAATGCCTCGCCCGAAAACACCAACACAAACACTCATCATGGCGGAAAGAGAATATTTCGAAAATTTCTACTATAACTACAATCAACTGCCGTGGCGCTCCTCGGCGGAAATGATCTATAGCTTCCATCTCGATAATATTCTTCAAAAGCTTTCCGAAATTCTCGGTGACTACTATTACAATTTTACATTTGTGATCTATGACCACAATATGTATCAGCCGCTACCGGAATTCAAAATTACCGGTAGTAACGTGATTCTTATCTTTCTCTCTGATGAAAAGAGCACTGTCCCCCTTGAAATCTGCGACAAATTCTTCGCGATTTTCAAGACATACTATCCGCTTGATGAGAATACGAGGAACATCATCGCATTCCCGATCGGCTATTCCAATTCCGCCAACCTGACCTCATTCCAGCCTTTTGAGGAAAGGAGATACGATGCCTCATTCGCCGGGAACTTCCTTTCAAACCGATTGGATTTCTACCGCCAGTTCACTTGGTTGAAATACCTACCTCCATTTCCAATCATATCCCCACTGGTGAGGAAAACCTATTTCAAGATTCTGACCAAGCTAAAGATATTCCGACCCAGGGAATTTACCGGCAACTTCGGTAATAGCAGGTGCTATTGGTCGGGGGGGTTTGCCAAGGGACTCCCGAGAGAGGAATATGCCGCAATCATCAGCGACACCCGGATTGCCCTGTGTCCAAAGGGATTCATGAGTACGGAATGTTATCGTTTGATGGAGACTATGAGGCTGGGATGCGTAATTATCTCGGACGAACTTCCACCATCGCGCTGGTATAAAGACAGTCCGATCATCGTTCAAAAAGACTGGCTCAATATCGACAAAGTCATCACGGGCCTCACAAGGGACCCACAACGGATGCTTGATTTGCATCGCCAAACATTGGCCTGGTGGAGGGATGTATGTTCCGACGAAGCGGTTGCCAATTACTTGGCAGACGAAATCAAGCGGATTGCCGAAATCCCAACTTCAAAGATCGAGTAATCTTAAGCCTTGCATCAAATTGTAAATGCCAACGATTCGGAATTCACGTTACTCCGCCTTTCTTTACAACGCATAGAACTCTCCGGCACTTCTTGGGCCATTCGTTTCCCGCTCTAATAGCTGCTGCACCGGCGGTGCAGCGCTACCGTTGAACTCACCCATGCTTTTCAATTCCTGGGAATTTCTTTCTCTGCTAGCGGTCACCTTCGCGCTGTATTACGCGCCTTGGTCGCGGGGGCGTCATGGCAAGGCCTGGCAGGTGACGCTGGCTCTTGCGGCCAGCGTCGTTTTTTACGGTTGGGAGGACCCGCGTTTAATCGGACTGCTGGCAATTTCTTGTGTGGGAAACAGCATCGCCACCGCCCGCATCATTCTTCACAAGGTGGCTGGGGATGATGCCTTGGTGACACGGTGGACCCGACGGGCGGTGATCATGAATCTCGCACTGCTGGCAGTTTTCAAATACCTGCCCTTTATCGCAGGGCTTTTACCCTTTCTTCCCACATCCTGGCTCGCTTTGGCCAAAAGCATCCCCCTGCCTATCGGAATCTCTTTTTATACTTTTCATGGAATCAGCATGATCGTCGACGTGTCC
>JBDTNJ010000017.1:0-8720 GCA_039933825.1 Luteolibacter sp.
ACTCCACGCCGAAGGGGTATCGGACTGGTCCCAGACGCGCACTTTCCAGAATACCGGCTGCGAGGAAACCAGCGGCTTTCCCGCGTAGGCGATTTGGTTCATGGCGTCCGAGGAGACCTTGCCGGAGTCCCAGAGATCGCCATGGTTTTTGATCAGGAGGTCAGGCGAAGTGGCAGTGAGGACTTGCCACGCGGTCTGCCGCAGCCCGCGCGCGGCGGGATTCGAGGGCTGTAAAATCCAACTTATCCGCGGCTGCGAAGAATCCACTCCAAGGGGATTTTCACGGCCTTCGCAGCGCAGGGAAACCGGGGCGAACGTGGCAGACTGCGCCTTGATGCCGGCTGATCCAGCGACCCATGCAGCGGCCAGTATGAAAAGAAATGGAATGATTGGGTTTTTCATGGAGGGTAGGAGAGCGGCCGATTCCCGAAGTGAGAACAAGGCCTGTGGGGTAGATTTCTGCAAGAGTGCTTTAATACGATGTGGATACAACAGGTGTGTCACGTTACGTCAGTTACACTGGTTACAGAGGTTGCGAAATCCCCGCAAAACCGGGTGGACTACGACTTCACTCTCGAACAAATCGCCGACGGGAATCGGGTCCGGATGGCGGCCCGGGCTCTGGGTGCCTCACCAAACTCGCCGAGGATGCGTGGATTTCGTGATTCCAAATTCCGTCAATGTTGGGCATCACATGAGCTTCCGCCTCGGACTATGAGGGCCCCGGCGGATTGAATTGATGATATGAAAAGGATCTTTATCGGATTGTTAGCGCTTGTTTCCCCGCTGATGGCGGCGGATTGGCAGTGGTCGGTGGCGGAAGGAAAGGGGCGCGCCTTTTTGTGGATACCGCCGGGTTGTGAGACGGTCCGGGCGGTCGTGGTCGGCCAGCACAACATGCTGGAGGAAAGCGTGCTGGAGCATCCGGTATTCCGCGAGGAACTGGCCAAGCTGGGGATCGCCGAGGTCTGGGTGGCTCCGACATTCGAGGGCGGGGCGTCGATCGAACAAGGTTCCGGTGAACGCGCGGGAATCGTGCTGAACGAGTTGGCGGAGGAATCCGGCTATGGCGAACTCGAAGCCGCGCCGGTGATTCCGATCGGCCATTCGGCATGTGCGACGTTTCCATGGAATTTTGCGGCGACCTATCCGGAACGCACGCTGGCGGTTCTATCCGTTCACGGTGACGCGCCGTTGACGAATCTGACGGGAAATGGCAAACCCAACATGGACTGGGGTGACAAAAATATCGACGGCATTCCGGGGCTGTTTGTGATCGGCGAGTATGAGTGGATGGACGACCGCGTGCTGCCCGGCCTGGCATTTTGCAAGAAGCATCCGAAATCGTGCGTCGCCATGCTGGCCGAGCCCGCGCAAGGTCATTTTGACGCGTGTGACGAACTGATTTCCTATCTTGCCATGTTCGTTAGAAAATCCGCCGCAGCACGGCTGCCGGAAAAACCGGGCGGTGCGCTGCGACCGGTGAATCCTGCGGATGGATGGCGGGTCCAACGTTGGAAAATTCACGAGGCCCGCACAGTGAAGGCAGCGCCGGTGGCCTCATATGGCGGCGATCCGGACGACGCGTTCTGGGCATTTGACGGGGAGATGGCGAATGCCACCGAACTCTATCATTTGGAAGATCTCGGAAAGAAGCCACAGCTCCTGGGATACGTGCAGGACGGGAAAACAGTTCCTCAGGCGGACATTCACCAGCAGGTCACGCTGCGCTTTCTGCCGGAAGAGGATGGAGTTTCATTCGGCCTCGGGACCTCGTTCCTGGGCGAGGTGCCTGCTGTTTCAAAGAACTTGAGTCGCTGGACGGCACTACCGGCAGGATCCTCGCTCGGCCACGCGGCATCGGCCACCGAGATCAAACGCATCACCGGCCCATTCACGGTTACGGGGAAAAACCGCTTTGAACTGCGCTTGAACCGCACCGCATCCACGGAGGACCAGCGGAACGGGCAGATTTGGTTCGCGGCCCGGAATCCGGGTGACGCCGATTTCAAGGGAGCAGTGCAGCAGGGGATGATGCCGGTTTTCCGAAATGAAAAGGGTCGGCCGCAAACGATCACGTTCGATGCTCTCGCTGATGTGACGACGGAAACTGCCGCGATTAATCTATCAGCCAGCTCGGACGCGGCCCTGAAAGTCCGTTTTTACGTCCGCGAGGGCCCGGCGGAAGTTGATGGCGATACATTGCGCTTCACCCCAATCCCGCCGCGGGCGAAATACCCGGTGAAAGTCACGGTGGTGGCGTGGCAATGGGGGAATCCATCGATCAACACCGCGCCCTTGGTCGAGCGCACTTTGCAGATCTTAAAATGAAGGCACTCGGTCTCATGGATGACCGCTGGCACCCCGGAGCGATTTCGCGCGAAGGACTGGCGGGGCTTGGGAATCTTGATTGGATCGAGCACGGTCAAGGGGTGACCGCTGAAATTGCGGCCTCGCGTGGTTCGGTTTTATTTGGCCTAATCCTTTGTAAACCGCATTGGTAACCATGGAAACTGATTTGCGATGCACGGTTTTTGAAAAGTCAGCGTTTTGATGTTCATGTCCAAACTGATCACTTTCCTACCGATGAGTCGAAAATCCATTCTGTATGCCGCCGCCTTGGTGATTCTCCCATCCACGGGTCTCCATGCGGATGTGCTGGACCAGCTTGTTTTCGGAAACGACTCGTCGGAAAGCGCTCACGCGGTCGATTCCGCGCAATCGAAATTCATCAAGGGAGGCCTCGGCGAATCCGCGCGGGTCCTGCTTCCCGAGGGGGATTCCTGGAAAGGCGGCGTGCTGAAATTCAAGATCAAGGTGGATCCGGAAAAACAGAATTACCTGACGATCCGCTTGTGGGGCGAGGAGGTGAACGCCAATCAGATGACGCTGCATGTCGAAGGGAAGCAAGTCGGCTACCGGCATCTCGGTGACATCGAGGTGCTGGATTTCGGCGTCGAGTCGTTTTCCTATCCGGGCCGTTTCATCTATCGGACGGGACCGCTGCCGGTGAATCTCACCCTGGGGAAGACGAGTGTGAGCTGCGAGATCCGCGCCAGCGGGCCGATCTGGGGCTACGGCAAGGATTTCGCGGAATACCAGAAGCCGATGACCGACCCGACCCGCGGAATCTATCGGGTCTATACCCATATCGATCCCTGCTTCACGCCGCCGCAGGATGAAAAACAGGGCGACTATCCGGCAAATGCTCCGGTCCGGACAGGTCCAGGCCCCGAGGTGATGGATTCGGTGAAATCCCGGGTGAACGTCTTGATCGACGGGCTTTTGAAGGAGCCAAAAAAGCCGGCGAACCAAATGCAGACTCTTTTCCTAGCCGAAGCCTATCACACCGGATGGAGCCATGCCGCTGGCAAGCCGGAGACAGTGGCGAAGGTGCTGGCCAGCCTCGATTCGCTCTATCAGAATTATGTGGCGAATCCGAAACTCGCCCACGAGGAGCCATCGACCTACAATCCGGAATGGTTCGGACTCGGACCTTCCGGCCGGGTGATCACCCTTTTGAAAAAGGAACTCGATCCTTCACTGGACGAAAAAATCGACAACGGCAAAGGCCAGCAGGTCACCCGCCGCGAGGGTTTCACCGAGATGCTCGTCGCCTGCCGCGACGACCACCGCGAGAACCGGCGGTTGTACACCAATCAGTCGATGATCAACGACCTCTACGGCATCTATCTGGCCAATCGCGGGATCGCGGTGCTGACTCCCTCCAAGGCGCTGCCAGAAAAACAGGCGCTGCGTTACCTCTACGAATCCGTCGGGCTCGAACCGTGGCTGGGCAGCGAGAAAAACGGCAAGCCCACAACGCCCCTTGGAAATGCTTACTATCAGCTCACGGCGAAGGGGCTGACCAAGGAACTCGGCTTCGTCGGCATTTATGGCGAGGTGCTCGACTGGGTGGCGCAGATTTATGACGCCACCCGCCCCGCTTTGGGCAAACCGGGAGACGCTCGGATCAAGGAGCAGTTGGTGAAAATCGCGAGAGCTCGTGCTCCTTTCCGCTATCCGATGCTCGATGAGGAAGGCCACCGTGCGATGGTCGTGGAAACCATCGTCGGTTGGCGGGATACCCATTATCCCGGCAATGTGACCTACGACCAGCGCCCATCTTGGGACGGTTCGCCACTTCAGGTGGCAGCGGACACGCTCGATCCGCATCTGGTGGGCTACAGCCAGCAGATGCTGGAGGATAATCAGTTTTTCGCAACCATCCAAAAGGGAGCCGAGAACAACGGATTCCGCACGACATTCGGTTTGTTAGGCGTGCCGGAGCGTTATGAAGCGATCAAGGCACTGCCTCCCGCGAAACATCGTCTGCCGATGTCGTGGGATCAGCCGGATATGGTTTTCAGCGATGAGGAGGATGGCGTGGTGGCGATCAAGAATGGCGACGAGATCCTCTACGTCTCGCTCTACTGGAGGGCGCGGTTTGCTGTGAATTTCCTCAGCCGCATCCATCACCTAACACCGAAGTTCGACCGCATCGCCACGGTGGCGACCGATATTCAATTCACGCCTTCCGGGACGGAATACACACGGCCGGACTGGACGAATTTCGGCTTTGGCAACGGCGGCCACCGCTACCCGGCGGAAATCGTTTCAGCGCACACGGGGGAAAAGCTGCCGATCGCGATGATTCCGAAGGGCGTCGATTTCAAACCGGGCGATGAAAGCATCTTCGCCGGCAAAGGAGATTTCTATCAATTGAATTACGGCTCCTACCGGATCGCCATGAACATGAGCGCGGACAAGGCGTTCGAATTCAAGGTGCCGGTGACTAGCGGAAAAATGACCAACCTTGTCACGGGGAAGCCGGTCGAACCCGGTAGTGTTGCGAAAGTAGCTCCCCTCACCACTGTTGTGATCTATCAACAGCCATAGCATTCTTGAAAACCGCCATAATGACCCCATCCAGCTCCGGCCAGAAGCCCTACATCGCCCCGCCTCATGACATCCGGGCGTGGGCCATCGGTGGCATTGCCACGAATGTTCTGATCTGCCTATACGGGCAGGCCATGAACTTCTTCACCGTCGGCTTTGGCTGGAGCGCGGCAATCGTCGGCACCGCGATGGCGTTTCCCCGGATCATCGATGCGGTGCTCGATCCGTTCATCGGCCAGTTTTCCGACAAAACCAACACCCGATGGGGCCGCCGGAAGCCGTTTCTGGTTGCCGGGTCGGTTCTGGCGAGTCTTTTCATCTTCAGTCTCTGGTGGGGTGACAGCAGTTGGAGCAAGAACGCCCAGCTCGCCTATCTGGCGGTGATCGGCACGCTGTTCTATATCTCTTGGGGCGTCTATGCCATGGCGTGGACGGCGCTCGGCTACGAACTGACCGATGATTACAACGAACGCTCCCGCATTTCCGCGTTCGCTGGCTACTTCACCACAGGCGTGCTATTGCTGAACGCATGGACCTACTGGTTCGCCCTGCGGCCCGTTTTCCACCATGGCGTGCTCGCCACCGGGAAGGATCTGTTTTCCCGGGGTATGGATTTCGGTCACATGGGAAATGTTCTATCAGTCGCATTCACGACGGTTCAGGGGGCACCCGCCAATGAAGTCAACGGCATCCGCTGGATCACGACTGTGGCCGTCATCGTCGCTCTCGCGTCCGCGTTTTATGCGACGCGGAATTGCAAGGAGCGCTTCAAACAGGCCGCCAAAAAGAACCACACCCCGATCCTGAAAGCGCTTTCAGAGACCTTCAAGAACCGGCCCTTTGTAATCCTCATGGCCTACAAGCTTTTCCAACTCTTCGGCGAGCGGGTGTTCCAAGGCATGCTCTTTTACATCGGCATTTACTATATCTTCAGCGGAGACAAGGACAAGGCGGGGGCGCTCACCGGAAATGCGGGTTTCTATGCCTGCATTCTCGGCTTCTGCGTGCTCCCCCTCATCCGGCCTATCAGCGTGAAGCTCGGCAAACGCGCAGGACTGGTGATTCCTTCCTGCGTCGCGCTGGTGCTGTTGCTCTGCCAGCCGTTTCTGCTCACTCCATCCGCGCCCTATCTGTTACTCGTGCCGCTTCTTGTCCTCTCTCCGCTTTCCGTGATCAGCGCCACCATGATGAACGCCATCGTGCCGGACATCTGCGATCTGGACGAGCTGGAGCACGGCGAACGCCGCGAGGGCTTGTTCACTTCAGTAACAGCTTTCATGAACAAGCTGGAGATCTCGCTTTCCGTGCTGATTGTCGGCTGGCTCGTGACCTTTTCAGGCGTGGATCCAACCACCACCATCCAAAAGCCGGAAGTCTTGCAAAAGCTGCTCTGGCTCGCGATCGGCCCTGGAATGTTTTTCACCGCCGGCGCGCTCGTCATGGCCTGCTGCTTCAAGCTGAACGAAGGATCAATGGACGGCGTTCGCAAATCGCTCGAAGCCCGTCGGGCCGCGAATGTGGTGGACGATGAAGCCAGCGACCCCGCCTGATATGATTCAAAACCCGATCATTCCCGGTTTTCATCCGGATCCGTCGTTCTGCCGCGTCGGCGACGATTACTACATCGTGAACTCCACCTTCGAGTGGTTCCCCGGCGTGCCGATCCATCACTCGCGGGATTTGAAAAACTGGCGATGTATCGGCCACATCCTCACGCGCCGCAGCCAGTTGGACCTGCGCGGAGTGGTGGATTCCGGCGGCGTGTGGGCTCCGTCGCTGAGTTATGCTGATGGGAAATTCTGGCTGATTTACACCAATCTGCGCAACACGGGCATGGGACGTCCCTTCAAGGATATCAAAATCTTCCTCACCACCGCGGATGACATTCTCGGGCCGTGGACCGATCCGATAGAACTCGATTCCATCGGTTTCGATCCATCGCTCTTTCATGATGACGACGGCCGGAAATACCTGCTCAATATGGAGTGGGATTTCCGCAAGGGACACTACCGGTTCTCCGGAATCGTGATTCAGGAATACGATGTCGCCAGAAAAACGCTGATAGGCGAGCGGGTAAAGATCCTGCACAAGGACCAGATCCTCACGGAAGGTCCGAATCTGTATCAACACGACGGTTGGTATTATCTCATGCTCGCCGAGGGCGGCACCGGATGGAACCATGGGATTTCCATGGCGCGCAGCCGGAATCTGCTAGGTCCATATGAACTGGATCCGCAACCCTCGGTGATTACCACCCGCCACGACGAGTCATGGCCGCTGCAAAAGGCTGGCCATGGTGAGATCGTGGAAACGCAGCATGGCGAGTGGTTCATGGCGCATCTTGCCAGCCGCCCGATCGGTGAGCGACGCTGCATTCTCGGTCGTGAAACGATTCTTCAGCGCGTGAAATGGAAGGACGGATGGCTGCGCTTCGCCCACGGCGACGTGCGGCCATTGCTAGAAATCGAAGATCCTGTTGGTTTGGCCGAGTGCCCGTGGACGGAGGTTCCCGCCCGCGATGAATTCGATGCACCAAGGCTCGATGTCACCTGGAGTTCGTTGCGCGTGCCGATGGATGAAAGCTGGCTTTCACTCACGGCGAGACCGGGCTGGCTGCGTCTGATAGGTCGTGAGTCACTTCACTCACTTTTTGATCAGAGTCTTGTGGCTAAGCGCCTACCGCACTTTCATGTGACTGCTGAGACATGCGTGGATTTCCGGCCGGACCATTTCACGCAGATGGCCGGGCTCAGCTTCTATTATAACACCCGGTTCCACTATTATTTGCGCATTACCCACCATGAAGAGTGCGGACGAATCGTCGGCATCGTGGTGACGGACAACGGCGTTTACGATGAACTGGAGGAAAGCGAACTCGCCATCGACGATTGGGATCTCGTCCATCTGCGGGCGTCCATCGACGAAGATAAACTCCAGTTCAGTGCCTCGCCCGATGGTGAAGCCTGGCGCGACATCGGTCCCGTGCTGGATGCTTCGAAAATCTCCGATGACTACGCTAATGGTTTCACCGGCGCGATGATCGGGATCTGCGCCCAGGACCTCAGTGGAAACTGCAAGGCCGCCGACTTCGATTGGTTCGAGTTAAAGCAAGTTCCATGAAAATTCTCGCACTCGTCGCAAGTCTTGTGTTTACCAACATCTGTTCGGCGGCGGAGGATGCGTTTCCAACCGTTACCAAGCAGGTCCAGGATTGGGTGGATCATGGCTATTACACCGGATGTTCGGTCTGGATCGCGCGGGGTGATCAGGTTCTCTACCAAAAAGCATTCGGCGATCACACGGAGGATACAGAAGTTTACATCGCCTCCGCTGGAAAGTGGTTATCCGCCGCCGCCGTTCTTGCGGTGGTCGATGACGGTAAACTCTCGCTGGACGATCCCGTTTCCAAGTGGTTGCCGGATTTTAAAGACGATGCGAAAGGCAAGGCCACGTTGCGGCAGTTGTTTTCCCACACCTCCGGATTTCCCCCCTATCAACCCGATGAGAAACCGCGCGATGGCTATCAGACTTGTAATGAATCGGTGCAGCATCTGCTGCCGCTGCCGCCGCATTTCGCGCCCGGGGAGCAGTTTGAATATGGCGGACTTGCGATGCAGGTCGCGGGACGGATGGCGGAACTCGCCACCGGGATGGATTGGGAATCGATCTTCCGGGAAAAGATCGGCAAGCCGCTTGGCATGACGAAAACCCGCTTCACGCCGGTCGATCCCGGCCACACTCCGATGCTGGCGGGCGGGGCGGTGAGCACGCTGCATGACTATTCGCGATTTCTAACGATGATCGCGGGCAGCGGGACATTC
>JBDTNJ010000018.1:0-28954 GCA_039933825.1 Luteolibacter sp.
AGGAACATCCGGACTCTCCCGCCCTGGACACCATGTTCAAGCGCCTTCAACATTGGCTGCCGGCAACGCCTGACGCCACCGATCCAATTCTCGAACAGCTCGCGCAGTGGATCACACCACCTGAATTGCCCGCGCGGGCGACCATGGGTGATACGGATTCGGCGGTGGCACCGGCTTGGCCGAGATCGTCGGATGGAAACAAAAGCGACCTGCTAAACTTCGCGATTTTCACGCGGGCCGTCGGCTTACACCGGATCGGCACTCCGGAATCCATGGCGGAGGCACTCCGTTTGATGACGCGGCTGCGATTGGAGAATCCCGAACATGTTCTCGCGAACCGAGCGCTCTTTCAGATGGCCCGTTGGCAGCTTGATGAGGGAACCATCGACACCGCCTTCGCAATGCTGGACACGCTCAAAAATACCGAGAAATCGCCGATACTCCGGGGTGAAGCCGCGTTTCTCGAAGCGCGCAAGGCTTACATGCTAGGTGATGCGAAACAAGCGATCCGGCTTTTCGACGAAGCTGCATTGGCTCTGCCTGATCCGTTCGCTAGATCCGCTCGATTGAATGCAGCCATCGCAAGGCTCCGCAGCGGCGAACTCAAGGGAGTCATTCTCATCCAGCAAGGCGGCAGCACGCAAGACAAGGAACTCGAAGTGGATCTGGCTCTGGAACGCGCGCTCTCCTCCCCATCTCCAACGGAAGCCAGAAGGGCCCTCGAAGAATTTATAACCCAACACCCCGATCACCCGCGGGTCCCGGAAGCACGGCTCGCAGCGGCTGAAGCAGCACTATCAGGCCAGGCGGCTGATCTATCATTCGCCCGCGCCCAGCTGGATGCTTTGGACGCCAAACCAGACACCGCGGGAACTTTGCCACCTGCCCGTCTGGCACTCGCACGACTCCGAATCGCGGACCTTTCGGAAAACTCAGTAACCGCCATCGCCATCGCGCGTTCGATCATGGAGACCTATCCGGCTGATCCGATAGCTGCTGATGCGGCTCTCACCCTGGGACGCAACCTTTTTGAAACCAAGGACTACAATCCCGCCCGGCTTGTGCTGGAAAAGCTCGCAGCCTCGGATTCCGATCCCGGACGTGCGCAAGCGGCCTGGCTACTGGCAGCCCGCTCGGCGGCACTTGTCGGCACGCTTTCATCAAAGGAGGAAGCGCTCGTGCTTTTCGACAAAGCCATCGCACTCGAAGGCCCGCTTGTATCGATCGCCCGGCTCGAAAAGGCCGATCATCTGATCAAAAACATGTATCGCTTTGCGGAGGCATCGACCTTCCTCCGCAAGTGGTTTGACTCGCTGCCCAAGACTGACGCGCTCCGCCTGCCGGCGGGACTACTGTTAGGTCAATCACTTTACGCACAGGGCAGCACCAGCCCGAACACACTTGTACAGGCACTTGAAATCTACGATCAACTCCTGCCCCACGCCGAGAAACATCCGGCGCTCACCTATCGCCTGCAATACCTCCGTGGCCTCGCGCTGGAGCAACTCCCTGATGAGAAAAATCCTACCAAGAAACGCGGGAGCCAAGCCTTCATTGCCTATTACTCGGTGCTCGAAACAACCACAGCCCCCACCGAATGGGAGTTCTTCGAACTCTGCGGATTCAAGGCCTTGAGTCTGCTAGAAAAAGCCGAACGCTGGCCGGCAGCCATCGCATGCGCCAAAAAAATCGCCTCGTTCAAAGGTCCGCGCTCCGAAGAAGCCGCCACCCGCGCCAACCAGCTCCAACTCAAACACATGATCTGGGAAGACTAACCCGGAAATCGCTGGAACTCTCAAACACCGCAAAACAGAAACCGAAATGCTAACACTTCTCGTCACTGGAAAATCCGGCCGCATGGGCCAAGCCGTTCTCGAAGCCGCCGCCGCACAAGCTGCCGTGCAAGTCACCGCCACTCACGACGCAGGTGAGGATCTGGAAGCCGCGATATCAAAGGCCGACTGCGCGATCGATTTCACCATTCATTCCTTCACCACTTCTTTGGTCGAAGCCGCTCTAAAACACGGCACCAGGCTCGTCATCGGCACCACCGGCCATACCGATGCCGAACGCGCCGTGATCTACGAAGCGGCCAAAACCATTCCCATTGTCTATGCGTCCAACTATTCCGTGGGTGTCAACACACTCTTCTGGCTCACCCGACAAGCCGCACGCGTACTCACCCAGGACCGCTTCGATATCGAAGTGACTGAAATGCACCACAAGCACAAGATCGACGCCCCATCCGGCACCGCGCGCACCCTGTTGGAAATTCTCAATGAGGAAACCGGCACATCCTATCAGGATGATGTCGCCCATGGCCGCTTCGGCAACATCGGACCGCGCAAGCCCCGTGAAATCGGCATGCATACGCTGCGTGGTGGCGATGTAGTGGGCGACCACACGGTGCTTTTCGCCGCCGACGGAGAGCGCTTCGAGCTCACCCACAAAGCATCTTCCCGAATGACCTTCGCCTCTGGTGCAGTCCGCGCCGCACTTTGGCTGAAGGACCAACCTGTGGGGCTCTACGACATGCAGGACGTGCTCGGACTTAAATAAAAGATGGTGCGACCCGAAACCGGAGATTTTTGATAGAAAACTCCATCACGCATTCTTTCAACCACTTCGACACAAATCATTTCGCCATGCGCCCTCTTTTTATTCTCACGCCCCTCCTTTTTCTAGCAGCTTGCCAACCACGCAAACAGGAAGCCCCTGCCCATGCCGCACTTCCGAAGTTGAGGTCCGGCATCATCGACAGACCTACGGCTGATATCAAAACATCGGTCGTGCGGGTCAACTCGACCCAACAGTCCTGGAACGCCGGCCAACCATGGGAAAAGAATCCTCCCAGCCAGCGGCGGGCTCTGGCTGCGATTGTGGGGCCGCAACAAGTGCTCACCACTTCCGAGTTGGTTGCGGACTCCACTTACCTGGAATTTGAATCCACAGACGGCACCCGGTTTGCGCAGGCCAAGGTCATCGCGGTGGATTATGAAGCCAATTTGGCCCTACTGGGTCCGGCCTCGGAAAAGGAAGGCGCTGCGTTGTTTGATAAAACCACGCCGCTAGAAATCACCGCTCCGCCAAAAATCGGGCAGACATTGGAGATCATGCAGGTGGAGGAAAACAATCTTACCTTGCTGACATCCGGCACGCTTCAAAGCATCGATGTCGCCTCTAATTTCCTCCCTGGCCACAGTTTTCTTACCTATCTGATCAAGGCATCCATGCAAAGTGCTGCCAGCAGTTACTCGCTGCCCGTTCTGCAAGATGGCAAGCTTGCAGGTGTTCTCATCAGTTACAATTCCAAGGATCAGATCTGCGATGTCGCATCCACCGACATCCTTGTCCGGTTTCTGAAAGAAGCTGCGGGCGGCAACTACAAGGGATTCCCAAGCCTCGGCATCTCCATCGCAAAAACCGAGGATTCCTCGTTCCGCCAATGGCTCAAGCTCACGGATGCACAAGGCGGACTCTACATTCACAGTGTCCGGAAGGGTGGCGCGGCGGAACTTGCCGGTGTCAAAACAGGAGATGTTCTACTGGCCATCGACGGACACAACATCGACCGCCGCGGCTACTATCAGCATTCGAACTACGGCAGCCTTTTCTGGGGCCACCTGATCCGTGGCGATAAATTCACTGGCGATACCATCACGCTCTCGCTATTGCGCGATGGTCAGCCACTTGAAGTCAAGGCCACGCTCACCCGCGAGGAGGAAAGCGCCCGCCTTGTTCCTAACTACAGTTTTGACAAAGCTCCGAACTTCCTTGTCAAGGGCGGCCTCGTCTTCCAGGAGCTCTCCCGCCCGCTACTCGAATCCTTTGGCGAGGATTGGGCCAGCCGCGCACCGCTCAATTTCCTCGATGCACTCGAAAACCCGGAAAAATATGAAGGAAAGGTCGATCGCATCATCTTCCTGAGTGCCTCCATCCCCACCCCGGCCACCGTCGGTTATGAGAGCCTCCGCAATCTGATTGTCAGCAAGGTGAACGGCAGGGAGATCAAAAACATGCAAGGCCTAATCGATGCCTTCAAGGGCAACCTGTACCAACTCCATTCCATCGAGTTCGCAGAAGAGAAATTCACCGTTTACCTCGACGAAGCCGTTTGTAACACAGTGGATAAGCAACTCCTCAAGCGTGGCATCACCCGTCTTTCACGAGCGAATTGATGACTGCAAGCTTACCAAGCCGCCATCAAATCAGCCGTTCGGCAGGCTCTCGGCAGCTTCTGACAGACTTTCAGCGAGGGATTTGATGTATTCGCCGGATTCCGTTTCGACAAGCGGGCGGGCAAGCATTTCCTCGTAGATGGCAATGTAGCGGCGGGCCACTTCCTTGTGGCTGAACTGTTGTTCGCTCTCGATCATCACGCGGCGGATCTCGCGTTCGCGGATCTCGTGCGGAAGCGCATAAAAATTCATTGCCTGATCGATCGCCCAGCGGAAAGCGGCGGAGTTGTAGTGATCGAAGCGGAAACCATTTCCGGTGGATGTCTCGACATCTAATGGAGTGATCGTATCGTAAAGCCCGCCGGTGGAATGCACGATGGGCAGTGATCCGTAAAGCGGAGATGTCATTTGTGGCAGTCCGCAAGGCTCGAAGAGCGATGGCATCAACATGAAATCCGAGGCGGCGTAAGCGAGGCGTGAGAGACGCTCGTCAAAATCGACGATTGCCACGCGCTCGCTCAGATCGAAAGCACTGACGATCTTGTCAATCCATGGCTGATGCGGTCCGTTAGCCACGATCACAATCTGAAGGCTGCGATCCCAGTAGTCGGAAACGAGCTTGTGGAGAATCTCCGTGAGGAGTTGCGGGCCTTTCTGCACGGGATCAAGCCGCGATGGCCAGAAGAAGATCGGCGCATCCGGGTTTTGTTGGAGCTGGAGTTCGCGTTGCAGGGCGAGCTTGTTGGCCTTTTTTCCCGCTGCGAAATCATCGACACCGAAGGTTTGGAAAAGCGCGTCATCGGTCTCCGGGTTGTAGGAAACGTCCGGCGCGTTGAGAATGCCGGCGGAGCAGCCGGCGAAATATTTCGCGCGCAGCTCGGCCCGCACTGAGTCCGGCACTACCGAGTGCCAGCCCTCGACGATTTCCCAGAGGAAACGCGGGCTAACCGTATTGATGTAGTGGGCGGCGAAAATCCCAGACGTTAGAAGATCCACCGGCACATGCGAGCGGGCATGGGAGTAGCTGGCCGGGTGCCCGGTGAAAAACAGGTTCATCCAGAATTCCGCAGCGTCGATACCCGCTTCTTCGACCTGGGCCAGCGAGACTTGCCGGGTGTGGATGTTATGAACCGTGAACAGGCTCTTGATGCCGCGACGGCGCGCCATGGAAGGAATCAGTGCGGTCATCCAATCGTTGCAATGGATCAGGTCCGGGCGCACCATCGGCACAATGTGATTGATCACCTCACGTTGGAACACGAGGGCGATGCGCATCGACTCGTCGTTCTGGTTGCTGTAAACCTGCTCGCGGTAGTAAAAAATCCTGTCCTCCGCCAAGTGGATGTGGGCTTCCGGCAGGACTTCATGGTATTTCCTCAGCTCCTTTTCGTGGAGGCTGAAAATATCGCCCTGGAACATCCGGCGGTAGTTTGGCATCGCCACATGGACGTCCGCGCCGAGTTCGAACAAAGCAGAGACCAAAGAGGCGGAAACATCAGCAAGCCCACCTGCCTTCGCCGACATCCTCTGCGCCATATTTCCCATGCCGGACGGCAGATAGGTGATTTCAGGGGTGACAATGAGGATTCGAGGCTTTTCGGGCTTGGATGGGGCTGGCATCGGAATGGGGAGTAATGAGTTGAGTCAACTCGGCGGTATACTGAAGAGAAATTCAGACGATCACCATCTCAATCTGCTGGTTTTTTAGGATTATTTTGAGATTCCGCTCACAAGCTTTGCTTTGATCGTCACTGGCCTATCGACCGTGCCTTCCGCATGGATATACAAGTGCGCGTTGTTCCAAACACCATCATTCAAGACGATCGTGTCGCCCGTCCTGACGTTTTTCGCAGCGACAGCAAACGCAGCAGGGTTCCCGTCATCTTGATGACAGTCATCGGATTTCGGCGCATTTCATCCTCCCGTCTCCGCCGGAACCGGAATCACTTCCAGCGCATCGACACCTCCGCTCACGGCCTCGGCGGGAATCCGGCGGTCGAAGGTGGCAAGCCGGGCATCATGACACGCCGCCAATGCCAGTAGATAGAGGTCCGCCACCCGGGATGGAGTTAGTAATCCGGGTATGAGAAGAATCTCGTCATCCAGCAGAGAAATATCGTGCTCGCAGGATTCGGCACCCGCCTTCTGGACGAAATCCTGCAAGGCCTTCCTCACCTTGCCGCTGGTTCCAAGGCAGTTCGGGTATTTTGGCTGGCTCGCCACTTGGATCACGCCGTTTTCAAGATGGGAGCATGTCAGCAGCCGCAACGGAGACTTGGCCGCATACCACTGGTGCGCTGCCTCATGGTGAACGTGCATCGGATCCAGCAACGCCAGCAGGGCATTCACGTCAGGCAGGAAACGCTTCATGCCGATTCTTCCAGAAGGTCCCTCACGATTTCAGGCGTCACCTCGCGGGCAGCTTGGGAAACTGGAAACAGCGGAATTCCGTTCCGCTCGACCGCCGCTTGGGCAGGTGGCTCCACCGCACGTCGGATCAGTCCGGAAATCACCTCGCCCAGAGGTTTTCCCTGTCGGGCCGCCAAGGCCTTGGCTGTCGCCAGCACGTCATCATCCAGATTCAAGGTCGTCCTCATGGCAAAAACATCACGCATCACGCATCACGCACCACAAGTCAAGCTTGCGATGGTTTGAAATGCCCGCCCGGTGCCTTCGACGCCGACTACCTCCTCAATACAAGCCATACTCGTTCGGTGCGAAACTCCCCACAGGCGAACTGGAGGAAACGCCGTTCAACGCGTAGGTCGGATGGTAGCCATGCGTTGGACTCACATCGTAGCTGATGGGGCTGCCCTTGTGACTTCATCCACGAAAAATCCGTTTCCGGGCAGGATACAGCTTGGACGCGGGGCAAAGTTTGTTCATGGTCCGCCCGCCATGCGCTTTTCCGGCACTTACACCGCTCTCATCACTCCGTTTCGTGACGGAAAAATCGACGTCCCCGCCTTTCAATCCCTTATCGAAAGGCAGATCGCCGCCGGTATCGACGGCATTGTCCCCGTAGGCACCACGGGCGAGTCCCCTACCCTCGACACCGCCGAACACATCGAAGTGATCCGCCTCGCCGTGAAGTTTGCCGCAGGCCGCTGCCAGGTCGTGGCCGGCACCGGGGCGAATGCCACTGCCGAGGCCATCGAACTCACCCTTGCTGCCGAAAAGCTCGGAGCCACCGGCTCGCTCCAGGTTTGCCCTTACTATAACAAGCCCTCGCAGGAAGGCCTCTACCTCCATTTCAAGGCCATCGCGGATGCCACAAAACTGCCGATCATGCTCTACAGCGTGCCCGGCCGCTCTAGCATTGAGATCGCCCCGGAAACTGCGGCGCGCCTCGCTGCGGATTGCCCGAACATCACCGCCATCAAGGAAGCGGGCGGCTCGGTCGATCGCATTAACCAGCTCGTCCAGGCCTTGCCCGCTGATTTCGGCATCCTTTGCGGCGATGATCCTCTCACGCTGCCCTTCGTTTCCTGCGGTGCCAGCGGCTTGGTTTCCGTGGCCTCGAACCTGATTCCCGAGGTGATCGTCAGTTTGGTAAAAGCCTGCCTCAGCGGAAATTTCCCCGAAGCACTCGCCCTCCAAAAGCAATACTACCCACTGATGCGCGGCCTCATGTCGCTGGACGTGAATCCCGTGCCAATCAAAACCGCCGTGGCCCTGCAAGGCCATTGCACCGCCGAGCTGCGTCTGCCACTTGCGCCAATGAGCCGCGAAACTACCTTGCAGCTCACCGCGCTTCTCCAATCCTACAAGCTTCTCTAACTCCACCACCCCATGTCATACCCCAAACTTTTCAGCCCAGGTCCGGTCGATGTTTCAAAGGAAACTTTCGCCGCCATGTCGCAAACCATGATCGGCCACCGCGGTTCTGATTTCGAGGCGCTCTATGCCTCGCTTCAGCCCGGTCTTCAGGAAATTTTCGGCACGGCCCGCCCGGTTTTTATTTCCACCTCGTCTGCTTGGGGCGTGATGGAAGGCTCACTGCGTAACTTGGCGAAGAAAAAAGTGCTCTGCCTCTGCTGCGGCGCGTTCTCCGACAAATGGTTAGACGTTGCCAAGAAATGCGGTTTCGAGGCGGAAGCCGTGCAAGTCGAGTGGGGCCAAGCGATCGATCCCGAAGTTGTGCGTGCCAAGCTTGCGGAAGGCGGCTTCGACACCGTGACTTTCATCCATTCGGAAACCTCCACCGGCGTGCTCAACGACCTCGCCGGGATTTGCAAGGTCGTTAAATCATTCCCGGAAACGATGCTTATCGTGGATACCGTTTCCTCGCTCTCCACTGTACCGATGGATATGGATGCGAACGGCATCGACGTCATGCTTGCCGGTGTCCAGAAAGCACTCGCACTGCCACCGGGCATCGCCGTGTTCGCCGTTTCGGAAGCCGCCATGGCCCGCGCGAAAGGTAATCCTAACCGTGGTTATTACTTCGATTTCCTCGAGTTCGCAAAAAACGCAGCTGCAAATAACACACCCTGCACTCCAGCGATTTCCCTGATGTTCGGTCTTCAATTCACCCTCGAAGGCATCGCCAAAGAAGGCTTCGCCGCTCGCATGGCGCGCCACGCGAAGACGAATGCCATGATCGCCGCGTGGGGTGCCAAACACGGTTTCGAGCAATTCGCTCCAGAGGGCCGCCGTTCATTCGCTCTCACCTGCTTCGCAACTCCGGATGGCTTCGATCTCTCAGGATTTATCAAGAACCTGAAGAACAAACATCACTTCCTGATCAACGGCGGCTACGGTAAGATCAAAGGTACCACTTTCCGCATTTCCAACATGGGCAACGAAACCGAAGCCACCATGCAGGAACTCATCGATGCAATGGATGACGTGCTCGGCTAACGGGTTTGCTCATTTCAAAATTCCGACACTTGGAATCCGGTTCACTTCGGCAAACCACTGGCGATGGTCTCCCATTGCTGTTTGAATGCGGTGCTGGACTGGGACAGGGTGGCAGCCGCTGATAGGGCGTGCTCGTGGTTTCCAGTGAGCCAGTCGAAAGCGATGGCACATTGATGGCGACGAAGGCGTTCCGATTCACTCCTGGGACTTTTGATCAAGACCCGGTGCACCTCGATCAGTGCCTCTGGCGAAAAATCACGCCACGCTTGCGGATGCGTTTGACCGCTTGCATCGGTGGTGACGATCCCTCTATCGGCTTCGACCGCGATCCGCCGCATGGATTCACCCGACTTCATCACGAGCTCTACCGCGACCGCTCCCTTGCCAAGATCCTGTTCGATATCAGAAAGGAAAACTCCTGCGGAATCCGCTAGAGCGAGCAGCGAGGCCACTTTCGCGCCTTGGGGATCACTGGGAAGGGTCTTCAGGTAGTCCGCGGCTTTGGGAAACTCACACGCGTCCGCGAACTTCGATAGATTTGCCATGACCGTGCTAAGACCGGCAGGCGGCGCTTCGGGAACCGGCGTTTTGGCCGCCTCCTCCTTTGCATTAGCCAGCAATTTCGCCGTGCGGGTGAGGTCAAGCTGCCAGGCCCGAACGTTGTAGCGGGCGCGGCCACGGGTTTTCAGCGAGCTGAGGATTTGATCGAGCTCCTTCACCGCAGTTTCGCATCCGGCTTGATCGGAGGGAAAACCCTCAAACACGGGACCGGATAGAAGCTGGTGATCGGCAAGGTAGTCCCTCGCCAAATCTTGATAGACAGCGACCCATTGATCGCGCCCGGAAAGGCTGGCACCGGCGACCGCCGAGAAGTAATCAACCGCTTGGTCCATGGCCCCCTGATCCCAATCTTTCAGGCCAGCGAGCATCCAGCCCATGACATGCGAAGCGTCCGGACTGGAGGAATCGATGGATTTACCGGGGAGCGCGGGCAGCTTCCCCAGTTCGCCCAGCATGCGCACGAGGTATTTCCCAATAGGTGAGGATCCGTCAGGAAGCGAGTTCACATGATCCGAACAGGCCTTTGCTTGCTGCAGCGCGTCCTTGGAGTCCCCGCTCAGATAGGTGCCGACTACGCCCTCGATGCCGGCCCATGTGCGGGTGGGCTCCTGCACCGCCGGGTTTTGAAGGAGCAGGAGGAATTCCTGGGTCGCTTTTTCAAATTCGCGGGAAACCACCGCCCCGTGGGCTTCACGATAGGTTTTCACGATATCGATGGACGATGGTTGTTCCGGAACCACTGCGATCGGCTCAACGCGCACCGGTTCTTTCACTGCTTTCGCTGGCTCCTTGCGGGTGACCCACCATACGCCACCGCCGATGGCCACTAGCAAAACGAGGCTGACAGAAGAAAAAAGAACCAGCTCGGTCCGCTTCTTTTCCGCCCTGCGCCGTGATGCTATTTGAGAGACTTCGGCGGCGCTGGGCGCACCGGTTTTGAGCCGTTTCGCCGCCGCTTCCAACTGGAAGATCATTTCATCGTATGACCCAAACCGGTCCTTTGGATCATAGGCCATCGCACGCTCGATGATCCTGCAGGTGTCAGCGGAAATGGTTGGATCCGCTATACTGAGAGGCACTACCTTCAGCTTTGCCTCGCGAAGGAAATCGGTAGCCATCGTTTCCTCGCCGCAGGATGGATGGCCTGCCAGAGCATGATAGACGGTCGCGCCGAAAGCATAGATATCGGAGCGGAAATCCTCCGGAGCACCTTCGATCGTTTCCGGCGGGACGTAATACGGCGTGGCCCACAGCTCGGTGGCTTGCGCCTTGCCGCCATGGGTGACGAGAGCGAGTCCGAAATCGACAAGCTTCGCGTTGCCCTCCCCGTCCAACAGGATATTCCCGGGTTTCACGTCGCGGTGAATCAGACCTGCGGCATGGGCGGCTTTGAGTCCTTGGGCGACTTGAATGGCGAGCGGCAGCATTTCCACTTCGGGAATTTTCCCACGCTCGCGGATCTGGTGCTCAAAATGCCCGCCAGGAACGAGTTCCATCGCGATGTAAAACCTGCCGAATGCTTTTCCCGTCCGCAGCACCCGCACCACATGCGGATGACTGAAGGAAGCGGTGATCCGCGCTTCTTCTTCGAAAGCAGTGATCCGTCGCTCGTCCGCAGAGTATTCTTCACTGAGAATTTTTAGCGCGACTTCACGGTCGAGCGTATGATCCTGCGCCACGAAAACCATGCTCATGCCACCCACTGCATGGCGTCGGGTCAGCGTGTAAGGGCCGAATTCCCGTTTCACCCGCGTGTGCTTGCCGCAGCCCGGGCAACTGACGTTTGAAAAAGGAGCTACCGAGGTCACGTCCATTGGGCTTCCACATGCGTGGCAATAGGCGATATTCTCGTTGCGTTCCGGCATGGGCATATCGTATCCAGACCTCTACGACCTGCAAACTTGAAACTTGCAGCGCATTTTCTCACGGAGAGAATCCGCCTGTGGAGATCCAAGTCGAAAATAGTCCGGGCGAGCGCATTGACGCCTTTCTCGCCGCCCGTCTGGCAGAGCTTTCCCGCTCCCGCATCCAGACGTTGATTCGCGAACAGTTCATCCAAATCAATGGCCACCCAGCCAAGCCCCGCGATGCGGTGAAACTTGGCGATAGAATCACCATCGTCCTTCCCGAAGCCGTGCCACTCGACAACGTGGCGCAGGACATCGCGCTCGAGATCCTGTTTGAGGACGACGACCTCCTCGTTTTAAACAAAGCCAGCGGCATGGTCGTTCACCCCGCACCGGGAAACCCCGATGGCACGCTGGTCAATGCATTGCTCCACCATTGCAAAGGGAAGCTTTCCGGTATCGGTGGGGTCGAGCGACCAGGAATCGTCCATCGCTTGGACAAGGATACTTCTGGCTGCCTCGTCGTCGCAAAATCCGACATCGCCCACCAATCGCTCGTCACCCAGTTCTCCGAACGCAGCACGATGGAGAAAATCTATCTGGCCGTCACCCAGGGCATTCCGAAACCGGCCAAGGACACCATCTTCACCCACATCGGCCGACACCCGGTGAACCGCCAGAAAATGGCCGTCGTCAATCCCCCTGGTGGAAAAACCGCCATCACCGATTACGAAATTCTCGCCACCGATGCCGCCAGCATCACCGCGCTCATCGTCTGCCACCTCCATACCGGTCGCACCCATCAGATTCGCGTCCACCTCCATCACAAGGGTGCCCCGCTCGTCGGAGATCCGATCTACGGCAAACCCAGCAAGACTTCCGAGCAAACCGGCCGCCTCATGCTCCACGCCTGGCGGCTGACTTTCAATCACCCAGTCACGGGTAAGCGCCATCGCTTTGAGGCCACCATTCCTCATGAGTTCAAACCTTGGACCGAGCTATCAACCCTCCCCCCAGCCACGCCATGAACAAAGACCTTCGCGACGATCTGGTCGCCGCCGTGGACCAGCAAATCGTCTCCCCGGAAACGCCCTACGTCGGCAAAACCTACCACCGACTGCTCAAACTCGGCTTGGGCGAAGTCCCGGCAAAACTCCAGATTGTTTACTGCCTCTGCGAGGAAATGGAGCAGATCATGAAGAAACCACGCAGTTTCGATGAAAGCGCCTACCGCAAGGCGCTCGATACTCTGCCCATCGAGCTGGAAATCGAAGATGCCTGATCCCGTCGGGGTAAATCTCGAACGGTTTCTACCAAACCGTGTTCCGCTGACCGATGGCTCCACCCATGGCGAGCCACACCTGCGGGGATACGTAGAAATACTTAAAATAAAATTGACAAAATTTCGGTTTTTGAAAATTTCGCATTTGAATTGACTGCGTGTTGCACAATTTCACAACTACCTTACCCAGTAGTTCTAAAAACCGATCAGATGAATTGGAAAAACCTCGTCGCCATTTTTGCATTCATCACAGTATCCTCCCAAGGATCTGCGATGGTCAATGGCTCGGATATCTCATGCGACGTCGCCCACGAAAGTGATTGGACCCATGAAGCCGGTGAAGGCTCCAACACGAGTGTCACCGAAAATGCCAAATTCTTCAAATCCAACGCAGCAGATGAAGTAGCCTCTGAAGGCAGCCTCTTGAGCAACAGACACACGGTCGTCCCGGAAACCACCAGTATCACTCTTGGACTGCTCGGATTGTTGCTCATTCTCCGCCGCAGGAAGTAATCCCCCCCCCGAATCCGCCTAGTTCGACAGGGCTGCTTCATCCGAAAAGGGGTGTTTAATGAATTGCTTGCCTTCGATTTCAACGCATTGGGCACCATCGCGTGAAAAAATTGGGTAATTCAAAAAATTTCTAAACCATCGTCAGACTTGCGACATTTCAAAGTGAGAACCACTGACATACAACGCCACATCGCCCAAATTTTCCGACTTTAACCTGTAAGATCAAATCGATGAAATTGAGACACGTAGTCACCCTCGTTGCCCTAGTAACTTCTGGAAGTTCATTTGCCGCGACCGGAATTTTCGGCAGCTATATCAATGTCACCTCAAGCAACTTTGGAGGCTCTGGTATATGGTATGATGCACAGATTCCAGGAGGTGGTCGGGCAAGTAATCCAACTGACTTCAACGGCTTCGCGTTCGGCAGCTACAATCCCGGAGCTGGGGGAGCCCTAAGCCTGACAGGGGCGGAGGTCCTTACTTTTAAAGGGGGCTTCCCCGACGACATTACCGCTGCGAAAATCAATTATCGAATCTACAACGCAGGCTCTCCGTCGGGATCCTACAACTCAATAGGAATCTCCTTCACTTCAAATGCGACTTTTGCCGATGCGGCAGGCACCAGCTACTCTGGCGGCGGCGACCAAAAGTGGGCCAACGGTGTCGGAACTACCAATCTGCTCACCGGCTTGAGTAATGGAAATTATGAGCTGGAAGTTTACTTGGAAGCCACAACAGACACCGGTACCACATCCTCCAACAACGGTGGAGCAAACTTCAAGTCCACCTTCGCCGTTGTTCCGGAACCCACCAGTGCCGCTCTTGGGCTGATTGGCTCCATGCTGCTGCTCCGCCGCAGACGATCCAGTCGATAAACGCCTCCCCCCCGCTCCTAAACAAAGCCCGGACGGTTCATCCCGCCCGGGCTTTTTAATTTCAAACCCGCCGTTAAAAACAAGATCGACAGGGATCTAATCCTCCGCTAGAAGTATGCTCCTATGAGCAAACTTCTCATCGCCATCATTGCCTCCATCATCGTTCTCGTCCTTGCCGGAGTGAGCACCTATAACGGTCTCGTGGGAAAACAACAGGGGGTGGACGCCGCCTGGGCGCAGGTAGCCAATCAATACCAGCGCCGCGCGGATCTGGTGCCAAATCTGGTGAAGACCGTGCAGGGCTCGGCGGATTTCGAAAAGTCCACACTGGAGGCGGTGACGAATGCCCGCGCCTCCGTCGGCAAGATGACGTTGGATGCAAGCAAGGCCCCGGACACGGCGGAGAAACTGGAAGAATTCCAGAAAGCACAAGGCCAGTTCGGCAGCGCATTGCAGCGGCTGTTGGTGGTTTCGGAACGGTATCCGGATTTAAAGGCGAGCGCGGGTTTCCGGGATTTGCAGGCGCAGCTTGAAGGGACGGAAAACCGGATCGCTGTGGAGCGAGGGCGTTTCAACACAGTGGTGCAGGATTACAATACAGGCATCCGCAAGGTGCCAGCGGTGTTTTTCGCGGGGATGCTCGGATTTCAATCAAAGCCGTATTTCCAAGCTGAGGCGGGTGCGGAGAAATCCCCAGAGGTGAAGTTCGACTTCGGCCATAAATGATTGCCGCCCGTCAAGGGGCAGCACGCTGTCTGGCTTGGCTGATGACCGGCTGGTGGTTGGTGTTTTCTGCGGCTGGTTTCAGTGCGGATCTGCCCGCCAGCCCGACGCCCCATTACGTTTACGATGGCGCGGGCTGGCTGGATGCCGGGACTTTCGCCGCAGTCGATGCGCGGTTGCAGGCATATGAGCGGGAAACTTCGTCCCAACTCGTGGTGGCGATTTTTCCGGCCATCCCTCAGGACACCGAGATGTTAGGCTTCAGCCAGCGGGTTTTCGAAAAATGGAAGCCGGGGCAGGCAGGCAAAGACAACGGGGCGATTTTATTCATTTTCGCGGCTGACAAGAAACTGCGCATCCAAACCGGATACGGGCTGGAAGGCGTGCTGCCGGATGCGCGGTGCAAGCAGATCATCGAGGAAGTCATCACGCCGAGGCTGAAAAAGGGCCTGCGCGAGGAGGCGGTGAAAACCGGCGTGGAGGCGATCATCGCCGCGACAAAAGGGGAATATCAAGGAACCGGAAAAACGCGACTGGATCACCAGGGGATGAATATCGATCCGGGAACGATCTTCTTCATCATCATGATCGCGATTTTTCTCCTCAACGGATTTCTCCGTGGGAGAGACGTGATTCTCAATGGTCGCGGCGCTTGGCACGATGATTCATGGACGGGCGGTGGCGGAGGATGGAGCGGCGGCGGGAGCGGCGGCGGGAGCGGCGGCGGGAGCGGTGGTGGTGGTGGCGGATTCTCAGGCGGTGGAGGTGACAGCGGCGGCGGTGGCGCGAGTGGCGGGTGGTGATTTCCACGAATTAAAAACACCATGAAGACATTTCTAACTAATGAAGAAGAGCAGGCTGTGGTGGAGGAAATCCGCAAACTCGAAACGCGGACGAGCGGCGAGATGCGGGTGGCAATCACAGACAAGTGGATCTTCCTCCCCGAGCGCCATGCTTGGAAGAGGTTTCACCAGCTCGGCATGAGCCGGACGGTGGCCCGAAATGGAGCGCTCATCGTCGTGATCCGGCGGCGGCGGCGTTTCGTGGTTCTCGGGGATGTCGGGATCTCAGCGGTGGTGGGGCCGGGATATTGGGAAATGATTGCGAATGTGATGTCCCGCCACCTGCGAGATGGCGAGCGCCTTGCAGCCATGCTTGCTGGTGTCCGCCTGCTAGGTGAAACAATGGCCACTCACTGGCCACCCGAGGAAACGAACACGGATGAGTTGCCTAACGAGATCGCCCGCGGGTGAGCCGGCTCATTTTCAAAAATGCCAGATCAACGGGATGATCAGGCAGGATACAACCCAGCAGATGATGTTCAGCGGGATGCCTACTTTAAGGAAGTCGGTGAATTTGTAGCCACCGGGGCCATAGACCATCATGTGCGTCTGATAGCCCATCGGCAGCGCGAAGGCGGTGGAAGCTGCGATGGTGACACACATGATGTAGGCCCTCGGATCGACGTGAAGGCTGTGGGCGAGCTTCAGGACAATGGGGATCATCATCACGGCGGTGGCGTTGTTCGAAAGAACCTCGGTCAGGCAAAGCGTCAGCAGGAAAATAAGCCAGAGCATCGCCAGCGGGAGATTTTCCGAGGAAATGAAATGCTGTGCAATTTCCACAATGTGCTTTGCCAACCAAGCGGCGGTGCCGGTATTCTGCATCGCCATGCCAAGGCCGAGCAGACCGTAAAGCATGAGCAGAACCTGCCAATCAATGCTGGCGTAGGCCTCGCGAGGAGTCATGATTTTCAACCAAAGCAGGGAGAGCGCGCCGACCATGGCGGCATAGTGGATGGGCACGACCGGTATTTGCGGGAAATACCCATGCAGGAAATCGGTCATGGTCGCGACGAGGACCACCCCGATCAGCGCTGTCCAAGAGAGAACGACGTGCCGCATCGGCTTTTTGTATTTCACCTCGGGAGATTCTTCCGGGGCGTCGGTCAGGACAAAGTCACGGGTGGCATCGAGTGCGTCGAGGTTGTTCAACGCGGTGATGACAAGCAGGGTATCGCCTTCGTCGAGTGTGAGCTCTGCGATACGATTCGTGATATTGATGCCATTGCGATGCACTGCGAGCACGACGCAGTTGTAATGCTGCCGGAAATCGACAGAGGCCAAAGTGCGGCCTAGGAGTGAGGATTCGTCACGCACCACGAGCTCCGAGACGATCCCGTCGATGGTGGAGAGGACTTGGCCGCCGATTTCCATGAACAGGCTATCAGGCTTGGCGGCTCTCCCCCGGCGGCGGTGGAGTGCGACGAGAAAACGATCGTTTTTCTGGACGATGATTTCATTGAGTGAATCCATCAAGCGGGCACCCGCACGGCGGACTTCCATCACGTGAATGCCGGATTCGCGGCTGGCGAGATGGGTATCGACGAGTTTTTTGCCGATGATCGGTGAGCTTTCGCTGATCAGAAGATGATAAAGCGGCGAGGTGCGGCTGGCAATTTCCAGGCTGCCGGTGATGGACGAACGCGCTGGAATGAGCTTGGGACCGAAAATCGTGAGATAGATCAGACCCGCGATGGCCAGCGGCACGCCCAACGGTGCGAGCTCGAACATGGTCATTGGCCGCTCATGGAGATCACGGAGGGCGCCGTTGACCAAAAGATTGGTGGAGGTGCCGATCAAGGTGGAACAGCCGCCGAGGATGGACGCATACGAGAGAGGCATCAGCAGGCGCGATGCGGCGATGTCCTTGGAGCGGGCGAATCCCAGCGTGACGGGCAACATGATGGCGACGATGGCCGTGTTGTTCATCCACGCGCTGAAAAACATGGTGAGCGCGGAGAATGCGAAAATCGCCAGCCGGGTGTTTCCCGAAAGCTTGTCTCGCAGGAGTTTCCCAATGTGATCGACAGCTCCGGAAGATTCTAAGGCGCCGCCAATCACAAACAACGCGGCAATCGTAAGCGGAGCTTCGTTTTTGAAAACGTCGGTCATTTGCTTGGCATCCACCAAGCCGAGCGCGACCACGAGGCAGAGAATCGATAGCGCCAATACGTCCGGCGCCGCCCATTCACGAATGAATGCGATGAGCGTGATGACAATCACCAGCAGGGTTAATGTGATCGGTAAGTCTGGCATGATGAAGGAATCCTCGCGTGAGGCGGGCACTCCATGAATGCACGAGGGCCTTTTGGCAAGAGCGGGATGTGGTAGAAAACGGGAAGGATTCTTGCGCGAAGTGGCTAAAATGGCCAAGTTCAGCCATGCAACGCCCCCGAATCTCGACCAATTTGGCCATCTCGGCGGATGGAAAAATTTCCTCGGTGTCGAGGGCACCATCCGGATGGACGTCCAAACAGGACCACGCCCGCTTGCTGACATTAAGGGCAAATGCGGATGCCTTGCTGGTCGGGAAAGGCACGTGGGAAAGCGATCGGATGACGATGTTGGTGCCGGGAAAAACGATTCAGCCGCTGCGTTGTGTGGTTTCGCGGAGTGGGGATTTCGATACTGAGCAGCCGCTGTTTCACACAACTGGCGGCGACATCCATTTGTTGATTACGGGTGAGGAAATACCGGATTTACCGGAATTTGCGGGACCGAATGTGACCATCCACAGCAAGAGTTTGGGTGATTTCCTTGAAAGCCTGGCTTTGAAATACGCGGTGAAAAATCTTCATTGCGAGGGCGGCGGGCAATTGATCCGGGCGCTCGCGGAGTTGGATGTGATCGATGAATTCCACCTCACACTTGCCGGGCACACGCTGTTTGGCGGACTGGGTGCGGGCACGGCGACAGGGATTCCGGCGGAGTTTCTCCCTGCGACGAGGGAATACGAAGTGAGCCACTTCGAGGCGCGGCCCGATCTGGGAGAGTGCTTTGTGAGCTACATTTGTCCCTGCTAGAAACCCCGCTCAGTGAGCGGGCTCCTCGGCTTTTTCGGCGTGCTCACCATGTTCCGCAGCGTGGGCAGCGTGGTGTTCGTGAAGTTGCTTGGTGCCATCAGGACCTTCAAATTCATGGCGTTCGCAAGAAACAGCGAAAACAGAGACGGCCACAAGGAGGATGGAGAAAAATTTCATCGCGCCGCTTCAATAGCCACTCGCCGCCGAAACGCAACCCCCAAGGCAAATTTTCAATTCTGATGTGTTACATTCATGGTCTATGATTGGAATTGCAGGGTTCCGCGTTGCTAGATAGTGCTTGGGGCCTATGGAAAAACTACTCCCCATCGCAGGCCTTTTACCTGAAGCACTTGCTCCTTATTCGCTGTGGCTATGGACGGCCCTTGCAATTGTCGTATTCGTCGCCTTTTTCCGGCAAATCCTGCAACTGCTTGGAGTGGTGATCGTGCCCGAGGATAAAATCGGCCTGGTCACCAAAAAATTCGCCCTCTTCGGTGACTTTAAGCAACTGCCCAGCGGCCGGATCATCGCCTTGAATGGCGAGGCCGGCTTCCAAGCACAGACGCTCGCGCCCGGCCTCTACTTTTGGAAATGGATCTGGCAGTATGAAATCACGCTCCAACCGCTAACCGTGATCCCCGACGGCCTGATCGGCCTGATCATGTCCAAGGACGGTGGCGAACTGCCCCCCGGCGGAATTCTCGCCCGGCGTGTCGATTGCGAAATGTTCCAGGACGCGGAAATGTTCCTTCGGTCAGGTGGCCAAAAAGGCCGCCAAGCCGCCTATCTCACGCCCGGAACCTACCGGATCAATATGTTCCTCTTCGAAGTCACTCTGGCAAAAATGACCCAAATCAAGGAAAACATGGTAGGAATCGTCACCACCCTCGATGGTGCCGCACTTCCGGAAGGACAGATCGCCGGGCGCGTCACCGATGGCCACAGCAATTTCCAAAATGCGGACGCTTTCCTCGCCGCCGGTGGCAGCCGTGGCTTGCAACCGCAAGTCA
Source organism: Luteolibacter sp. (assembly GCA_039933825.1). Taxonomy (GTDB): domain Bacteria; phylum Verrucomicrobiota; class Verrucomicrobiia; order Verrucomicrobiales; family Akkermansiaceae; genus Luteolibacter. Next base: position 19,718 of record JBDTNJ010000018.1, read on the forward strand.
TCCTAGCAGGCTCCTATTTCCTCAACACTTGGTTCGTCCATGTGGAGGAAATCCCCATGACAGAAATCTCCATCGGCTCGGTCGGTGTGGTGATCAGTTACTATGGCGATGAAGGCGTTGACGTCAGCGGGCTCGACTTCAAACATGGCAACATCGTGGCAAAAGGCCACAAAGGCGTCTGGGCGGAACCGTTAGGACCTGGCAAATACCCGCTCAATACCTACATCCTGCGCATCGAACACGTGCCGACCACCAACCTCGTCCTCAACTGGGCAAACGCCCGCAGCGAGGCGCACCAACTCGATAAACACCTCTCCACTATCACCGTGCGAAGCAAGGACGGCTTCCCGTTCAACCTCGATGTCTCACAGATCATCCACATTCCCATGATCGAGGCCAGCAAGGTCATCGCCCGTTTCGGCAACATGAACAACCTTGTCTCTCAGGTGCTGGAGCCGACCATCGGTAACTACTTTCGGAACAGCGCACAGGACAGCGACGTAATCGCCTTCCTCTCCACTCGTAAGGAACGCCAGGCATCCGCCCGTTCCCACATCAATGCCGTGCTCGATCAATACAACGTTAACGGCGTGGACACCCTCATCGGAGATATTGCCCCGCCTGACTCGCTGATGAAAACCCTCACCGATCGCAAGATCGCGGAGGAACAAAAAGTCACCTACGACACCCAACGAATGGCCCAGGAAACCCGCCAGAATTTGGAAAAACAAACCGCCATCGCGGATATTCAGAAGCAGATCGTGCAAGCCGACCAAGGCGTGCAAATCGCCGAGCGCGTCGCCGATGCCGCCGTGAAAAAGGCCGGAGGTGATGCCACCAGCGTCAAGCTCAACGCCGCCGCCGAAGCCGAGCGCACGAAAATGTTGGCCGACGCCGAGGCCCAGCGAATCACCCGCACCGGTAACGCGGAAGCAGAGAAAATCCTCGCCATCGGCAAGGCGAACGCGGAGGCCTATCACCTCCAGGTCACCGCAATGGGCGGGGATAATTTCACCCGCACCAAGATCGCCGAAATCATCGGTAAAGACAAGGTCAAGGTCATGCCGGATATCCTCATCACCGGCGGCGGAGGGGACAATACGAATAGTGCGCTCTCCGGCCTGCTAGGAATGAAACTGATGGAAGAACTCGGCGGAGGAAAAGCCACCGCACCTGCGCCATCCAACGCTCCAGTCTTCACAGCATCACCAGAAGCAAAACCGCAGTAAATTAACATCATTGAATCAGGCCTAGCGGGTTCCACCTACTAGGCCTTTTTCACGTCTATTAAAGCCAGCCCGCCACTGCTCTCGCAGCGCTTTCGTGTGCGCCATCACCACCGAGTTTCTCCACCGTTTCAGCCAGACGTGCCTGCAGTGCCTGCCGTTTCGCCGGAGATTCCAAAAAGCTTTTCATAGACCTAGCAACCGCTTCTGGAGTTGCATCGCCCTGGATCAACTCCTCTACCACCTCTTCTTCTGCTAGGATATTCACCAGCCCGACGAGTGGGATTTTCACCAGAATTTTCGCCATGACGTAGGTCAGTCCCGCCATCCGATAGACGAGGCAATAAGGTAGGCCGTAATACGCCGCCTCGAGAGTCGCTGTGCCGCTTGCGATCACCGCGCAGCACGCCCGCTGCATCAGCGAATGGCTGCCGCCATCCGTCACCGTGATCAAGTCCCCTGCCCCGGCGGCGGCCATCAAACCGCGGATTTGCACTGCCAGTTTCGCTGTCGCGGCCGGAACCTCGAACTTCAGATCCGCACGCCCGGATTTCAGGATTTTCGCCGATTCCACCATCATCGGAAAAAGCCGTGCGATCTCCCGTTCCCGGCTTCCCGGGAAAAGTCCCACCAACGCGTCATCCCGCACGACCGCTGGAATCCGCTGCGCCTCCAGCTCGTCCACCAGCGGGTTCCCCACGAAAGTCGCTTTCAGCCCCGCATTCTGGAAAATCGGCGGCTCGAACGGAAACAAGCACAGCATCTCATCAAGAAGCTCCACCATTTTTGGAATCCGCCCTTTGTTCCACGCCCACACCTTCGGGCTGATGTAGTAGAGAATCCGGGTGTCCGGACATGCTTCTTTCACCGCCTTTGCAAAGCGCAAATTAAAACCCGGATAGTCGATCAGCAGCAAAACATCCGGCTGAAATTCCTTCAGCGCCTCCAGCATTTCGCCAAAACGCACTTTAAACCACCCGTAGCGCTTCAAAACCTCCCACACTCCCATCACTGCTGCGTCCTCTACCCAATCGGTCAAGCCAGCTCCGGCGATGGCCGCCATTTCCGGCCCGCCAGCACCGCGAATTTCCACATCCGGCACCATTTCACGCAACGAGCGCAACAATCCTGCGCCGTGGGCATCGCCACTCAGCTCACCAGCCACCACATAAACCCGTTTCGCCATGCGCCCCGAGGCTAGGGAATACGCCCCGTTCTGACCATTAAAAACCCATCCACGGCCCCCACCCGGCGAAAATCGACAAACTTCCGGACTTCCGCATTGATTTCGACGCCGCCGCCGCTTTGATCGTGCTTCCGCAGCACTGCGCTTCTCTCCCATCATGTCCGCTGATCTCAAAAACGTTCCTGTCCCTCTCGCTGAAATTTCCCAAGGCCCGAATGCCTTCGAGGAATTTCTCGATCGCAACCAAAAGAACTTGGTCGTCTTCGCAGTCGCCTTGGCGCTGGGTGCCGCTGGGTTCGTGATCTACCGCGGAATCGAGAAAAGCGCCCAGGAAACCGCCGGGATCGCCCTCAATAAGGCCGAGGATCTCGCAGCGCTTCAATCGGTCGTCGATCAAAACGGAAAAACCGCCGCCGGTGGTAGCGCGATGGTCCTGCTCGCCAACAAACAATGGTCGGAAGGCCAACAGGACGCGGCAATCGCGACCCTCCAAAAGTTCATCGCCGCTGATCCAGAGCACCCCGCCATCCCCACTGCCCAGGCAAGTTTGGGTGCCAAGCTGATGACTCAGGGGAAATCCGCCGAAGCCGCGAAAATCTTCCAACAACTGGCTGATAACAGTTCCGCGAAGTTCATCGCACCCTATGCGCTGATCTCACTTGGGGACATCGCCAAGGCTGGCGGCGATCTCGCTCAGGCAGAAGCCTCCTATAACAAGGTGAAATCGGATTTCGCAGACAGCAGCTTTTCCGAAGCGGCCACCCGCCGCCTTGCCATCTTGAAAGCCAAACCGCCCGTTGAGATCGACCCGCCACCGGCACCGCCAGCGCCACCCAATTCAGAGACGGACCCCATGAAGGCCATCAAATCCGCACTCCCTCCCGGAGTAACGGTCACGCAATCTCCTCCAACTCCCGAACAACCAACGCCCGCACCCGTAAAAAAGAGTGCAGAGCCCGCTCCTAAGCAATAAGATCCATTTGACATCGCTCCAACTCCCACCACTCTAAATCACCGTGTTCAAAAAAGTAATCGGCCAAGACAACAGCGACTCCCATCGGAACGCACCTTCACATCCGGAAACCCGCCACCCGGAGCCCCTCGCCGCGCCTGCGCCACCACCATCGTATGGTTCGCAGCAGTCTGCCCCACCCGCAGCCCGCACATCGCCTGCCGCCACCCGCAACGTGCTATCCTCCGACGTTGAAATCAAAGGCACCGTCAAGTTCACCAACGACCTCGTCGTCGATGGAAGAATCGAGGGCGAAATCACCTCTGACGGAAATCTCACCGTCGGTGAAAACGCACGCATCAAGGCGGAAATCAAAACATCGACCATTGTCGTTTATGGCAAGGTTCATGGCAACCTCACCGCCACCGATCGTGTCGAGCTCAAATCGAGCGCCGAAGTGGTTGGCGATATCAAAGCCAAGACCCTCTCTATCGAAGCGGGTGCCATTTTCGTCGGAAAATCCACCGTCGGCACCCCCGCCACCGTGGCTGCAGCAGCGAGCACACAACCCGCTTCCAAAGCCGCGGCACCCGCCGCTCCGGAAACTCCCAAACAAGGCACACTTGCTGGCACCGTTTCCTAACCGTTCAGGGAGCGCCTTCCTGGCCACAACCTTGTTTCACCATGGCCGATGAGCCCCAGCGTCATCGCATCGAAGTGACGTGCCCGGAATGCGGGCATCTCCAAAGCGAGCCCGCTCTCGTCGTTTCGACTCAGTGCCGCTCCTGCCGTGCGAACTTTCAAGTCCGCGCAGGCAAAGGCGTCGTGAGAGACCGACCCGTCACCCGGCTCGCAAAGCCGCGCAAGGATTCGGACCCTGAGCCGGAACCGCCACCTTTGAAGGCAAAAACCCAGCCGATGCTGCGGCGTGGCCCGGTCGAGCAAGCGCCTCAGTCATTCCTGATGCGCTTGTTTCACCCCACCAAGCCACCCCGCGAAATTTGCTGCTTCACTTGCGGTCATTCCTACACCACCGTTGCAGAAGCGCAATCCAGCCAATGCCCGAAGTGCAGCGGTTATATCAGCATGGTCGACTACGACATCACTGATAACTGGAACCGCCGCATCCAAACCTGTGGTGATGTCGTCATCCAAAAATCCGGGACGGCTTCAGGCGTCACCCTGCAGTGCCATAATCTCACTGTTATTGGTGAGCTAGCAGGCTCAGTCGAATGCAGCGGCGACCTCGTCATCCGCAGCCACGGAAAAATCATCGGCAAGGTCACCTGCCGGAACCTCCGGGTCGAAAAAGGCGCCCGTGTCGAATTCCTGAATCCAGTCACCGCCACCACCGCCTTCATCGATGGCAATGTCCGCGGCCAGATCTCCTGCACCGGAGCGATCACCCTCGAAAAACGCGCCCATCTCCAGGGACTGGTCCGTGCCTCATCCCTCATCGTCAAACCTGGTGCCAAACACACCGGCACGATCGAAATGATCACCCAACCTTAGATCCATCCAGTCGATCCTTTGATCTGCGGTTAAAAAATCCCCAAGCAAATGCTAGCGTCCCTCGATCTCAAAACCGAAATCCTGGCCCTGAAAAAAGCCAGGAACGCCGTCATCCTCGCCCACAACTATCAGATAGGCGCGATCCAGGACGTCGCCGACTACGTGGGAGATTCGTTAGGACTCGCCTATCATGCCAAGGCCACCGAGGCGGACGTCATCGTTTTCTGCGGCGTCCATTTCATGGCGGAGACCGCGAAGATCGTGAACCCCGGAAAAATCGTCGTGCTCCCGGATGCCGATGCCGGTTGCTCGCTCGAACAATCCTGCCCCGCGCCCGACCTCGAAGCGTTCCTCAAGGCGAATGCGGAGAAAAATTACTACGTCATTGCCTACATCAATTGTTCCGGCGGCGTGAAAGCCCTCAGCGATGTCATCGTCACCTCCGGCAACGCCGTAAAGATCGTCAACCAAGCCCCGGCAGACCGCCCGATCCTCTTCGTGCCCGATGAAAACCTCGGTGCCTGGGTCATGGAGCAAACCGGCCGCAAGATGGACCTTTGGAAAGGCAATTGCTACGTCCACGTCGAGTTCACCCGGGACTCTATCAACCGGATCAAAGCCGAATATCCGGATGCCCTCGTCGTCGCGCACCCGGAGTGCACACAAGCCGTCCGACTGCTAGCAGACGAAGTTTGCTCCACGGAGAAAATGATTTCCTACTGCAAGAACGCCCCGGTTAGAGACATCATCGTCGTCACCGAGAGCGGCATGCTCCACCGCCTGCGCAAGGAGTGCCCGGACAAGAACCTCATCGCCGGCCCCACCGACCGCTGCGCCTGCGCGGACTGCCGCTACATGAAAATGAACACGCTGGAAAAACTCCGCGATTGCCTGGACACTCTCCAGCCCCGCGTCGAAATGGAAGAATCCCTCCGCAAACGCGCCGAAGCTCCGCTGCTCCTCATGCTGGAGCAATCGAAGTGATGTGATACAGGCATTCCTGCCTGTTCTCTATTTCCCATCGGACCAAAACGCCTGTTTCAGCACCAGTGTGATTGCATTTTCTTAAGAGTGGCTGCGGGCGTCTCGCCCCAGACCGTTGCAGGAGCGTCTCGCTCCCTGTCTTAATTCTGCGCCGTCCACGCATCCGCCAGTTCCTCCGCCTGCTTCAGCACCAGCGCAATCGCATCCTCATACCCCTCTGGCGGATACTTGTATTTCCTCAAAAGCTGCCGGATCAGAATCCGCATTCTCGCCCGCACGCTGTCGCGGAACTGCCAATCCAGTGCCTGCGCTAGCAGGCTTAGACAAATGGCGAAGCCCTCACCGGCTGGCCCTTAGGCAATCCACTGTCGTGCTGTTCCGCAACTTCTCCGTTAGCTCGCTGGCCAGTTTCTTCAACGTCTCATCGCCCATGTTAAGCAGGACTTCCGGCCGTTCCGCCAGCGCATCGTAAAACGCCTCTTCATCCGGATTCAGGCCCAGCTTCTGGTGGCGTTTCATCGCCTCCTGCATGTCCTTCGCCATTTGGATTATCTCCGCGATCACCTGCGAGCTTTCGATCATGGAGCGGCGGAATCTGTCCGCCGAAGCCCATGAGTAATCAATGGGAAGCGATTTACCACTCAGCATTGGCATCCCATGGACACGGCGGACGGATTCCGCCGCTCCTTGTTCCGCGTCTGCGAGCGGATCTTGTCCTTGAGCAGTCGCTCCAACAATTCCACCGCCAGATTCTTCCGCTCCATCCGGCGCACGTCTTCGGCAAAGTGGCTGTGGCGTCTCGCCGCAGATCCCTTGTAGCGGCGTCTCTATGAGCGTCGCACTTCACCTTCCCCCGCCGGAGGCTCCTCTTCCGATCGAGATCCAGCGACGGTCATAGACACGCCGCTACATTCCGAAGCCCGCGGATCACATCCACTTTCTCCAACAGCTTTTCCAGAGCCTTCTCGGCATCCAGCGTCAAATTCCCTTTGCCCTTCGCCTAGGTATAGGTCGCCAATGCCCTTTTCAGCTCGGCGGCGATTCCGATGTAGCCCACCACGAGACCGCCTTCCTTGCCGAAGAAAACCCGATTCACCCGTGCGATTGCCTGCATCAGATTGTGACCTTCCATCGGCTTATTCACATACATCGTGTGGCAACACGGCGCGTCGAATCCCGTCAGCCACATGTCCCGCACGATCACGAATGCAGGCTCAGTCACTATATGGGTCTCGTTTGGATTCACGTTCTGCATCTCGCTCATAACCTTCAGCTAGCCCGCGTAGGCTCGTCGCAATTCGAGTAAATTTCGCCAAATCGTATTGGTCAGCGCGTAAGCGGTAGCTTTTAGCTAACTCCAGCTCCTCCTTGCCGCCGCTAAATCCATGAACGCCACGACTGTTGAATAGCTCCGTAGTGAGTCCACGACGCATATGTTCGTGTTCTGGAGCATCCAAGCATTTCGCCACTGCCAAGTGCTCTAATATCCCTTCCAAACCCGCCGGACGATATTTAAGACTATGCCCGATCATCTGTTGGGCGATTGTCCAGTGCCCAGATTCTTGGCAAAGAATTCGTGTTGCTTCGATCCACGCAGTAAATGCAGGCTCATCGATCGTTTGATCAGTGGTTGTACCTGGTGGTGTGTGCCAATTGTGCAATAACGCGTAAGTCTGTCCCGCAATCGCTTTCTTTTGCTCGTCGATTTCCAGCGGTTTGTCGCGATCTTGCTCGGAGCGAAAGCAAGTTTTGACGACGTCGTGGAAGAATAATGGTTCTGTTGCCATGCGACGTTCCAGAAAAACCGGGCTCCCACTTGAAAATCGATCGAGAAGCTTCAGGCATTGAAACTCGATCCATGTCATGTCTTCCACATCCACATCGGGAGCCGATTGAAGATGTTTTATGACTTCGATCAAATGATGTTGATCAAAGCGGCCAACAGCTCTCGAGTCTGTCAAAAGTTGCTTAACCGCATCGGTAGCAAGGGCAGTGGGAATCGACCTTTTTTCGTGCTTGAGCGCGTTAATGCAGTCGAGGGCAATTTCCGGCCTTTTGTTGGCGAGCGCCTTTTCAGCGGCCTCCAAAATATCGCCCCTCGCTTGAAAGGCATTAGGCCATATCCGGCTCCAATATTCCGATATTTCGGCACCAAGTCGCTCATCGGCCAAACGCCAAACATCGGCAACAAAGGGGAGATAGGAGAAGAAAAGCCCTTTCTGCAGTGGACTCCATCCATCCAGATCTAGTCCTTTAACCCAATCAACGGAGGCATTGAAATAGCGCGACCATGCGTAACCTCGCAGTAGATCCACTACTGCCTTTTCACTATCTTCCAGCCGATGCGGCAGAAGGAGGCCGTCTAACTCATAATTGCCGATTCTTCCTAGCGCACTCCCCAATTCCACCGGATGTTTAACGACCTTGGCCATTTCTAAAATCCGGGGCGGGCCATATTCCTTTAGCACCTCAGCAACAGCTTCTTCACGCCTCTTCGCGAGTAATTTCTCCTCCTCCCTGTAATTGTCGGTCGCGTAAAAATCGTGATCATATGCATTGAAGAGCCTCTGATGGAGTATTGCAAGGTCAACAGGCTTGATGGCTACCGCGGCTCTATCTAAACGCTTGAGCTCTTCTTCTGGCATCGCCCAGTCTGCATCAGCGTATTTGCGGTGACGATCGATTTCGTCAGTAAGTTTCTCCCACAGCGTGAATCGCTCTTCATCAGAACGTCTAAGAGCGTCAGGGGATTCCAAATAGTCCAGAACCTTTTGAAAGACTTCATGCGGCAAATGATCCCATCGGGAAATTAATTCCGTGAGTTTCTCGACTTGGTCCATCGCAATTTGAACCGCCAGTTCAGTGTAGCTTTTTACCTGCTTATACATTTCAGACCGCGTGGTCCCCTCGGACCAGTCACTTGGAAACCAATCGCGCCACGCTGGCTTTTGATTATGGCTTCCAATTTGATGGCTGTCTGGCAGCACTCCAAGGAGAAGCGCCCAACCTACGTTTGAGTCCTCGTCAATCACGCTCTCCACCGCCGCACGGCGGGCTTCGACACTTGCCAAAGTTTGCGGCAACGTCAGGGTGTTGTTTTCGATGGAGAGAGAGGCATGAATGCTGCGGATGCGGTTCTCACGACGAAGTCTCGGCAGGTTTCCCTCCCCCGCCAAGGCTCCGATCCGCCCGACCTCCCCGGCAATCTCCGCCACCAGCGAGAGAATCGCAGGGGTGATGGTGTAGGGTGTCGGCTCGGGGGAGGACATCGGGGTGGCGATCAGGCGGATTCTCAGCTTACGAAGACTAACGTCTGATAGCTGAATGAGGCGGACCCCGAAATTCGGGCCAGGGGCTAAGCTATGATTGTGGTGGCC
>JBDTNJ010000019.1:0-15183 GCA_039933825.1 Luteolibacter sp.
CGGGTTTGTCACCGTTACTGGCTCCGGCACGTGGGGGGAACTCGTCGAGGAGGAAGCGGTTGCGGGCGACGAGGGTGGCTTCGTCTTTGGCGGTTTTGGCTTTGTTCGCGGGGTAGGCGAGGCGGGCGGCGTTCTGGACGCTGAGGCACTGTTTGTAGAGGGCGTTGGCGGCGAGGTTGCGGCCTTGGGTGAAGCCTTTCTTCTTGTCTTTGGAGGCCTCGTGCTCGGTGTCGCCGTCGTCGAGGAGGTCGATGGAGGCGGCGAGGGCGGCGGTGTCTTCATCGATCCAGCCGTGGTCGTCGAGGGCGTCGGCGTGGGTCTGGCAGGCGGCGAGGACTTTTTTGGCGCGTTCGATTTCGCTGGGGAAATCGGAAGGTTCGTGGATGCCGACTTGGAACTCGCTGTGAAGGCGGGCGTCGTTTTTCGGGAAAGCGAGGTGGGCGCTGCGGCGGGTACCGGACGGCAAGCCCGCCGAGTCGCGAAGGAGGATTCTGCGGGGGACGTCAAACGTGCAGCTTGCGGGCATGATGGTGCTTGGTTGGGGGATTGAGTAGAGAGGGGGAGTAATTGAATACAACTTTTTCAATAACCATTGCAAGCTGACTGGTAGAATTAGACTTGGCGAGGGAAAAGGCTGATGGAGGCACAGGAAATTGGGATGGGATCAAGTGACGGCGGGCGTCACATTTGTAAGTGACTGATAGTCCACTTTCATTGAATTTCAGGTGCTTTTTTTGTAACCGATTGAAAATGGGAGGGCTGTGGATAGGGCGACGGTGGACGGTGGCTGGTCGCGGGCTAACGGCGTTGGTTTCCAGGCGAGCGCCGCCGGTTTTCGGACGGACGGCGGTGGTTCGTCCGATGACACCGCCGATCCGCAGGCTGACGGGGATAATTTTGCGAGGTCGTGAAGATGATCGACATCAGGGGCCGCCGGTGGTTTGAACGGGGCGCGAGCATTGGAAATCGCATTCCCGCCATGTCATACGAATTTTCTCAATTTGGCCAACACCTCGGATGCGGCAGCGGCATCGAGGAACTGATGGACGATCTCGGCCACGCCCTGGCGAGCGGTGGCCCGGACCTGAAAATGCTTGGCGGCGGCCAACCCGCCCGCATCCCGGAAATGAACGCCGTCTGGCGCAGGCGGCTGGAAGAATTGATGGAGGAAAATGGCGGTCTCGAGCGTGCGCTCACCTCCTACGACCCACCTCGCGGGAATCCGCAGTTTCTCGACGCCATTGCCACGCTTTTCCGCGAAACGTTCGGCTGGGCGATCACTTCGGAAAACGTCGCGATCACCTGCGGCGGGCAGACCGCTTTCTATTTTCTCTTCAACCTGCTCGCCGGGGAAATGCCCGATGGCAGCCGCCGGAAGATCCTGCTCCCACTCGTCCCGGAATACATCGGCTACTCGAACCAAGGTGTGAGCGGCGAGTTCTTCCGCGCCGTCACGCCGTTGATCGAAAAAAACGGCCCGCACGATTTTAAATACCGCGTCGATTTTGAAAAGCTCGAAATCACCCCGGACATCGCCGCCATCTGTGCCTCACGCCCGACGAATCCCACCGGCAATGTTCTCACCGATGACGAGATTGCCCATCTATCAGACCTCGCAAAACAACATGGAATTCCGCTCATCATCGATAATGCCTACGGTGCGCCTTTTCCCGGAATCATCTTCACCGATGCCACGCCCTTCTGGGAGCCGCATGTCGTGCTCACCTTCAGTTTGTCCAAGCTCGGCCTGCCCGGCACCCGCACCGGCATCGTCATCGGGCCGCCGGAAATCATCCGGGCCCTCGGCTCGATGAGCGCCATCGCCGGGCTTTCTAATCCTAACATCGGCCAGCAGATCACGCTGCCGCTGGTGAAATCCGGCGAAATCCTCCGGCTCAGCCGCGAGGTAGTGCGGCCGTTCTATCAGGATAAATGCAGGCTCGCCCGCCAGGCAGCGTTCGAGGCCTTCGGCGATGACATCGACTGGTTCATGCATCGCAGCGAGGGCGCGCTTTTCCTCTGGCTGTGGTTTCCCGGCCTACCCATCACGTCCGCCGAGCTATATGAACGCCTGAAAAGACGCGAGGTTCTCGTCATCCCCGGCCACTACTTCTTTTTCGGTCACGATGACGAAAGCTGGGCTCATCGCCACGAGTGCATCCGCGTATCCTATGCGATGGATGAAGCTATCGTTAGGGATGGGTTGAAAATCATCGCGGAGGAAGTCCGCAAGGCCCGGTGACAGGATGATCGGATGGGAAAACGACTTGCCCGAGGGTTTCGACCCGATGACGGCCAAGGAACTCCGGCAAAGCCTGCGGCGAGGCAGTTTTATCTATCCGTATCTAGGCATCCAGTTCCTCGCAGTCTGCGCGATGGTGGCCGAGTTGCAAACCGGCTATGCGGCGGAGAGTTCCGACCACGCGGGCATGCTCAATCCCTGGCTGCTGTGGGGTTCCGGGCCTTTCTGGATGGTGGTTTCCGCGATCTGTCTTTTCATCCTGCCCTTGAGCGGGGTGGTCCTGATGGGCCAGGAACTGGAGGAGGGGAATCACGAACTTCTGCTCCTAACTAAACTGGACCGTTGGAAAATCGTGCTCGGGAAATTCATCACCTTGTGGGGGCTTTCCGTTCTGACTTTTGTCTCGCTGCTCCCCTATGTGGTGGTGCGCTACATGATCGGCGGCATCGAGTGGTGGCATGAGGCCGCGTGTGCGGCGACGGTTCTGGGAGGTTCGGCGATGATCAGCGCGGGGGCGATCGGGGCATCGGCGTTCCGTGGCAGCGGAGCGCGGGTGGCGGTGCTTTTACTCTTTCTGGCGTCCATGATCGGGGGCTCCGCCATTCCCTTGTTCGGTGCCGCGGTGCATGGTAAAGACTTTGGCTGGCACTATCATCTCACAGCGATTGCGGCGGTGATCTGCTACTCGGCCATGGGACTGGCCCTCGCCCGGTCACGCTTGCGCCTTGCGCTCATGGCCTATGAGGTGAAACCCAGCGGAATGGTGTTAGGATTGCTGGTTTTTTCGCCTTTCGTGATCGGCATGGTCACCGCGGTGACTCTGGGTTGGGGCGGATTGATCGGATTGATCGGGATGACGGTTGTCAGCATCCGGATGGACGTCACCCCGAAGGCACCTAAGTGGCTGCCACCACCACCGCCGAACATTCCGGCTGCGGCCGCTTAGGAAAGTGCGCGCTTGGAGCGTTGGGTGCCGCGTTCGGTCGAGGCTTTGCTTTTTGGGAGGAACGGCGTGATCAGCGAGGCTTCAAAATCGAAAACCTCGGAAAAATCCTCCTTTTTATCGGAATCCTGTTTCCCGAAAACCTGCTCTTCGATCAAATGGAAAACCATGTCGCCCACGTCCTGGCATTTCCTGACGCTCCACTCGGTCATCAGGGTGGAGGCCATCGGGCCAAATTGTTCAAGCGCGCAATCGCGGAAACCCGTGAGCAATTCCGGACCGGACACATGGCGGGCCTGGCCATTGTTAGATTCAGCGATCCGCTTCAGCGTGAAGTCCAAGGCGTCCTTGAGAAAAAAATAGGCGTGCGGGTCAAAACGCCGGTCACGTTTCAGGATTGAGACGACGGATTGTTCAAATTGCATGGCCTGCATGGAGAGACTATGCAGAAATCGGACCGAAGTGTCAAAGAGGTTTAAACGCACCATTTTTTGGCAAACGATCCGCTCACGGCTGCAGCGGTGTAACGGCCCGGTAAAAACGATGGGGGACGATGGCGGGATCGACGATGTCCTCGGCTTGTGCGGCGCCCGGCGCGGGGACATCGGTGAGTTTGTGCCAGGTGTTTTGGGACATGTCGTCGCTGAATTGCACCGTGTAGGAAACTCCAGGCAGCGCGGTAAATCCGAGATGCACCTGGCTTCCGGCCATGCTCGCACGCAGGACAAAGACACTGGTCGGATCGGTGGGGAGAGTGCCCGCGAGGAATTCGCTCTGGTTGTCCTGACCGTCCGAGTCCGCATCATCGCCGGGGAGGCCGATACCGGCGACGTTCGCGTTGGATCCGAAATTGGCAAATCGCCATGCGTCAAATGGAGTTTCTGTCAGAGTAAGGGTGTTCAGCATGGTGCTGCCCAGCGATGCATAAGTGGGATTGGAAAGCGTGACGGAAAGAGACTTGCTGGATGTGATGACCGAGGTGGGTTTCAGCAAAATCTGGACCGGCTTCGGTGATGCGTCCCCATCGGTCCAAGCGAGCGTTCCTGCATTGGCGAAAAAGTCCACACCTGCGACCGCAGTTCCGTTAGCGGTGGAGAAATTCACACTGGCCGGCCCGGTCGAGCCGCCGGTGCGGGTGACGGCGATTGTGGCAATGGCCGCGCTTTTCAAAACTGCGGATGCGGCCGCGGCATGTTGCACAGTGCCGGGTGGATGATTGTTTTTCCAAAATTGCAACAGGTCGCGCAGGGCTTGGGGTTTATTGAAAGGAACACCAAGATTGCCCGCCTGATCCTGGGTATTCACGCCATGGCAGACGACACAACTGCGGACCTCGCCGGGTGCGAAATTCACCCAATAACGCTCCTTCACCTGGCTGGCGGTGCCGGCACCATTCAGCATGTGCCAAGTCAGGGCTTTGCCCGCGGGGAGGATCGCGGCCCACGACCCGTCGTCGGCGATCTTCACCGAGCCGCTTGGGGAACCCGAAATGGCGGGCATCTCTGCCAGCGTGTCATGAAGAGGCACCGGCATATCGCGCCGACCAGGAAGCGGTGGGGCTGCGGGATCGGAGCTGAGGGTGAACCCGCGGAGGGCATCCGCCTGCATGATCTGCATCCAGCCGATGTCGTAGATTTTACCGGAGGCACCGAGGGTCTGAGTGGGTGACGTGGCAACTTTTAGATTGAAAGGTTGTTGCTTGTCAGCTGCATCGCGCCGGGTGGAGTCGCGGTTCACAACCAGCGCGAGGTTCTGTGCGCGCAGGTAGTTCTGCAACGTGGGCGCATGAACGCCTTCCTCATCGAAAACAGCCTGCTCCACGCTGGGAATGGGAGTCGCAGCGAGTGGCGTGGGCATGAATGGCGCGACGACTTCAATTGGATCGAGTTCCCAGAGGGGTGCTCCGCTGTAAGTGATTAACAAGCCGTTTGCATAGTAGCTCAGATTTACATTCGGCTCGGTGACCAAGGTGACGTTAGCGTCTGGCACTGCCGTCGCGCCAGAAGTGTTGAGCATCTTCATTTTAAAATCAAACCGTGATTTAGGATGTTGAGCATCGGCCCCAACGTTAGAATCGACTTGGGTCACCGCCGCATGGACTGCCAGCAAGGTGCCGTCGCTGAGCGGTAACGGATTTCGATAAACGTTCGCGGGGGTGGTTAGAGGAAAGATGTTGAGAGCCGGATTAGGATTCGGAACGTTAGCTAACGGCGAAACAAGGGTGATCACCATCGTCGATGGGTTCACACCGGCACCGCCGTTGAAACGGATGATGTTTCCCGCCATGTGGGTTCCCAGCTCCGGAGGATTCACAGCGAAGAAGGTGCCGTGGGTGACAGGGGATTCTATCAAATGAAGCAAGCTGAGCGTGGTGGGATTGGTGAATGTCGGAAGGACGAGGTTCGGATCGTCTTTGAAACTCGGTCCCAAACTGGAGCCGCCGAACTCGTGTCGGCCGACGTGGTTGATGATTTCATGGGCTGACCCATCCTCGTGGCACTCCCACGGGAAGAACTGGTTCATCGCGTTTCCGTTCACGTTGCCGAGGGCGAGGAGCGCGGTTTTGTCGAAATTTCTTGGCTCCGGATAGTGGTTGAAAGTGGCGTAATTCGCCGGAGTGCCATGGGTGAAAGTTGCAGATACCGCCTCGCTATCATAGGTGCCATTGCCATTGAAAGTCTGTGTCCAAGTCTCGCCGTTTCCAGCCAGGGCGGGTCTATCATAGGTAGCGGAAACGTCGCGGGAAAGGTGGTCCCATTGCACAAAGAGCACCCGGCCCGCACTGTCGAGAAAGGGAGTGAATGCCCCGGACGGAGCGTGGATAATCTGTTTCAATTCTCCGGCATTGGCACGGTCCAGCCGCCACAGCCCGGTATTCGTGGGAGTGTCCATGTATTCGTCGAGCTGCGGATAGAGATGGGCCTGAAGGCCGTGCGGCGCATCAGAAACGAAAATGATCCGATCCTGCGTGTCATAACAGGCCTCGAAATTGTTATAGCCTGCTGGCTGGCCTAAAACCCGGGTGACTACGGGATTCTGGCCTTGTCCGAAACCGGTGATTTCATAGAGCTGCCAGTGAAAAACTGTGGTGTCCGCCGCGCTCAGTGGCGCACCCACGACCATGCCGAAAATCGCTTTGGTGCCGCTCCAGTGCATGAATGGACGATGCACCGCGATGCTGCCCGCACCTTGAAGTCCGCTCGCATTGTGGCTCGCATCCATAGGTCCACCGTAGCCTGCGGCCTCGGTGAGGTTCTTGGTTGTGCCATTTGGATAACGGATCCACAGGGCTCCGCCGCGCCCGGCATGTGCGGGATCTGCCAGAGGACTCTGCATGGTGCTGGCAATGCTCATTTTAGTCCCAATGACCGAATGGTTGAGTAACTCGTCCGGGAGAGGCATCTGGGTGACGTAGAGAATCGGATTGGCGGGCGTGGTCGCACCAGCAGCGAAAGGAAGCCAAATCAAGGAGGCAACTAGGAAGGATTTCATGGTGTTTTGGCAGATCTACAGGGATTACCGCTCACCGCAGCCGTGAGCTCACTGCCGGTTTCCCGACATCAAACTTTCCGAGAATCACCCTAAAAGTCAGTATCGGCTTACAACTTCGACGGAATTCGTAAAGCAAAAACCCCGCTGCCTCGGTGAGGGCGGCGGGGTTGGATGGGTGGGTGTCGACGGTTAGGAACCAACGCTGACGCGAACTTATTTCCCGGGCCTGACGGCGGCGGCCGGAGCGATCGTGGCGGCGCGTGGCGAGAGGAACTTGGTTAGCGGATTGGCGGGCAAGGCTTTTAATCCGGCGACGACGCAGCCGGAGTTGACGACGGCACCGTCCCAACCGGTGTGGAGGTTTTCCTTGGGCGATGGGACGTAGAGCTTTTCCACTCTTTCCACGCCGAGTTTCTCGTAGTGGGACGCGATGATGTCATAGAGCGGGACGAACGGCGTGTTAGTTTCCTTCGCAACCTGCTCGGCCCATGCAGCGTGCGTGCTGTTGTCGCGTTTGAATTGTTTGCCGTCGGTGACCCAGCCTTTGCGCGGGGTGAGCGAACAGATGATCGGCGTGGCCCCCTGCGCGCGGGTCTCGCTAACAAACTGTTTCAAATACCAGCCGAAGCTGTGCACAGTTTCCTCGCCGTTCATTTGGGTTTCATCACCGATGCCGCCGAGCCCGCCTTTACCTTTTGCGCCGCCGTTGTCGTTCGCTCCGAACTGCAGGATCACGAAGTCGCCTTTTTTGATCCGTGGCTGTAGGTCTTTCCAAAAGAATCCGTTATAAAACGTGCGGCTGCTGGTGCCTCCGAAGGCGCGGTTGACGACATTGATTTTCTTTAGATCAAAGTAGGCGGCGATTGGCGCGCCCCATCCCCACTGGCCGGTCGGGCCGTTGTCGCCACTGGTGCCGTTGCGCACGGTGGAGTCGCCGATCAGCCACAATGTCGGCAAGCTGGGATTTGCTGGCAGCGGTGGTGTGTAGCGGCCGTTGCCCGGTGCGCCGGTGGGTGCCGGACCTTCGCCCATTTGGGTGTCGCGCGGAACGTCGCTGATGCCAATGGACGCAGCTACCGGTTCACCGTTGCCCGTGACGGAAAATAACAATTGCGCGGCACACACAGCGAACACGGTGGCTGCGACAAACGATCTGGGGCGGCTGAAGGGAGTTTTCATAAACGTAACGAATTACGTCGAAGTATCACAGCGCCCGGCGGCCAGGTCTTTAACGCAATAGGGGTATCGAGGAACGCAAGGATCCGCCGTGACGGCTCATGGCCGAGCTTGCGAAGCTGCTTGAGAGCCTGCGCGGAAATCCTATAATCCCAGCTCACGTTTGACTTCGTCGGCGGAATAACTGCGGCCAGGGTTGCGTGCGGCATCGGCAGCCAAATAGTAATCCTCAAGATTCCCTTTGGGGGACGACGGGATTTTGATGAGAGGCGGGTCGCGGCTCACCCGTCATCCACACTGAAACTCCCGCCATAGCCCGGCCGGTAGAGCAGGAGTGTGGTGTGTTTGGCAATTTCCTGGAAATGCGCATCGATAGCGTAGAGCCGGACTTCGTCGTGGATGGCGATGGCGGCGATGAGCACGTCAAGCCACGGGACGGTGAGACCTCGGGTGCGAAGCCGCCACGCGAGGGCGATTGCGCGGTCCCAGTCGTCCTCCCGGCAGGTGCGGTAAGGGATGACCGAAAAGCGTTTTCCGAGAAGCGCACGTTCCTCCAGACGAGCCCCGCCGAGGACTTCCAGCCGGATTGGTGAGCACCACTGGGCTTCATAGGCTTCGAGCAGTCCCTCGACGGCGAGTTTCACCCTCATATCGCCGTTGCGGCGGAGGCTCTCGATCCACGCGGATGAATCCACCAACACCATGGCGTTCAGTCTTGGTAAAGGGGTGGCACCGGGTTGGCGGGATCCAGACCGGCCGGGTCGGCCGCTGGGGCAGGATAGTCGAAAACCCCTTCCCGGATCATCCTGCCGAATTCCCGCGCCTGTTTGCGGCGCACGAACTCAGTGACCGCTCTTGCCACGGCAGGACTCTTATTCTTGTCCCCGGTGATTTTCATCAACTCGGACAAAACGTCGTCTTCGATGTCTACGGTGATTCTCATAGTTGAGATGATGGCATCATTTTGCATCAATTCGAGTCAAAATTTGCATCATTTTGATGCGCGTAGGATTGAGCCCGAATTCCGAAGTTACAGGGTTGGATCGATGGAATTTGACCACGGATTTGCATGCAAGGAAACCGCTACTGGCCATGAAAACTCCCGCCAAAGCCAAACTTGACCCGAATTACGCGGAAATCACTCCCGGTGAGATTCTCGCGTCGGAGTTCCTAGAGCCGCTGGCCATCACCCCCTACCGGCTTGCCCTTGAAACCGGAATGCCGCGTTCTCGGGTGTCCGATATCATCAACGGCAAACGATCCATCACCGCCGAGACCGCCTTGGCCTTCTCGCTGTATTTTGGCAACTCCCCCCAATTCTGGCTCAATCTCCAAACCCACTTCGATCTGGAAAAGGCGACCCGCAACTGCCTCGACAAGATCAAATCCAAGGTGAAGCCGCTGCAAGCCGCGTGATGAAATCAAGTCGTTGCGGCATCCTGACTCTTGCTTCACATGACCCCATTTATGTTTTGCTGCCTGACCCCGGTGCATATTTGTTGAAATGCAACACCTGACCCCGCCGATGACCCCGCCGATGGGGCGGGTCTTTCCGGAATTCTCCGACGATCCCGAGCAGACGATCAAAAACGCCCTCAACACCCTGAAAGCCAGGCAATGGTGCAAGCCCGGAAGCTGGCAGGTCGTCATCACCAACGCCCTCGCCCACGGCAAGGTCATCGACACCCTCCAGCTTCGCCAGGTGGAGTGATGGTCGGGAATCGCGGGCGGTGCGGGCGATAGGTGATCAGCGCCGCCTCGTATCGCAAGGGACTGGCCATGGATTTTCTTCAAATCGTCCGAGGGTGAGATTGATATGCATGTTAGTCGCCCCCTTCCACTTCGACTATCTTTGATTACGTCACACGCAAGAGACTCGGCAGGGCTTGCACCAGCGGATCATAGTCGCCGAAGAATTGAGTTACCTGCAACCGTAGAATCTCCAGCTTTTCATCACACATTCTTCCCGAATAAATGCCAGAATTTACTATATGCCTGCATAGCGCGAGCACAGGATGTCGCAAAGCTGTTCGCTCACTTCTCGATAGCGTCCTCACTAGGGCGATGGAAAAAACCTCATCAGCGATCTCCTTCGAAATGCTCTCATCTTTCACTACCCGTGCGAAAAACTGTCCCAAAATGGCAACTAAGGTTCGGTCATCTACTCCATTTTCCTTGGAGAGAGTATAGTTCAAGTTCAGCAACTCAAGATTCGATGGTCTCATTACCACTAAATCTCCCCCTATTGGTTGCAAAACAGCTCTCATTATTTCATCCACGGTAATTGGCAGCAGATGAAATCGGAGCTGTGACAGACGACCGAAATATTTATAGTAGTGATCCCACTCGATCTTTCCAGATTCGGCAAGGATTCGTAGAAGGCTCAAAGATGAAAAAGATTTAGGGGGATTGGACTCTCCAGATAACCTGAGCACATCTTGAAGAATGGCATCCTCGGTCATAAGAACCGCGCCTTCTCGTTGGGCATTTCGCAGCGGATCCATGATGTAATTTGGAAGAACTTCATCCCAATCGCGTAAAGCTTCGCTTCTCACGAAAGGTTTCCCAATCTTTTTGATAGGGAGTCCATCCAGGAAATCAGCGGCATCCAAGAAGGACTGCCTTAAAGATCTCTCTGCGTGTTCATCCGTGGGTTTGAATTGCATTCTATGGTCTACAAATGCAGCACGCCCCACACTGCCTCTCGAAGATTCCAGGCTTTTGGCCTCTTCTCGAAAGAGTCGGACAACGGAGGTGCAAACCCCAACTTTTTTGATGGATGAGCAAACCTTCTCCAAAAGACTCGACTCTGTAAGGACTAACGCCGCCAAGCCATCAAGATAGCAGGTGGCTCCGTCAAGCGCGCTTTGTGCCGTCTGGGCTTGGTCCTCGATCTGCTGTCCTGTGCCATTATTGCACTTTATGAACCCTCTTCCAGCCCTACTAATCCTCCCAATCGCTTGAATCGGACCCCCTTCATTTTTGCACAAGAATGAGAACGGTAAAGAATCTTTAACATACATTTCGAAGAAATTATCAGAGTCCTTAGAAATGCTAGTGCTAAAATTCCGTAAATTCTCTATGTCGATTGAGTCATCATCTGAAAGTATATTAACCTGCCAAATCGGCTTGTCCCCAGACTTTGCTGCGGAATCCATAGCTTCATGTGAACGATGGCATAGAAAAGCTTCAGGGCTTAGAATGCTCGAAATTTTGCGGCCTGCGGTCGCTCCGGTAAATCTATCCGCGGGCCATTCCACCGGATCGTTGAGTCGCCGACCTATCAATGCTCTATAATTGTCCGAATGTTCCGCTACAGGTATGGCTCCCATCGAATCTTCTTTTCTTCCCAAGTAAAACCATTTGGGGATTCCATCTACTTTAATAAAGTCGCCGTCACCAACATCCTTCTTATTTCTGAGATCTATTCTTCCGCTGTTTGCGAGATCAAGCGTTACTAGATATGTAGATAGATACACATCATCGTCGATGTTTTCCAAGATCCTAAAGCCTTGAAGAATGAGATCCAGAGCTCGTTCGTCTCGTTCGTCCAAGCTTGATTTGAGATAAGTATCCGCCCCAAGCATGAGAATATGGAAGTTTCTCATGTATCCCTCATATTGTTCGAACTCGCGACAGGCGTCATTCTGCTTTCCTTTCAGTTGGAGTGATTCGATTAGAATTCGTAAGGTGTTCTGTGAGTATCTTGCATCCAGTTCTGGAATGTTTCCAAGAGCGATTTTTGCATGAACAATCGCATTGGTGTCATCGTATGAATTTGCATAAGCCATCGCGAGTCTTGCGTGCAAATCAGGCGTTGGATTTATATCCAGCAGTCTATTAGACGATTGGATAAATAAATCCCACTGCTTCCAGCCAAATGTGATGTTCGATACTAATTCAACCCCGAACAAATATACATCATCGAGAGGTATTGACCTAATTACATTAAGACACTCATCTTTCCGATCAAGATCTTTAAGTGAAGTTAATTTAATGAATAAGAGTTCAATCGTGTAATCTGAGCCGTCCAGCAACCGGTCACACAATTCAATTGTCCCTTCAGGGTGTTTTGATTGGACGGACTTAAGGTAGGCGATGGAGAATGCTTGGCTGTCCTTTTCTCTAAGATCACGAGTTATTTGATCGATATTGAAGGCATGTCTTGAGCTCCAAAGAGACCGAGTTGATACATTTCCATAATTGTCTAGCAACTCGGTGAGTTCTTCGTCCAATTCGGCCTGATGGATTCCTTTCAAAAAAAGAATGTCGATAAATTCATCGGTAGGGATTACTGATGAGGATTTTATCTTTGAATAAAGAGCCTTCCACTCATCAGCGGACAGCGGTGCATGCTGAATCAGTTCGCCAAGCTGGGCATATACAAACGTGTCGAAGTAGCAATTTTCAAGTGTCGAAAGAATTTCTCTCCAGCAGCTTTCAATCCTTCCTGTTTCTCCAGATATCCGGCAGAAATGTAGTAGAATCCTAAATTCGTGAAACCCCCACATAAGTTTGTCTTTTGGAGACAGGGGGTCTCTTTCGGATAGCTGACTCTTGATATAGTTAATAGCTTCGATTGACTTGATGACTTCCTTTGGATCAGACGATCCTACTCTCAGGGTGTCCACGCTCGTAAAGGCTGCCTGCAATAGAAGGGGTTTTGGGGAGATATCAATTTCTTCCGACCATTTTTGGACAAGTAGATCTCGTTCGATTTTCTCTCCGGCCGCGTCCAAAGTGGCACAATTATGCGTGAGGACCTGTTCATAGAATCTCCTGTTTTCGGTGCTACTTAAAGCTAGGTCACTTATAGAGACTGGCGAGTTTTCTGAATTTTGTATGAGATCAAGAACAGTAAGGTGCAGGTTTTCCGGGTCGAGTTCCCTCAGGAGTCTTTCAACTTTTTGGGAATCATCGTTTGGTTCCGGCGCGGCTCTGCATAATTCAATATACTCGGCCATAGCTTCGCTTCTTGTGTTACCGGAGTTAATTATTTCAAGCAGAGCTTGCTTTGCTTCAGTAATTTTTTGCTTTGCTCTGAGTAGCCGTGCGTTAAGGTAGTCGATCAAATATATTGTATTCGCATCATTGGTTTCGATCGCCAAGGTTGAGATCTGTGCAAGCAAAATTTGAGATTCCGGAACCCGGTTTCTCAGGATCAGACTACGGCAGAGTTCGATAATCTGGTTAAGAGTCTGATTGTTTTTGGTTGCTTCGCCTGCGAGCGATTTGCCCATTGAAAGGAGGGCTTCTTTTAATGCACTGGGTAAATACGGTGACTCCTTAGTTACCGATTTTGCCCACTCTTCGTGGGTGCGCTTCCACTTGCTTAGAACGTCTACCGTGTAGGTGTTGGCATGTTCAACATTATCGACAACCTTGTGATGACGTTCGCACAGGTATAAGAGATTTGGCTCTTTATTACGTTCGCTAAGTGGTGTAGTATAATCTTCCCTTGGATGGCTGCCCACTCTTCTGGGAATAATATGAGCGCATTCTGCGAGTTTTGTTCTATGGTGAACCGATCGTTCGTTGCAATCTGGCGCTGCACAGACACCCAAGCCATCAATGAATACTTGAAAACGGACTCCATCCGGTACGGATCCAGAATCATCGCCATCCTTTAATTCTAGGTTCTCGGAGTTGTCTTCGCTTTTGCTCATTGATGGATGGTGTGATTGCTCCCGGGATCACATGCGGTGCGGTCTGCGGCGTGACCAAATAACACACGTGGGCCGGGACGTTCTCGCGGAAGGATTCATGACAATGATTTTGAACGGGTTCCACAGATGAATGCCGAGGATGTGCATGAAGTCAGTCGCGCTTCCGCACGGTCTTTTTCGCAGGTTTGGTTTCTTGTGGACCCGGGCTATCTAGCAGTGATGGCGGCAGGAAGTTGGTTGAAGGGATGATGATCGCGCGGTGAGGCCCGCGGCTGGTGAGGGCGCGGATCATTTCGCGGGCGGCACCGAAGAGCATGGCGGGGGCGTTGGCTTTGACGGCGCGTTCGAGGCGCTCGCCTTCCGGGCCACCGGGGAGGGCGAGGACGATGCCTTGGAGGGTGACGGAGAAGGTGTAGGGGATGTTGGCTTCGTGGCAGGGGCCTTGTTCGACGGAGAGGCCGACCAGCCATTGGGTGCCGGTTTTTTCCGGATCGGGGGAATCGAGAAACTTCACCTCGTTTTCAACAACGATGGAATCCAGATCGAGTTCGGTTCCCATGTTGGGATCGTAACCCGGGCATGCGTCCATGCGCAGGGTGGTGGCCCAGTAGTCGAGGAGTTGGAGGGGTGCGGGAGTCATGAGTTAGAGGCGGTTGATAGGGTGGATTCGTCCCACGTGGCTTGTGGCCCGAGACCGCTGCGGGATTTGGAGAAGTCGTAGTGGATCGCATCCGGCTTGCGGGTTTGGAGATAACGCTCGGATGCGAGTGGCCGGCGCGGGCCTTGGACGGCTTCCAGTGAAACCGGAGCGATGAATCCCTCATCGAGCAGGCGCAGGATGGTGTTCGAGAGACCGGTGGGGTGGCCGTGGCCGTTTTCCCAATGGGAGAGGGTTTTCTCGCCGCACTGGAGCAGGGCGGTGAGTCGTTTTTGCGGGAGCTTTAGGCGTTCGCGCATGGTCTTGATGTCGGCACCGGTCATGAGGCCGAGGTGGCGGGCCTTGATGAGCTCGATTTTATCGCTGGATTCCGGGGTAAGGATTTCCTCGCCGAAGCTGCGGAAGACTTCGACTTCGATGGTTTCGACGAAGCGGGCCGCTTGGTCCTTGGTGGCGGGAAGGTGGACGTCGAAGGTGGTGGTGTAGGTTTCGGGATTCATGGTTTCTTTTTCAAGAAGGCGCGGATGGCCTGGAGTAGTTTGCCGGAATGGTCGGTGTGCATGGAAATCATCACAAGGTGGACCTGGCTGCCGTGCAGGGCGATTTTGACGTAGAGCGGGATTTTGAGCAGGAGAGGATGCGGGCAGAGAAACGCCCACGTTTCGCAGAGGGTGTTGTCGCGTTCATCGATCATGCCGTGGATTTGTTCGCCCAGCATGCCCGGTGTGCGGAGGACTTGGAGGCAGAGTTCATAGGCGTTCCATTTGAATTCCAGTCCGGCGGCGGCCATCTCGCGCTGGGCGCGGCCGGTCCACAGGATGGAAGCCGGATCGCCACGTTCGAGGATGGGAATCACCGCTGCGAGCCAAGGCTCTGACAATGGGGCGATGGTGGTTTTGCTGGCAGCCATGAGTGAGTCACGAGACAAAGGTATGAATTCATACCCGCAATGCAAGGGCTATTTTTTTCAGCGGTTCCGCCAGTATTCCGGATGGCGACTGGTGTG
>JBDTNJ010000020.1:0-22555 GCA_039933825.1 Luteolibacter sp.
GACACTGGTGCGAGACGCATCAGCCACTAGCAGAAGTTCACTTTTTCCGAATGCGCCAGATTTCGACGATTTGGTTGCGCTCGGGGATGCGGCTGCTGAATCGGTCCGTCTGGCCCAGATAGACGGCTTGGACGAGTTGGGTCGGACGCTTCACTGTTGAGTAGAGCTCAGCAGCGGCAGTGGCGCGGGCGGATGAGAGCTTGCGGTTACTATCAATATTGCCGGTTTCCGAAGCATAACCAATGACGAGTAACAGATCACCATCAGGCAGATCGGCAGCCAGGTTGCGCACGGTTTCCTGATCGGCAGGCGCAAGCTCGCTGGAACCGGTGACGAAGGTCAGCGTCTGCAGCACATTCGCACCGAGTTTCGCACCAAGGCTGCTGTAGGCCTTTGAAATATCAGAATCCGGAAGGTTCTCCAACTCGCGAAGGCCACGGAAAAGCTCGACGGCGGCAGGAAGCAATTCGTTTTCCGAACTGGCGAAAAGCTTGGCTTTGGATTGATCACCTTCGAGCTCGTGGACACGGGTCTCGAAAAATTCTTTCGCGCGCACCGCCTCCTCATAGCGCCGTTTGAGCTCGGCGTATTCGTCTTCCGAAACGCCGGCACTCATGGTTTTCATTTTCTCATTCACAGCGGCCAGCTCGGCAGCAAGGGCATCGCGCTGGGACTTCATGCTCGCGAGGTCGCTGCGCAGGCGGTCCGTGTCCGCGCCGCCGATCAGGGCACGGTTGAGGTCGCTTTGAAGGCGCCCGTTTTCGGTGGTAAGCGCCTGCCGGAGTTGTTCGGAACGAAGAAGTTCGGAGTTTTTCGCGGAAAGATCGGTGTCCTTTTCCGCGAGCATTTCCTGGAAACGCCCGGCCAAGGCTACCAGAGTGTCGGCATCGGACTTGAGTCGCTTGGCGATTTCATCGATGGGCTCGGAAGTTCCGGCAAGGGGTGAAAGGCCCATGGCAAGACGCTGCCGGTTCAATTCGGTGCGGCGGGCATCGACCTCCGCGCGGAGTTTTGTCATGTCCGCACTAGCGGAAGAGGACCCGCCTAACAAACCACCCTTAATACCCATCACGATCAGAACACCGAGCAAGGCGATGATGACAAAACCCAGCGCGACCGCAGGTGGAAAAGGAGTTGAGGTAGGTCCCTGAGACTCGGTCGGATCATGGGCATCTGGCGTGGAGGCATGATCGTCGGCTGGCGATTTATCATCGGACATGCGCCAAGGTTGCCCGGCCTCCCCCATCGGTGTCAATGCACGGGCACCTGAATTCCCAGAAAACGCCGGGGCTGCTCAAAGGAGTCGCAGAAAATCCGCCGGGGTATCGAACAAATAATCGGGCGAGGACGCGGCGAGCGAGGCGCGGGAATTGAAACCCCAGGTGACGGCCGCAATGGGAATACCCACTTTCTGTGAGGCTTTCACATCGCGCAGCTCATCGCCGATGTAGAGCATTTGCTCAGGGCGGAGCGAGAATGTCTTGCGGATCGCCTTGAGGTGTTTCGCTTTACCGCTGAGTTTTGACGTGGACGAAATGAAGTCGAATTGCTCGCGCAAACCGTGGGTCCGGAGAAACAAATCGACATTGGCGGTCGCGTTCGACGTGAGAATGCCGAAGCTGTGAACGTGGCGGCGCATCTCGATGAGCACCTCCCCCATGCCCTCGATCAATTGAAGCTGGGTGATGTTTCCACGCATCATGCCGGTGCCCCTGCTGATCAGGGCGGGCACGCGGCGTTTCGGGATATCAAGATGATCGAGCAATTCCTTCAAAGACAAATGCCGAAGGGCATCCAACTCATGTTCCTCGACCTGCCTGATCCCATAATCCGGGGCGATCTGATTGAAAATCCGGCGCGTCTCGCCCAGCGTATCGGCAATCGTGCCATCGAAATCAAATACCAAGGTGCGGAAATTCATAAAGCGTGCGTCTTTCAAACCATACCTGCAAATTTTAGACCAGCGGCAAATTCGGGTGGATATCACCATCCAAGGGCGAACTTTCTCCAGCGAGGAATCTCATGAGTGCCGCGAAAGCGATCATCGCGGCGTTGTCCGCACAAAAGTCGGGTGTCGCGACCGACAGCCTCAAGCCGTTTTGCTCGCAAGCGTCATGCAAGGACGCGCGCAGGGCCTTGTTCAAGCTAACACCACCAGAAAGGGCGACGCCGCAACGTCCGGTTAGCTTTGCAGCACGCATGGTCTTCCGGACAAGGATATCAATCACTGCCTGTTGGAAAGATGCGGCGACGTCCGGGATGGAAAAGGTTCCCGCCTCGCGCTGGAGCGTGTAGAGCACCGCTGTTTTCAGGCCGGAAAAAGAAAAATCCAGGTGCGACTCATGCAGCATGGAGCGCGGAAAAACGTAGGCTTCCGGATTCCCACCAATTGCGGCCTTTTCGATCTCCGGGCCACCGGGATAGGGCAGGCCGAGCATTTTACCAACTTTATCGTAGGCTTCGCCCGCAGCATCATCACGGGTGCCGCCGATTTTTCGATAGAGACCCGGACCCTCGACATCCAACAATAGGGTGTGTCCGCCGGACACGATCAAGGCCACATGAGGCGGGACCGAAGTTTGATCAAGAAAAGGTGATAGAAGATGGCCTTCGAGATGATTGATGCCAAGGAAAGGCTTGCCGGTGGCGCATGCCATGCCCTTGGCCGCCGTGCTACCTATCAGCAATGATGACGCCAGGCCCGGGCCATTGGTGGCGGCAAAGGCATCGATTTCCCCCATATGCACGCCAGCCTCAGCCAGGGCGAGCTCAACGAGTCCACGCAGACGCAGTGAATGATTGCGCGATGCGAGTTCGGGAACCACTCCGCCGTGTTCACGGTGAAGTGCGATTTGCGATGAAATTTCCGAAGCCAGCACTTCGGTCGCACAGCCCACGGAGCCGCGGACAATCGCGACTGCGGTTTCATCACACGAAGATTCTATCGCCAAGAGCAGTGCCACGCCCGGGTTCTTAGCCGAAGCCTTCCGCGAAACCCGACTAAAAAATCACCGGGGAAGGATTTTTCAAGCATCGTCCATCATTTCAAACACGACTTCCTCAGGATCAATATCCGTCCGATCGTATGAGGAAATGGCGGCCCGCACCATCGCCACGGCCGTCTCACGCTCATCGAGGATGACTTGCACCCCGAGTTCCCTCAGGCGCGTGGCGTCGGTGGCGTATTTCGCCCGACCGAAAATATAGATCGCCGCATTGCGTTCGCGCACCAGTGGGACGGCGGCGCAAGTGGAGTTCACGGAAGGAAAAGTAAAAGCAACTAGGCGCGCCCGCTGGATTCCTGCAAGGTCCAGCGCCTCCGGATGAGTCGAGTCCGCGAACAAGACGGGCTGCCCTTCATTTTTCAAAGCTCTGACAGTTTCCGAATTCAATTCCATCACCAGTGTGGCCACCCCGCAGCGCTTCAGGGCTTCGTTGAGCGACTTCCCGACCGGCCCGTAGCCGCAGATGATCGCGTGGTTGGAGATTTCCTTGAGCACTTTCACCGGTGTCATCGATTCGGGAACAATCTTGCGCGTGCTCATGGCACCCTTTTTCTCCAACCATTTTCCGACCGGTCCGGCGGCCCGCATCAGTGAGGGCACCACCGCCATCGTCATGGCGGTGCAAACAAGTAGCATTTGTTCGGTGCCGGGGTCGAACGGATGATAACCGCCCGCCTTGCCAATGAGCACCAGCGAAAACTCCCCAGTGCTGGCCAAACTGCCCGCCGCCAGCAGTGCCGCACGTCCGGGAATACGAATCCATTTCAACACCGCGAAAACGACCGCTCCTTTTAAAATCAGGATGACTGCGCTCCCTATCAGAATCCGTGGAAAATCCGCGGCGATCGCCTGAACATCGATCAGCAGTCCGACCGAAATGAAGAAGATCGCGAGGAACAAATCCTTAAAGGGCAGAATGTCTGATAGGATCCGATGACTGTAGATGGACTCACTCACCACCAGACCCGCCGCAAAAGCACCGAGTGCCAGCGACAGATTCAAGGCCCCTCCCGCGAAGGCAATGCCCGCACACAGGCCGATCACCGTCAGCGTGAACAGCTCACGGCTGCGCGTCTTCGCCACCGCATGCAGGAGTGGCGTCAAACCATATCTCCCCAGCAGCCATGCACCTATCAGGAATAGACCACCTTTCAACAATGCAGTGCCGATTTGCCCGGCCACACCACCTTCGCCCTTGCCATAGAGTGCCGGCATCACCAGGAAAAATACGATCACCAGAATATCCTGGAACAACGCGATTCCCAGGCTCGCCCGCGCGCCCGGATTGTTCTGCTGGCCCAGATCATGGAACGACATCATCGCCACGGCGGTGGAACTCAGCGCGACCGCCACTCCAAGGACAATGCTTTCCGCCATGGGATAACCGAAAACCGCGGCCAGCACACCGACAACCCCGGCCGTAATCCCCACCTGCAAGCCACCACCGACCAGGGCGGTCCGCCAGAGATGTTTGAATTCACTGAGTGAAAATTCGATGCCTAAAGTGAACATCAGCAAGACCACTCCGATTTCCGCGAAACTTGTAATCACGGGGTCCCCTTTGTCCAATCCGGTCAACCATAACAGGCCCACGTTTCCGATGAGCACACCGCTCAGCAGGTAGCCAACCAACAGGCTTTGTTTAAATTTCACGAGGACCAACGAGACCAGCACCGCCAATATCAGCACCACGGTCAGCAACGCGAAAAGCGGCGAAATATTCGCCACTCCAATCGCCAGAACGTGCCCGATTAATATCATTGGCCTGAGGTTCCCGGGAAATCCCCCTGCAGCAAAGCATAAAAACCACTCCACCCGATTATGTTAATTCACCTGCGCGGCATGAAGGACTCCATCAGCGGCCATGACGAAAACATCAGTCATCCCACGTTTCACATAACCCAGAGCGTGCCGACCATTCGATTCCAAGCACGGCGAAACACTGGTCAATTCGCCTATGGAGCTTCCATCAGCATCGACCAGCTGCCCGGCCTCCAGCGGCACATGGGCATCGAAAACCAGATGCGCGAGCCGCTTGTTCACCTTGCCGGCCGATTTAATCCGCGAAATCACCTCCTGACCGATGTAACATCCCTTGTGATAGGAAATATCGGTTTCATCCAAGCGCGCTTCCGGCGGCAACATGCCTTCTCTCAATTCGCGTCCCCACGCCGGAACGCCGTTGGCAATCCGCAGTGCTTCCAAGCCGTCGGAATCCAGCAGTTTGATACCGGCGGGAAACTCCACGGTTGAACCGATTGGAATCCACCAATCGGTTCCGTCGATCCCAAAACGTGTCGATTGACGGGCGATCACACCTGCCGGAGTATCCGTCATCACCCCGGTGAAGTGTAAGAGAAAATACTTCCCGGTTAAATCAATTACCTCCACATCATCCGCGATCAGGTAGCGGGTCAAACGGGCTTCCAAAGCTTCCGCCCACTCCGCCAAACCACTGATCCAAAGACCTCCTTCGTGTTCAGTGAGTGACACGCGAAACTGCAAGCGCCCTTTCGCATCTGTCACGCAAGAGGGCAGGCAAATCCCCGAGGCCACCACGCGACGCACGTCCTGAGTAACTTGGCCGTTGAGAAACCTGATCGCATCCGGACCGCGGAATTCCAACAAAGCGGGAGAACCCATATCGATTCGATAGATTTCGCTCACAACGATTCTAGATAAGGTTTTGCGAGAACTGAGAAATCCAACTCTCCCAGTCCATGATCACATAACTCGCCCATCCGTTTTGAAACCGCTTCAATCGCGGGAGTTTCCAATCCCGCCGCATGTGAAAGCGCCAGCATGTATCGGCTGTCTTTACCCATGTTCGCGAGGGAGAAATGAGTCTCGTAGTTTCCTGCTGCCATCAGCGGGAATTTCATCGCCGTCAGCCCGGAAGCCGAAGCGTTCTCAGAGACCGCCTTGATCAAACAATCAGCGGAAACCCCGTAATGCGTTGCAAGCGCAAGGGACTCCGCCATCGCTTGCACCGTGCACGCGGAAATCAGATTCGTCGCCAATTTCAGAACCGTCGCAGTTCCAACGTCACCGCAATAGAGCTGCCCTCTGCCGGTCACCCCGAGAAAGGATTCGAGTTCTTTCGCCAGTGCCGCATCGCCACCGACATAGTAGAACAACTGTCCGCCCGCCGACGCCACTTTGCTGCCAGTGAAAGGTGTGTCCAGAAACCGGCAACCGCGCTCCGAGCAGATTTCGTCCAACCATTTTGTCGTCTCCAGATCCACGGTGGCATGGTTGAGAATGGTTTGGCCGGGTTTCAAAAACGGCCCGATCCTGCCCACTACTTCTCGCACTGCTGGAACATCCTTCAAATAAATTGAAATGATCGCCGCACCTTCCGCAGCAGCTTCGGGAGATCCGGCCTCACCCGGAAGGCCTTTCGGCGTGCGGTTCCAGCCCGTGACCTGCCAACCGGCACCTGCCAGGCGCGAACAGGCGCGCGATCCGATGATGCCGAGCCCCAACACCGCGACCCGCTTTACTGATAGATCGTTCATTGCTGGCGCTTCAATGCGAGCTCCACCAACTGCGCCGCGATCCTGCGGATCTCCTTCATCATTTCCGGCGTGGGCTGCTTGCCTGTTTCAAGCGTCATTTCCGTCCGAAGGCCAGCTAACAGGTCGCGCAATGCCACATAGTTCGGACGTTCTGAAATCCGTGGCTCCAATCCTGCCACCGATTCGGTATAATAGTCCGCAATATCCTCACGCATCACCTTGCGTGCCCGCTCCACCGAAAACTGCTTGTCCACCGCCACTGTCGAAACCTCCAGCGCCCGTATCCAACCTCCTAACGAAATCAAGTGGGCCAGATCCGCGTCACGCAAAGTGACCAACTCCTCCTCCACATCCCGCTGGGTCGAGGAGAGCTCTTTCTTCAATTGCTCCACGTTCTTCTGCTTTGCGCTATCGAGTAAGCCGGCCGCATGCCGGTTCACCCGATCCCCCGCTCCCAAAGCCTTGCCATAGCGTGTTAGGTCCTTTGCCAGATCCTCCACCTTGTCCAACTGTTCGGCTTGGACGACCAAGAATCCATCAGCGATCAAGAAACCCAATTCAATCGCCAGATCCGCGCGGTCCTGTGACATCCGCGCCGGCATCTTCCGTTCCACCTCCATGATGGGAAGCGGCATCAGGAATTGCAAAGTGTCAAAAAGTTTGGAAATCGACGGCGCGGTGAACTCATTGATCGCAAGTTCTTCACGAACATGCGGATCATCCAATAAGTCCGGAGGAATGTCGCCTTTTGCCGCTGCCGGGCCAGCTTCCTTTTTATCGATCGGATCCTTTGCGCCCTCATTGACCGGGTCTTGCGCTTTCACTTCGATCTTCGGCGCTTCTTCAACGGCAACTGCCGGCAAGGCCAACGATAAAATCAGCATCGCAATGGTCAAACTTGGTTTCATGCCGAAACTCTGACACTCGGCAACCCGTTCGGCAACCGACAAAATCAAACTCAATCATCCTTCCCACGCATGCCGCAGCCTGCACTTTGATTCTCCTGCTTTACGAAATTCCAGCGGAAAATTTTGGGTTGCCAAGTCAGCCTGCCCCGCTCATTCTCTGGCCGTTGGAACGACTGAGCGGTATTTCGCGTCGGATTTCCGAACTACCTCTTGGGTTGAGGCCCACCTGCCCCACCGGGCCGCCGTCGCTAACATCGGCAAAACGATCCGGCTGTTGTTCAGGAACGCACCTTCCCTTCCAGTCATGCAAGGTCTGTGAGTGATCCCACTCTCATCCCCACCCATCTGTTTCACCCAATCTCCCACCTTTTATCAACCCGACGGCCCGCCCAAGTGGAACACGATCTACCCGGGCACCTATCGCTTTCCCCCGATACTCTCAATGTTTCCGCCTATTTCCAAGTGGCCGGTTGATCGATTAATCAACAGACTTTCCAAGCTGCTTTGCGCGCCGAGCGCACAACCTTTTTACCCGATTCCGGATGAGCGATAATACCAACGAAGACACCATTCCACAGGCAGCAGGCACCGGGAGCGATGCTCCCACACCCCGCAAGCGGGCCGCAAAAAAGGCAGTTACCAAAACCGCGGAAAAAAAAGTGCCAGTGAAAAAGCCTGCGGCCAAGAAAGTGGCTGTGAAAAAGGCCGCTGCCGCCGCTTCCACGCCGGAACTCCCGTTCACAAGCACTGCCGCTCCCATTCCAAACTCCGCGGACACTTCACCTGCACGCCCTGCCCGGGCCAGTCGGGCAAAAAAAACCGTTCCAGAGCCGACATCGAACGAAGTGGCTCCTTCTTCGCCCGACGAAAGCCAAACCCGGAAACCGCATGACGCCCCCCGCCGCTTCGGTCGCGTTCCAGGTGGTGGCCCGGTCGGCCCGCGCGAGGCAGTGGAACCACACGCCCAGCTTCTCCAAGGCCCCCCAGCATCTCCGCCTTCTCCTGCTCCGCAGGAAGCCCGCGAATTCGCACCCGCACCTCAAACCGGCCAAGAGCGGGGTCAGGAACGCCCCGACCGCCAGCCTCATGATGCCCAGCAGCGGAATCCCCAACAACGCGACGGCCAGCAATCACCGAATTCCCAAAACCCTCCGAACGAGAGCCGAAGCAAACGCCGCCGCGACAAGCGCAAACGCCGCAATAGTGAACGCCAGGAACAAGGAGGCCAAGCCCCCCACCGCCAACAGAACCACCAAAACCGCCAGCGCCACGATGGAGGCAAGCAACAATCGAGCAACTTCGATCAGGAAGACCGCCGCCCAATCCAACTGAACGGCCCGAAGATCGAAGCTAACGGAATGTTAGAGCTCGCACCCAAAGGATTCGGCTTCCTCCGGGTGCCCGGGAAAAACTTCGAACAAGCCCGTGACGACGTTTTTGTCACGCCCGAGACCATCCGCAAATACAACCTGCGGCTGGGCCAATGGATTCACGGACTCTATCAGGATAGCCCGCGCGGACCGCAGCTCGTCGAGATCACCACGATCAATGACATGACTCCGGAAGACGCGGAGAAGCTGCCCCACTTTGACGAACTCAAGGCGATCAACCCAACGCGCCGCATCAGTTTCGAAACCACGCCGGAACGCTACACCACCCGTGTCATCGACATCATGGCCCCCGTCGGCCGTGGCCAGCGCGGCCTGATCGTCTCCCCTCCCCGCTCGGGAAAAACCACTCTCCTGCTCCACATGGCGGAAGCAATTCGTGAGAAATACGATGAAGCCATCCATCTCATGGTCGTCCTCGTCGATGAACGCCCGGAAGAAGTCACTGAGTTCCGCCGAGCGCTTCCCGGTGCGGAAATATACGCCAGCTCGAATGACGAACAGGCGCGCAACCATTGCCGCATCGCCGAGCTCGCCATCGAGCGTGCCAAGCGGCTTGTGGAAGCTGGCAAGGATGTTTTCCTGCTGATGGATTCCATCACCCGCCTCGCCCGCGCCTATAACGGAAACATGAACAACCGAGGACGTGGCACCGGCTCCGGCGGCATCACCATCGGCGCTCTTGAAGTTCCCCGCCGCCTCTTCGCCGCTGCCAGAAACACCCGCGGCGGCGGTTCCCTAACCATTCTCGCCACCGCCCTGATCCAGACCAATTCCCGCGCCGACGAAGCCATCTTCATGGAGTTCAAGGGCACCGGAAACATGGAACTCGTGCTTGATCGAAAAATCGCGGAAAACTACATCTATCCGGCAGTCGATATCTTCAAATCCGGGACCCGCCGCGAGGAACTCCTGCTCGCCGATCACATGCTTCACAAGATCCACCTCATCCGCCGCGGCCTCTCCGGCCACCGCCCGGCGGAGGCGATGGAGCGCTTGCTGTTTTTCCTGAAGAAATTCCCGAATAACCCGCAGATGTTGATGGAGATCAAGGGCTGATGTGACACAGGCATTCCTGCCTGTTCTTCATTCATCTGCTTGGAAGAACAGGCAAGAATGCCTGTATCACTTGTATGAACGATTCCGTCCATATCGACAAATCCAAGAGGTATCTGCCACATTGGCGGCGTGAGGGTTCTACCGCGATCTACTGGATCACCTTCCGCTTGGCAGATTCACTGCCCAAACTGGAATTAGATGCTCTGAATGAGGAGAGAGAGAGGTTTCTTATCGATCACCCGAAACCTTGGGCGGACCAAGTCCGCAAAAATTACAAAGAGTGCTTTCCCGCCCGAATTGAAGCGTGGCTGGACGCAGGCCATGGATCATGCATTCTAACTAAATCGGAAATCCGGCAACATCTCATTGATGCTTTGTTAAAATTCGATGGTGAAAGACATGATTTCATTTCCGGTGTAATCATGCCGAACCATGTGCATCTTCTGTTACGGCTACGAAAAGGAACAGAACTGGCTGCGCTGCTAAGAGGAATCAAAGGCACCTCGGCCAAGTGGATCAACAAAGCAACCGGCATGACCGGCAAGCCATTGTGGATGGATGAGTCTTACGATCATATTGTCCGGACACGGGAAGAGCTCGGAGCGTTCAAGGAATACATTAGGAAGAATCCGATCCATCTGAATGCCGACCAGTTCTGGCTGGAGGAACGGGAAATCGCTTTCAAGCTCGTTTCGGACCCATTGCACAAAATGCTTCTCGCGGTGGATGAAGATACGTGACACAGACATTCCTGCCTGTATCTGCTCGGCTGATCGATGAAGAACAGGCAGGAATGCCTGTATCACTTCTCAGCTTCCCGCCGGTTCCAAGGAATAGTCGGTCTTGCCATCCTTCATCAGCCAGCCTTGTTCGGCGAGCTGGGCGCGGAGGGTGTCGGACTCAGCCCAGTTTTTAGCGAGCCGGGCCTGCCAGCGGGTTTCGGCGAGGGCTTTGATAGAGGCGGGGATTTCGATAGAATCGGAGTCGGCCGTTTCGGGAAGGATAAGACCGAGGGCGCGGAGGAGGCGGTTGAGGCCGGCAAGGGCGGAGGCGGCTTGCTGGCCGGATAGATGGGAGGCTTCGCGGAGGCCGGTGAAGATGCCACCGAGGGCACCGGGGGTGTTGAGGTCGTTGGTGAGGCTGTCCCATGCGGGTTGGAACGGCCCGAAATCGGCGGAGGTCAGGACGGTGCCGGGTTCGATTTTCGCGGCGAGTTGGCGCGCGCCTTTGGCAAGTTTCGCGAGGGCCTCGCGGGCACCGGATAGGGAATCGAGGGTGAAATTGAGCTGCTTCCGATAGTGCGCGCCGATCAGGACGTAGCGGACCTCCATGGCGGTGTGGCCTTTATCCGCAAGGTCGGCGAGGGTGTGGAGATTGCCGAGAGATTTAGACATTTTTCCACCATCAACTAACAAATGAGTGATGTGAAACCAGTGCGCGGCGAAGTGGCCACCGCAGGCGCATTCGCTTTGGGCGATTTCGTTTTCGTGGTGCGGGAAGACGAGATCGACGCCGCCGGAGTGGAGGTCGAACGAATCGCCAAGGTATTCCTGAATCATGGCCGAGCACTCCAAATGCCAGCCTGGACGGCCTTCGCCCCACGGGGAGGGCCAGAAGTTTTCGCCATCCTCGGGGCGGCGGCTTTTCCAAAGCACGAAATCGGAGAGGCTGTCTTTTTCGTATTCGTCTGAGCTGGAGCGGACGTTCTGGGTTTTTCCGAGATCGAGTTCGCGCTCGTCCAGGCGGGACAAGCGGCCGTAGCCGGGGAAGGACGAGATTTTGAAATAGACGGAGCCGTCGTCCGAGGCGTAAGCGTTGCCCTTTTCAATGAGCGTCTGAATCATCGCGATCTGTTGCGGGATATGCTCGACGGCACCGGGCTCGATGTGTGGCGCTAGCAGGCCGAGCTTTTCGCAATCGGCGTGGAATTTCCTGGTCCAGCCGGTGGTGAATTCCGTGAGAGTTTGACCGGCTTTCTGGGAATCGCGGATGGTTTTGTCGTCCACGTCGGTGATGTTGCGAACGTGGAGCGTGCGGGTGCCACTGGTTTCGAGGGTGCGGCGGAGGACGTCCTGGAGAACGAAGGTGCGAAAATTTCCGA
Organism: Luteolibacter sp.; assembly: GCA_039933825.1. Lineage (GTDB taxonomy): Bacteria > Verrucomicrobiota > Verrucomicrobiia > Verrucomicrobiales > Akkermansiaceae > Luteolibacter. Next base: position 11,980 of record JBDTNJ010000020.1, read on the forward strand.
TATGGGCCGGGCCGTAAACCGTGGGGCCGCAGCAGTAGAAACGGAAAGTAGAGCCGTCGATGGGAGAAAGTTCGCGCTCGGTTCGGGAAAGCGTGTCAAAAAGCCGCATGGCGGGGTTTAGGCAGCGATCGGCGGAGAGCCAAGAGCAAAGCGGGGATGGGCTCGTAAATTCATGCGGCGCAAAGGAACTGTGATCCCATTAGGGCTTATGGGGACACAAAATCAGGTTGTCCGAATGATCGACATCCGCGCAATCTTCTGCCATCACGTCATCGCTTTCCTGAAACGCCAATGGCTGAAGTCATCCAATTCAACTGCCCCGTCTGCGGGACGACGCTGCGCCTGCCACTCGACCTGGCAGCTCAAAAAGGCCCCTGTCCGACATGCCAACACGAAATCATCGCGCCTGATCCCTATCGCGGAATTGGCGCTCTTGAGGCTCCTAGTCCGGTGGTGTTGCGTGCGAACGAGCCATTCCGGCCATTCGCCGATTCACCGCCGCTGACTCCGAAAATGCCCGAACCCGTGGCCAGTCCCACAGCTTCTGCTCCGGCTGGGGAAATTGCGACGCCAGAGGTTCCCAACGTGGATCTACCTGCTCCTCCGACGCCACCGGTGGGTGCCGCACCAAGTCCAACGGTTCTGGTGCTTTCCTGTCTTCTATCATTCGCCGTGGCCCTTGCGATGGGATACGCGCTGGGCATCCGATCGGACCAGTATTTCATGAGGATTCCACGATCAGCCCCTCTGGAGATACCTGTGGAAAAACCTAAAAAAACTACAGCTGCCGAAGAGGCTGTACCCGCACCAAGGCCCGAGCCTACTCCGATTTTTGTAAAGCCGATCATCCAGCAACCTACAAAGGAATTACCAAAAACCGAGGCCCATGAAGTCGATCCAATCGAAGAACCCATCAAAGTTTCCGCAGCCGCCGAAGCTTCGCTCCGGGCATTTTTAGAAGCTCCGGACTGGGCGGCGAGAAACGCCCATGTCCTCTATCCGGAATCAGTTAGGCCAGCAATGGAGGCATACTCACAGCAAGCCCCTGATGGTCCAACTCCATTCAAATCGATCTCCGTCAAACAAAGCCAGACCGACGAAAAAAGCGGCAACACTCTGTTCGTTTTCCAAGTGGACACAGAATCCATTCCCACCGGGATTCCTGTCGCCGTGGTGGAAACGCCCAAAGGCTGGCTCACCGACTGGCAGACATTCGTCGAGTTCCGTGACGACCATTTCAAGCACTTTGCGGATGGCCCTGCAAAGAAGACCCAGCGCTTCCACCTGATTGTCAGCACTCCCCCACCTGCCCGCGCCGCGAAAACCGAGAATGAAACTTTCGCCTCATTTCTATTGGATCCACCGATGCCAGGCCGCCAACAACTCGCCTTCGTAAAAAAAGACTCGGAAGCGTATCAAATCTGCCAGGCCGCCACCGCATCCGGCGGCATTTTCACCCCGGTCCTGGATGTCACCAAACTCACCACTCCCGATGGCCAAGGCTATCTTGAGATCCTCAACGTCAGCGCCACCGATTGGCTTCCCAAGGAAAAATAATTGGTGCTTTAAGAGTTCGAATGTTTTGGGCTCGGTTGCCAATCATGTTCCGCCCCATTTGTTTTTTCATCTTCACCGCCACATTGCCACTGGTCGCCCGTGAGGTGCCCCCCCTGCCCGCCGGGCTTTCCTCCTACGTGCTGGAATCCGCCCCGGAAACAAGCGAACTGCTCCTGAAAGAAGGAGACCGGCTCGCCATCTGCGGTGACTCGATCACCGAGCAAAAGCGCTATTCGGTGTTGATCGAGACATATCTAACTTCCTGCATGCCGCAGCTGCGAATCACCTGTCGCCAATTTGGCTGGAGCGGCGAACAAGCCAGCGGTTTCTTAAAACGCCTGAAGAATGATGTTCTTCGCTTCAAGCCCACCGTTTCCACCACCTGTTATGGGATGAACGATTTCAGATACGTGCCCTATGATGAAGCCATCGCCGCCGAATACAGGAAGAACCAGACCGCCATTGTCAAGGCATTCAAGGAGATCGATTGTCGGGTCGTGCTTGGTTCATCGGGTATTATCGATTCCATTCCGCATTGGGTGAAAAACGCCACAGGGACTCAACAGGATCTCAATCTCGCACTCTCGCGTTTCCGCAACATCGATATCGAAATCGCAAAGTCTGAAAACGTCTCCTTCGCTGACGTCTATCGACCGATGCTGTTGGCTGACTTTTCAGCAAAAAAACAATACGGTCCGGATTTCAAGGTATCCGGCAAGGACGGCGTGCATCCGGATTGGGCCGGTCAGATCATCATGGCCTACGCGTTTCTCAAAGGCATGGGTCTCGACGGTGACCTCGGCTCCGTCACCTTTGACGAGTCCACGGGAAAAGCCACCGCAGCGAATGGGCATGAAGTCCTATCAGCCAATGATGGGAAAATTTCCCTCCGCAGTTCGCGGCTTACGTTCAGCCCCGGCCCGGGCGCAACCGACAAGGATGACTCACCGCGCGCCGGTCTCGCACTGGTACCGTTCGACGATGAGCTTAACCGCCTCACACTCCGCATCGTTTCACCGAAAGCGCCAGCCTATACTATCACCTGGGGCGGGCAAAGCAAAGCCTTCACCGCCGAACAACTGAGCGCAGGCGTCAACATTGCAAAGGAGTTTGACAATAACCCGCTCGTTCCCGCCTTCCGGAAAGTCCAGGAAGCCGTCACCAAAAAACAAACCTACGAAACCCGCCAGATCAAAGAGCTCGCCCATGGACTGGAGGGGACAACCGATATCGAAGCCACCTTCGCACTCACGGAAAAAGTCCGGGCCAATCTCGAAATGGCCGCGCAATCCGCCCTCAAACCGGTGGAACACACGATTACGATCAGCGCCACCCGGGAATAATGCGATTGCCTCGCGCTCTTTCAATTTTAGGGGCCCTTTTACTTGTCAGGCCCGGAGCAGGTGAACAGCTTCTACGGCGATGAAACGGGTGATCATTCATACGGACGGCGGCTGCAAGGGAAACCCCGGACCGGGCGGATTCGGGGCGGTGATGGTGTGCGGAAAGCACCGTAAGGAGATTTCCGGGGGCTACCGGCTGACCACAAACAACCGGATGGAGTTGAGAGCCGCGATCGCGGCACTGGAGCTGCTGAGCGAACCTTGTGAGGTGGAACTGCACTCGGATTCAAAATATCTAATCGATGCGATTTCTAAAAAGTGGATTGATGGCTGGAAAAAACGCGGATGGAAGACCGCCGCGAAGGAGGCTGTGAAAAATCAGGACCTGTGGCTGCTCTTACTCGCGGCAATGCATGGTCATAAGATCGATTGGCGCTGGGTAAAAGGACATGCAGGCCATGCGGAGAACGAGCGCTGCGATGAGTTGGCAAACATCGCCGTGGCGGGGAAAAGTCTGTTGGAAGATGCGGGCTTCGAGCTCTCTCGTAGTTAGAACCGTCCACAATGGAGGAGGACTCGAAATCACGATTGGGCAGGAGACTGGGGATCTTCGGTGACTTGCCGCACCGGATGGCACTTTATGCCTTGCAGGTGGTCCCATGGTTTCTCGAGCCCGTGTTGATTGGCGGGTGGACATTTTTGTTTTTTCTGATCGCGAAGTCCCATCGGCTGGCAGTCGCGAAAAACCTGCGGGCCCTGCATCCCGAATGGGCAGAGTGGCGCGGGCGGGTAGGAGCCTGGCAGGTGTTCTGGAATTTCGCACTGACTTATGTGGACGCACTACGCTGCCAGACTAAAACCGGCGGCGTCGATTGGGCGGTGGAAGGATTGGATGCGCTGGAAGATCTATCCAACCGGAAGGAAGGCTGCATCATCCTGACGGCGCACATGGGGAATTATGACATCGCCGCACCAATGTTCGCATCGAGATTCAACCGGACACTATATACCGTTAGAGCAAGGGAGCGCGAGCCGGAGACACAAAAAATCCGCGAGGAGGAAATCCGCGAAAAGGAGACGAAGCATCCGAATTTCCGCTCGCTCTACAACCACGACGGAAACCTGTTAGGCGTGGAGCTCGCGCGACTGCTGGGCGAAGGCAATATCGTCGCGGTGCAGGGCGACCGCGTGATCTTCGATGTCTCTCCAATGGAAGTGGAAGTGGAACCGGGGTTGCGAATGCGACTGCCGAAAGGACCGTTATTTCTGGCCAGAGCGACAAATGCTCCAACCTTTCCGCTGTTCATCGTGCGCGATGGCTGGAGGAGGTATCGGGTGATCGTTTTCCCGATGATCGAGTTACCGCCGAGGAAGCGCGGGGTGGACGACGAGGCGGCAAAAATCTGGGCAACGGCAATCCTGCGGGTGGTGCGGGAACATTGGCAGCAGTGGTATGTGTTTGAACCGCTGCTTACCCGGGAGTGAATTTTGCGATTGTTGCCTTTTCTAAATCTGGATTTCGACTATAGGAAGGGAATGAATTTCAAGATTTCCATTGTGATTGCGGCATCGCACTGCCTAGTCCCGACTTTGGGGCTGGCGGCGCAGCCTGTTCCGCCGCTCAATCCACCGAAGCTCCCGCTGGGTGTGGTTTTCCAGGGCGAGTCGAAATTCCAAGCGATCATCGCCAAAGCGGAACGCGACAACTGGCGGGCCTTGCCACTTGGCGAGAGGACCGTGCGGGTAGCGCGTGAACTGGTAGGCACGCCTTATGTTAACTACTCGTTAGAAGTGGACGACCGGATCGAATCCCCCGTGGCGAATCTCAAAGGCCTCGACTGCTGGACGTATTATGAAAACTCCCTAGCGATCGCCCGCATGTTGCGCTACAAGCCCGGCCCCTATAAACCACAGGACCTGCTTCAGATGGTGGAAATCGAGCGTTACCGGAATGGCTGCTGCACGGGAAGCTATCTGAGCCGGATGCACCATTTGGAAGAGGTATTCCATGACAACCAGCGCCGGGGCTACGCGACCAACATTACCTCCCGCCTGCCTGGCGCGGAGCGAATGCACCGTGAAATCCATGAAATGACGGTGCAATGGAAGAGTTACCGCTACCTGCGTTCGAATCCATCATTGGTCGAACCGATGGGGAAGATCGAGGACCAGGTTTCCAATCTACCGGTTTATCAAGTCCCAAAAACCAAGGTGCGCGCTTCGGAGAAATACCTTCAAAATGGCGACATTTGCGCGATCACCTCCAATGATGCTACGGGATACACATCACATGTCGGGATGATCGTGAAATTCGGAGACCGCGCCTATTTCACTCATGCCACTTCGGATCACGATAAGGGACGAATGGTGATCATTGATTGCCCGATCAGTGATTACGTGAATGGGGCGTCGAGCCACGCGGGCATCATCGTTTGCAGGCCCAATGACGTGCCACCATCTCCACTGTGGCAGACGAACATGGCAAAGCAGTGAGCAGGACCCACTGCCAGACGATCCTCGCCAAGCCAGTTTCAGGGCACCTTGAGTATCGATATGCCGTGGCAACGCCAAGATGGTCATGCTCATCGGTGCCACGACCGTGAATCAGCTCCGGTTTACCTTGGCCATGACGGGCAGGCATCATTAGAATCCCAATCGTTTTGATTGAAGTTCGCTTTCAACGCGGCCTGTATTTGCCGGAACCCGACCTATGGTTAGACCCATGGGACGCGAAGCCGCGTGCTTTTGTATCGCATGCGCATGCCGACCACTTCGCGCGGCATGAGTCGGCGTTATGTTCAGAAGTGACAGCGACACTGCTTCGTGAACGCTTCCGTCTGGCAGACAACCGGATCGAGGCCGTGCCATTCCAAGTTCCGATCACACGGGATGGCTTCCGCCTGCGCCTGCTGCCGGCCGGGCACATTTCTGGCTCGGCGATGTTGCACGTCACCCGCATCAAGGATAATGCGAGCCTGCTTTACACGGGAGACTTCAAGACCCGCCGAGGGCGCACGGCGGAACCTGTCAATTTCCTGACGGCGGACACTCTCATTCTGGAAACTACCTTCGGGCTCCCTTGTTATGAATTTCCAAGTCAAATGGAGGTCGAGGCCCACGTCCTGCGTTTTGTGCAGGATGCCTTCGCCGATAGTGAAACGCCCGTTCTAATTGGCTACTCACTGGGGAAAGCCCAGGAAGCGCTGGCCTTGCTCACGGAGCATGGGATCCCCACGCTGCTTCACACTGCGGTGGCAGCAATGACGTTGGCCTGCCGGGCGGCGGGGGTTCAGGGCTTGCCGGAACCGCTGGTTTTCGAGGGCCACGCGCTGCCGGGGCACGTCATCATCGCGCCCCCGAATGCGCTGCGCTCGAATTTATTCCGGGGCCTAAAAGCCAAACGCACCGCCATGCTCACCGGTTGGGCGATGCAGCCAGGGGCGAAATATCGCTACCGTGTCGATGAGGTCATCCCATTTTCCGACCACGCGGATCACCCCGGTCTGATGGAATGTATCCAGCGGGTGCGACCGAAAAAAACCCTAACGGTCCATGGATTCACCAAGGAATTCGCCGCAGAACTGAGAATGAAAGGCATGGACGCTTGGTGCGCAATGGGTGGCGACCAGATGGAACTCCCGATCAATCAAGCCTCGCAGCGCTTGGGATCCAGTAGTCCACGCCACAGCCGGGCGATCTGCGCGCTGGCGGATTTCAGCGACCTCTGCCGTCTGGTAGGGGAAACCAGCAGTCGCATTGCGAAGGCGGATTTCATTACCACCTACCTACGCGGCCTCACCAGTGATAGGGATCTCCGCCTCGCCGTGTTGTGGCTGGGCGGCGAGGCATTGCCCCGGGAAAATGGAAAGGCACCGCTGTCTGTTGATGCTACAACTCTCAGGCACACGCTAACTTCCCTCCCCGGTATGCGCCCTGAGCGCTTCAAGGAAATTTCCAGGCACCATAAGGATGCCGCCCGCACCGCGCGCATGGTACTTCAGGAAATCCCTCTCAAGCCCGATGCTCTCGACCTCACCGACCTTGAGGCGTTTTTTCTCGAACTTGCAGCAACCTCCGGGTCGCTGGAACGCATCAACCGCCTCGCCGCACGTCTCGGCAAACTTCATCCGGTGGAGGGCGAAACCCTCGTCAAACTCCTAACTGGCGACCTCCGAATCAATCTCACCACGGCGACTCTTGAAGAAGCCATCGCCGGCGCGTTCCAAGCCGACCCTAGGGAAATCCAAGCTGCACACCGTCTCACCGGCCACCTCGGCGAGACGGCGGTCCTCGCCCGGAACAAGCGCCTCGGGGAAGCCAAACCTAACGAAAACCTACGGGTGGACCCGGCTGGAAAAGCCAAATCCTCCGATCAATTGTCATTCCAACCGCCGATCTAGCCCACTATTTGATGCCATGCCCGGCAGCAAACGCGGCGGCACCCGCTGGATCATTCTTCGGCCAATACTCGTAGATTCCTTTCAAGGTGGCATCAAGCTCGTCTCCCGCAGGCAGAGTCAGCGCCCACTGCGCAGCCACCTGGGGTTCATATTCTGCGACGGTCAGCGCATAGGACTTGACCGCAAAATTCCTGACCGGCCCCTCAGGCGCGGCTGCAAGCCATTGCCCGGCGGCTAGATAATCCTGCTCCGTCCATTGCCCGACAAGATCGCCCACCCGATCCCCGAGCTTGTCAGCGGGAAGCGCTTGTGCCATCCAGTCGATCCATTTCCCGGTCTCTGCTTTGGCCGTGTCATATGAAATCCCCGCGGCAAAGAAATCCTGCTCCTCGGGACTGAGTTTTTCGCTGGAAATCCAGGAAACCACCGTTTCAAAGCTCTCATCGGAAACGCTCCGAGCTAAACCACCGAGCGCTTCCTCGCGAAGTGCGGTCCGTTCGGATGGCGAGTGGATCGTTGCGAGATGGTCACGCGATGCGGTCAGGATTGCAGCCCGTTCTTGTGAAGTTCTGCCAGCCCCGACGATGGCCTCAAACGCGCCCGGCATATCCTGGATACCGAGGTCCACCAGAAGCCTGAAAGCGAGCGACGGATCCGATTGTGCGACCCGGGCAAGTACGCTGCATTTCGTCCCGTCATTGGCAAGTTCCGGGTGTGCCCCTGCGTTTTCCTCGATCCATCTGAAGGCCGCGCGCGGGTCTTCCGTTGCCAGTTTACCGAGTGATTCATCAATCACCAGCGTCCCGCTCCCTTTGCCTTCACGATGGTGTTTTGACAACCTGGGCCCAGCGGGCACACTTTGGAAACCCACCCTAACACCGGCCTTCACCGCCTGCGCCGCGAGTTGCAAGCGCTCATTCCGCAAGCTGACGAGCTGCTGAAGGTGCAGAAAACCCGCGGTGGACCCGATGACAAGAATTAGAATCGATAGAGTGATGGAAAATTTCATGAATTTCGGTTGATCTATTCCAGCCCTTTGAGAATTTCGGCCCGTCGTTTCCCGTCGGTGATCATTTCCGCCAGATGTTTTGCCTCGTCGAGATTCGAGTGGGCGGAGTAACTCGCGAGGAAAGCCGCTAACACATCATCGTTGCCACTGCTTTGATGGTATTGGAGAGCGAGCTGGGCGGCATCGGCGAATTTGAATCCCCCCCGCTCTTGGGCCGCATCTGCTAGGGCTTTGCCGGTGATGCTATCGACGGCATCCGGCACCTGGAGCTTCAGCCAGCTTCTCATGGCATCGACATCTTGCGCGGTGACCCCGTCCCTTGAGCCTAACTGCTCCAAATGCGAAATGGCGGCATCCTTCGCCGCCGCCGCACGTTCTTCCGGGCTGGCATGCACGCCATCGAGAAACGCGCCGACATCGGCAAAACCGCCAGCAGCCACCAATTCCGTCGCGATGTAAGCGAACGAACCCGCACGCTCTTCTGGCGGGACGAGGTTCCGCACCAAGGCCGTGTATGACTTTTGGGTTTCCGGTGCGAGCCCGTCGAATGGAATCTGCTGGAGAATCTCCCGGCGCTGGACATCCGTGATCGCCGCGAGCCGGCGGCTGGCAGCCTCCAAGTCGATGGAAAGCAAACTTTCCAACAGCGCCCCCTCAAATCGCATCCGCAGATCGCTTCGCCCATCGAGCGTTTTGCTGGTAAAACTTCCATTGGCGATCTGCTCGTCAAACCATGATGTCGCTGCGGCGAGATCGCTCCGCGCCCAATCCTTCAGGGCGCGGGAAAGCTGCCAGCCCAAGCTATCCGGCTCGTTTTGGATTCTGTTTCCAAAACGCGTTAGGGCCAGTTCCGGGTCTTTGTCGATCAGCGGGTCGATGATCAGCCCTTCCAACATGCGTTTCGCCTCTGCTGGAATGTCGAGTCCGGCGAGTTCATCCATGGCGGCAACCAAGTCTTCCGTCGACATACCCTCCAAGCGCTGTTGGAAAAGCATCATCGCACGCATGTCGCCCATCGCGGCAGCTTCCCGAGCCCGGCCGATCTCGTTGGAAAGCGCGTTCCAATCAATCGTATCCCTCTCCCCTGCACCCGGCTTTTCCGATGCCCGCTTTGCTAACAAATTTTCAGGATCCTGATTTCCTTTGCTTGCCGCCGCAATCCGTTGTCGGAGGGCCGCACGTTCTTGCTCCAGCAGGGAGATCTCCCGCATCTGCCACAGGTTCCATGCCCCCACTAAAATGAGCGCCGCTGCCGGCGGGATGAAATACACGGCTTTCACTGGCAAACAAATCGCTGGATTCAGCCCAAACGTCAAGAGCGCCAAAAAACCCGTGCTTCCCCTGTTCCCACAATCGTGAGATGAGTTTCCACATGAGCACACTTCTAAAATTCTCTTTCAGCCTCATCCTGACCGCCTTTTTTGCATCCTGTGGAGCACCTACTACCCCATCATCCTCGGGCCGCGATGTATGGGGCCACCGCCCGGGACCTAAAGGATTCAAAACTGTGATCATCGATGCAGGCCACGGCGGAAAGGACAGCGGCGCAACCAGCCCGCACACCGGACAGAAGGAAAAGGATCTCACACTCGATATAGCGAAACGCCTCCGCGCCGAGCTCAGTGGAGATTTCAAAACCATCCTAATGCGCGACGATGACACCTTCGTGGATCTCGATGACCGCGTCATCCGCGCGAACCAATACGGCGGGATTCTCGTCAGCATGCACTTCAACAGCGGCCCATCTGGCATCCGTGGCCCGGAGACTTACTACTGGCGGGTAGATAGCCATGGCATCGCAGTCCGCTGCCAACAAGCGATGAACTCCGTTTGCCCGGGTGAAAGCGGAAATCGCGGTCTCGTCCGCCGTCGCATCCGCCTGACGCGCAACCCGGAAATCCCCTGCCTGCTCCTTGAAGGCGGCTATCTCAGCAATGCCACCGAAGCCCGCCTTTGCGCGGATCCAGGCTACCGCCAAAAGCTTGCCCACGCTGTCGCGGGTGCCATCCGCACCCAAGCCGCCATCGGCGATGCCGGCACCGGCCCACTGCCGCCGCCTCTCACTGAGCCACCAAGCCGCCCAACCGACACCAGGGAGTAATTCAAAATTCCACCAAAAATTCTTCTGATTTCCCGGTTGACACCCTGAAATCGGCTCCCTAGTTTGCCACCCCCTTCGGGCACGCCACGTGTTCCGAAGCCATTTCTTATCCAAGCACATGAAGACGTTTTCCGCCAAGCCGCATGAAGTCGAGCGCAAGTGGTAT
>JBDTNJ010000021.1:0-15368 GCA_039933825.1 Luteolibacter sp.
GCCTCACTTTCGTCGGCACCAACACCCGCGACGGCGATAATACGGTCTTCATCGACAATGTTCGCCTGATCAAAGCATCCCAATGAACCGCACATTACGATTCCTTATGATTCACTTGGCTCTCGCACCAAGGTCAATAACCTTCGCACTGCTCGCGATGGTCTTTTCCACCGCAGTGCATGCCCAAGCTCAAGCCGGGCTGCCACCCAAGATAAAACGCGTCGTTTTTCTCGGCGACAGCATCACCTACCTAGGCCAATACACCGCCTACGTGGAGGCGTATTTCAAGACACGTTACCCAGCCCGGACGATTGAGTTTATCAATGTCGGGCTGCCCAGCGAAACCGTCTCTGGACTCTCCGAGCCAGGCCACGCTGGCGGGACCTTCCCACGTCCCGATTTGAAAGAACGCCTCGCGCGCGTTCTCGCAGCGACGAAGCCCGATCTCGTTTTCGCCTGCTACGGAATGAACGACGGCATCTACCTGCCATTCGATGAAAAACGTTTCGCAGACTTCCAGACCGGCATGAAGCACATGCACGATGCCGTAAAGGCCGCCAATTCCGAGATCATCCACCTCACGCCGCCTTTCTTCGATGGCACGAAGACGAAAAACCTCGCCTACCAGGACACCCTCGATCATTACTCTAAATGGCTGCTCGACCAGCGCAACCAGCAACACTGGGTCGTCTTCGACGTGCATGGTCCCATGACCGATTTCATCAACGAAAATCGTGAAATCGACCCGAACTTCGTTTACGCCGCCGATGGAGTTCATCCCAACGATCTCGGCCACTGGATCATCGCCAAACAAATCCTGCTAGGTCTCGGTGCCAAGGACATAACCAACGCCACAACCGCCCAAGACATGATGACCGGCGTGCCTCACGGGGAAGAAATCCTCAAGCTCGTGCAACGGCGCGAAGACATGCTGAAAGATGCCTGGCTCACCTCCACCAAACATTTACGACCCGGCATGAAGCAGGGCCTGCCGCTTCCCGAGGCGCATGAGAAGGCGGCGGAAATCGAAAAGGAAATTCGCAACCTTCATTAGTGTCTCAGAAACCTCTATTTAGACCTCTATTAAACCTCTCCTATGCTAAAAAAACTTCCCATCCTCGTTTGCTTGTTCATCTGCACTTGGAAGCCGCTTCAAGCGGCCGATAACGCACAAACGCTCTGGTATCGACAAGCCGCGAGCACTTGGGTGGAAGCTCTTCCGCTCGGCAATGGCCGGCTCGGGGCGATGGTCTTTGGCGGTGTGGAAAGCGAGCGGCTGCAACTGAACGAGGATACGCTGTGGGGCGGCGGCCCTTACGATCCGGCCCGGCCCGGAGCCAAAGAGGCGATCGCGGAGGCGCGCCAGTTGGTTTTCGCGGGCAAGGCCAGTGAGGCGACCAAGGTCATCAATGATCGCGGAATGGCCTCGCCGAAAAAGCAAATGCCCTACCAGACGTTGGGCGACCTGAAGCTGGAATTTCCCGCTTCAGGTGGTGAAGTGGCAGACTATCGGCGACCCCTAGACTTGGAAACGGTGACGGCCACGACCACTTTCACGGTGAATGGAGTGACGTTTACCCGCGAGGTATTTGCCGATGACCACAACATCTTCTACGTCGACGTCTATTCCAAGATGACCTCCACCGGCCTCAACAGCTGGAAAGGAGTCGGTGGTGACAAAGTCCACCTCACCCCAGAAGGCTACGAACTCTGGGCCGCCGAACTCGCACCCGTCCTCAAGCGCCTGCTCGCCAACTGACTCCACTCATTCAACTGTGAAACTCCACCTATTACGCCTCGCCTTCCTTCTCGTCCTTTGTCCGGCCGTCCTCCCCGCACAGGCCGCTCCCGCCTCGCTCACCATCAAAGTCGATTCGCCGGTGTTTGTGTTTTCCCCCGGCAACTGGACCGGCGACACCGAACGCGGCGGCTCCGCCTACCGCGAAACTTGGTATCCCGGCGCTTATTTTCGCGTGCGCTGGACGACCCCCAACGACACGCCCAACGCTGAACTCTTCCTCGACACCTCCATCTACGGCGACAAGGTCAAAAACCCGCCCGAGATCACCTACAGCATCGACGGCATCTGGACCGCTGGCGTCAAAGCCGCCGACCGCATCGCAATCAAAAACCTCAAAGGCTCCGGCCAGCACACTCTCACCGTCTATGTGAAGACCTCCGAGCAGGCCGATCGCTGGGGCTCCGCGAACGCCAGCGGGCTAAACATCGTGCGCGTCACTGGCCTCGCCGTGGACGCCAACAGCGAGCCCGTGTCGCAGCCCCCCGCCACCCGCTGGGCCTTGATCGTGGGCGACTCCATCACCGAAGGCTCCGCCGCCGACTTCGGCACGAGCGACAACCTTGCCAGTTGGGGCTTCTTTGTCGGCGCGGGCCTTCAGTCATTGGGCTACGAATACGGCATCAGCGCCTGCGGCTACAGCGGCTGGCTCCGCCCTGGCGACCGCACCCGTGACGTGCCCGGGTACTATGTCGTGTCCGGCTCCCGAAACGGCCTCGGCGGCACCTACGACGATGCCCGTAGCCGCTGGAACAAAATCGATGCCGGACATAGCCTGCTCGACACTGCCGGCCACCTCAGCGCCTACGGCCGGACCGGGCAGGAACCGTCCATCATTCTCATCAACTACGCGACCAACGACGTCCTTTCCCACGTCAATTCCAGCGATCTCCAGGCCAGCATCACCCAGTCCATCCAAGCCCTGCATCAAGCCGCCCCCGACGCCCCCATCGTCATCATCGTCCCGTTCGGCCAATACGGTGTCACTGAAATCAAATCTGCCGTCGCCACCTGCAAAGCCGCCAATCCCGGTGCCAAGCTTGCCATCATCGACCTCGGCCCGGACGTAGCCCGCGGCCTCGCTGCCAACGGCTACTGGTCCAGCCTTCACCCCAACATGCGCGGCCACGCCACCCTCGCCGCGCAAATCCTCGCGCAGGTCGTTCCACTACTCCCATGACCCTGCTGCTTGTCGCCAGCAGGATTCCTTATAGAATACCCATCGCGCTGCTAACCAGCTGCATTTTCATCCTCCAATAACAATCAACCTCCAACGCCCCCAGACTCTCGTGCATCACGAAATCCCACCATCTCCCCGCAGTCGTCCGCTTCCATCGGCCGGACGCCGGTGCGCCCGCTTCACTCTCGCGGCGCTCCTCTGCATATTCCTATTCCCAGCCGCCCACCGCTCGTCCGCGCAAACGCTCGACCTCACCGCTCCCACCGCGAAGCCCGCCCACACCTTCAAAATCGGCGACGACCAGTTCCTCCTCGACGGGCAAAAATTTGTCATCCGCTGCGGCGAAATGCACTTCGCTCGCATCCCCCCCGAGTATTGGCGTCACCGGCTCAAGATGGCCAAGGCAATGGGTCTGAACACCGTTTGCGCCTACTTTTTCTGGAACTTCCACGAATGGGAGGAAGGCAAATTCGACTGGACCGGTTGGCGCGACGCCGCCGAGTTCTGCCGCATCGCCCAAGAGGAAGGCCTCTGGGTCATCGTCCGTCCCGGCCCCTACGCCTGCGCCGAGTGGGAAATGGGCGGCCTTCCATGGTGGCTCGTCAAAAACGACCAGATCAACCTCCGCTCCCAAGACCCCAAATTCCTCGAACCCGCCGTCCGTTACCTCAAGGAAGTCGCCCGCGTGCTCGCCCCCCTCCAAGTCACCCGAGGCGGCCCCATCCTCATGGCCCAGGTCGAAAACGAATACGGCTCCTACGGCAAGGACACCAATTACATGGGCATCCTCCGCCAAGCCCTCATCGACGGCGGACTGGACGTCCCCTTATTCGCTTGCAACCCCGCCGGTGCGATCGCCAGCGGCTACCGCGACGACCTCTTCCAAGTCGTCAACTTCAGCCCCGGCAACGCCGAACGCGCCTTCGAAACGCTCCACAAATTTCAAAAAACCGGCCCACTCATGAACGGCGAGTACTACCCCGCCTGGTTCGACATGTGGGGCCGCCCCCATCGTACCAGCGACGTTAATCGCTTCGTAGGCGACCTTGACAACATGCTGAAAAACGACCGCTCGTTCAGCATCTACATGGCGCACGGCGGCACGTCCTTCGGTCTCTGGGCCGGTGCCGACCGCCCTTTCTCCCCCGATACCTCCAGTTACGACTACGACGCCCCTATCTCCGAGGCTGGCTGGGCCGCCCCCGGCAAATTCGATCGCGTCCGCGCCCTCTTCGCCCAACACCTGCTCCCGGGCGAAGCCTTGCCCGACATCCCCGCCCGCAACCCCGTCGTCACCATCCCTTCCTTCACGCTCTCCGAGATCGCCGTCGTCCGCGAAAACCTGCCGAGCGCCGTCCGCGACGAACGCCCCAAAACCATGGAGTTCTACGACCAGAGTCGCGGCAACATCCTCTATCGCACCACGCTTACCGCCGGTCCCGCCGCCACCCTCGACGTCAAAGAAATTCACGACTTCGCCTGGATCTTCCTCGATGGCCGCCAAGTCGGCGTGATGGACCGCCGCGGCAAACGCTACAGCGTCAAACTCCCCGCCCGCGACAAACCCACCCAGCTCGACATCCTCGTCGAGGCGATGGGTCGCGTGAATTTTGGCCGCGAGATCTTCGACCGCAAAGGCCTCCACGCCCCGGTCAAAATCGGCGACCGGGAGCTTACCGGCTGGGAGATTTTCCGCCTCCCGCTCGACGACACCCACCTCGCCTCCCTCCGCTACCGCCCGCTCCCCGCCGGCTGCAATTCCGCCGAAGCCCCGCCCGCCTACTGGCGCGGCGGCTTCGAGCTCACCCGCACCGGCGACACCTTCCTCGACGTGCACACTTGGGGCAAAGGCGTCGTCTGGATCAACGGCCACTGCCTCGGCCGCTTTTGGAACATCGGCCCCACCCAGACCCTGTATGTTCCCGGCCCTTGGCTGAAATCCGGCCGCAACGAAGTCATCGTCCTCGACCTACTCGGCCCCACGACTCCCCGCCTTGCCGGCCTCGACCAACCCATCCTCGACCAAGTCCGACTCGAACTCGACTTCGCCCGCAAGCAACGCGCCACGGGTGCCTTCACCACCTCCGCCCTCGCCCCCGCCGCCAAAGGTAGCTTCAAACCTGAGGCCGAATGGCAGGAGGTGCGTTTCCCCCGCCCGCAAAAAGGCCGCTACCTCGCCCTCGAGGCCCTCAATGCCGAAAAAGGCACCAACGCCGCCATCGCCGAACTCGACGCCCTTGCCCCCAACGGCGAGGTCCTCTCCAAAAACAAATGGAAGATCCTCTGGGTAAGCAGCGAAGAAACCACCGCCGAGCCCGGCGACGCCGACAACATGCTCGACGGGCAACCCTCCAGCCACTGGCACAGCGCCTACAGTGGCGGCGTCGCCGACTTCCCTCACCGCGTGGTCATCGACCTCGGCGAAACCATTCCCGTCGGCGGCATCCGCTATCTCGCCCGCTCCGGCTCCGGCTCCCCCGGCCGCATCAAAGACTACCGCGTCTATGTATCAGAAACCCCTTTCGGTCTTACTCCACCGGCTCCCTGACCCCATGCGCCTCCTCTTCATCATCGCCCTAGGCCTACTTTCCTAATCAATCCAATATGAAATCAAAATCTGTTATCACCCCCCTGTGGAAAATGTTAGTATGGCTACCCGCGCTTTTGACCGGTTCTCTATCCGGCAAGATCATCCAGAACGCTCCACCGGTCCCTGAACTCAAAGACGGCGCATGGGACACACTCAAACTCACCTGGACCAAGCCAGAGGTGGAAGCCAGCCATAACGGCATCCCGATCGGCAACAACTACATCGCGGCAAAAATTAAAGGCGGCGTGGAAACTGAAATCCTCCAACTCAATGACAAGACGTTCCACTCCGGTGGTCCCGCCACCGGTCAGGATCCCAAGCGCAAGGCCGCCATGGAGATTTGCCGTCAAAAACTAACGGAGGGTGATATCCCTGCGGCGGATGCCGCCGCGCGTGAAATGTGGGGGCCGCAGGAAGTTGCCAATTATCTGCCTATCGGCACGATGTATCTGAAATTCGACCATGGCGATCAGGCGAAAAACTATCTCCGCACGCTCGATCTGGACCAAGCACTCTCCACGGTGAAATACGACATCGGCGGCGTGACCTACACGCGGGAAGCGTTCGCGAGTTTTCCCGATCGCGTGATCGTCATGCGCCTCAGTGCCAGCCAAGCCGGCAAGCTCTCGTTCACCGCGAGCCTCAGCTATCCAAAGGAAATGGAAGGCCACGGGACCTCAGTCGCCGTCACTGGCAACAACGTCATTGTGATGAAAGGCAAGGCCCCGATGCTCTCTAATAAATACGAGGAGTCGAAGGGCATGACCTTCGAGTCACTCCTATGGGTCAAGCCCACCGGCGGAAAAATCCAGTCCGCGAACGGTTCGCTGCGTGTCGAAGGCGCCGACAGCGTGCTTCTCATCTTCGCCGATGCCACGAGCTACAACGGCCCGTTCAAAGATCCAGCTAGCGAGGGATTGAATCCCACACCTATCGTGAAAGATATTCTAACAAAAGCCGCTCGAAAAAGCTACGAGCAGCTTTTCAGCGCACACGTCGCGGACCACCAGTCGCTTTTCCGCCGTCTGTGGGTGGAGATCAATGGCGAGAAACCTAACAAATACGCGCTCGGCCTGCAATACGCCCGCTATGACATCATCGCGAGTTCGCGCTCCGGCGATCGGCCACATAACCAACAGGGAATGTGGAACAAAGACTGGAAGCCGCACAGCAACTGCGCCCACTTCCTCAACGAGAACGTCCAGAAGTATTACGGCATCATCGAGACCACCAACATCGCCGCCACCGGCGAGCCACTCTGGAACTGGATGGACGAGCTGGCGAAAAACGGTGCCGAGACCGCGAAGATCGACTGGGGATTCCACGGCTGGCTCGCGCCTCACTACTCAGACGTATGGGCCTCCACCACGGTGAAGGGCGGCAATAACGAATGGGCGATCTGGCCGATGGGCGGTGCGTGGCTCTGCAACAACCTGTGGGATCACTACGCCTTCAGCCTCGACAAATCCTTCCTCGCCAAGCGCGCCTATCCGTTGATGCGCGGGGCCGCTGAGTTCTGTTTGGATTACCTCGTGGACGACGGCAAGGGCCACCTCGTCACCTCGCCCTCCACCTCGCCGGAAAATCGCTTCGATCTACCCGATGGAAAAACCTACGCCGTGTCGCAAGGTTCCACCATTGACCTCGCACTCACACGTGAGCTTTTTCAAAACTGCATCAGCGCCTCGGAAGTGCTAAATGTGGATGTAGATTTCCGCAAAAAACTCCAGGCAACTCTTCCAAAAATCCTTCCCTATCAAATCAACGGCGCGGGTGAGTTACAGGAGTGGTCGCAGGATTTCAAAAAGCACTACGTCGGCCATCGTCACGCCTCGCACATCGTCTCCGTCTGGCCCCTAACACAGATCACCGAGCGTGCCACCCCGGACCTTTTCAAAGCCGCGAAAACCTCACTCGATGAGCGCGGCCGGGGCGGCGACCACCCGGACAAAGGCGCGATGTGGGCGCGATTGAAAGAAGGCGACAAGGCGCTCGCCGCTCTCGGCGGCAATGGCCACGGCATGGCGGCGCAATGGTCCGTCCTCTATTCCGGAATGCCGGAAATGCTGCTCTTCAGCCACAACCGCGACGAAAAAGGAAACTACGAACTCGAACTCCTGCCCGCGTTGGCATCGAGCTGGAAAAGCGGTAAAGTCTCCGGTCTGCGAGGACGCGGCGGCTACGAGGTCGAAATCGAATGGGCTGGCGGCGAGCTGAAGAAATGCCACATCGACTCAAGCCTAGGCACCATCCCGGCGATCCGCTATCAGGGCAATCTTCTCGACCCCGCCGGCGATCCGCGTGTCACTTTGAACCTCCAATCCGCTAGATAATAGATTCCTCGCGCCGAATCCATCAGCACCGCATCCACCCGCCACCAACGATGAATCTCCGTCCTGCATTCCTTTCGCTGTTGCTCGCGCTCCAGCCCTCGCACGCTGGTGAAAAAGACATCCGCTTCACCGGAACCGCCTCCGCGCCCGCCGAACCCTTGAGCCTCTGGTATCGCCGTCCTGCGGGCGGATTCACCGATGCCCTCGCCCTCGGCAATGGGCGCCTCGGTGCCATGGTTTACGGCAAGGTCCAGGAAGAGCGCATCGTTTTAAACGAAGACACACTCTGGTCCGGGGGTCCCTATAATCCCGCCACCGATGTCCCGCCCGAGACCCTCGCGGAAATCCGCCGATTGCTCTTTGAAGGGAAAAATCGCGAGGCACAGAATCTATCGAACAAACTCCAGGGCACGCCGAACTCCCAATCGGCCTATCAGACGCTCGGCGAGCTCACCCTCACGTTTCCCGAGACCCTAGGTGAGGTCAGCGATTACCGTCGCACGCTCGATCTCGATAGCGCTGTTTCCACCGTCACCTGCACCGCTGGCGGAGTGCGCTACACCCGCGAAATTTTTGTCAGCCCCGTGGATCAAGTCGTCGTCATCCGCCTCACCGCCGATCAGTCCGGCAAAATCAGCGTCGGCATCGGATTTACCACGCCGCAGACGGCGACCATCTCCACCGTCGCGCCCGATGTGCTGCTCGTCACCGGCAACAATGGCGACATGGCAACCGATCATGGCAAAGGAAGACTGCTCGTAAAATCCGCGCTCACCTTTCAAGGCCGCACCAAGGTTCTCGCCGAGGGTGGCAAGACGACCGCCCTCTCCGACTCCATCAGCATCGCCGGGGCCGATGCCGTCACGCTGCTCTTTGCCGCCAATACCAGCTACAAAAACTACCGCGATACCAGCGGTGACCCCACCGCCATCGCCACAGCGACCCTCGCCGCCGTTAGAGGAAAAACCTACGCCGACCTACGTCGCGCCCACATCGCCGAACATCAGCGCCTTTTCCGCCGCGTGAGCCTCGATCTCGGCGCATCCGCCAATGCCGCGCTGCCGACCGACGAGCGGCTCCGCGCCTATGCCCAACAGCCCGATCCCGCCCTCGCCGCGCTCTACTTCCAGTTCGGCCGCTACCTGCTCATGTCCTCGTCGCGTCCCGGCTCGCAGCCCGCGAATTTGCAGGGCATCTGGAACGATAAACTCTCCGCCGCGTGGGACGGGAAATACACGGTGAACATCAATACTGAGATGAATTACTGGCCTGCGCAGACCACCAACCTCGCGGAAACGGAGGAGCCGCTTTTCAAGATGATCGCCGAGATCGCAGCGGGCAACGGCACCGAAGTCGCCCGCAGAACTTACCACGCCGAAGGCTGGGTGCTCCACCACAACACCGACCTGTGGCGTCCCGCCGCCCCGATCGATAGTGCCTTCTGGGGCCAGTGGCCCACGGGTGGCGCGTGGTTTTGCAACCATCTCTATCAGCACTACCTCTTCAGCGGCGACAAAGCCTACCTCGCTCGACTCTATCCGATCATGAAAGGATCCGCGCGGTTTTTCGAGCAAACGCTCGTGAAAGAACCCGCTCACGGCTGGCTCGTCACCGCTCCGTCAAACTCCCCCGAACACGAATACGAAAAGGGCATAAGTGTCACCTACGGCCCGGCCATGGACATGCAGATTCTCCGCGAGTTGTTTGCGAGTTGCATCCAGGCATCCCAAGCCCTCGGCAGCGATGCCGACCTGCGGAAAAAATGGCAGGAACTGCACGACCAGCTCGCCCCTAACCAAATCGGCGCGGCGGGACAGCTCCAGGAGTGGATCAAAGACTGGGACCTAACCGCTCAGGATATCAAACACCGCCACATGTCGCCCTTCTATGGCATCTTTCCCGGCAACGATATCACTCCCGCCGATCCGAAAATTTTTGCCGCCACCCGCAAGCTCGCCGAGATGCGCGAAGCGGGCGGCATGGGCTGGGCGAACGCCTGGCGCATCGGCATCTGGGCACGTCTGCTGGATGGCGAAAAAGCCGGCGAATTCGTCGATTTGATGATCACGAAGTGGACCGAGAAGAACTTTTTCGACAAACCCTCCGTCCAGCTCGATGGCAACTACGGCTCTACCGCTGGCATCGCGGAGATGCTTCTTCAAAGCCACACCGGAGAGATCCAGCTTCTACCCGCGCTCCCATCCCGCTGGAGCAGCGGCAAGGTTTCCGGCTTGCTCGCTCGTGGCGGCTACCAGATCAGCCTCGAATGGAACCACGGCGAACTCACAAAATGCCAAATCGATTCGAGGGCAGGGATGACGCCCGCTATTCGCTATCAAGGCAAGCTGCTCAATCCGGCCACGGATTCGCGCGTCACTCTTAAACTGCTCACCGCCAAACAATGACGATCATACTTTTCGTCGCCCTCTCCAGCCCCGTTCAGCCCGCCAAGTAACTCAGCCATCCACATCATGAATGCCTCTTCCGCCACTCCACGCCGTTTCTGTTCCACCTGCCTCCTCGGGTTCGCGCTATTCAGCACGGCCATCGAGGCGAACCCGCTAGGCCCTGAACTGCCGACGCCCGCCCACGAATCCCTACCCATCGATACATTCGTCATGGGCGACCCTGCCAGTGCACTTCAGCACAACCTGGCCTCCTATAACATTTCTAAAACCGATGTTTATACCGGGCAGGGCGGCCTGAAGGCGCTCCGGTTGCTGCAGGATGAGAAGAACCCCTACGCAGGAGCCTATCCCGGCACCTACGGGGGCGAAATCACATTGACGATGAAGGTGGACGCAACGGCCCAGAATTATTTCACGGGGAAATTCTCCGGTGACGAAACCGCCACAGGTCGCATTCTGCTAGTGGTCAATGATAAGGAGATCGGCTCGCGCCACGGCAGTGATGAGGCGTATTTTGAGGGGATGCACGGGCCGGTATGTCCGGGCGCGTTTTATTATCGCACCGCTCCTATCCCGCGCTCCCTCTCCGATGGAAAACAGGAAATTGCCGTCCGGCTTCGATCCACCGGCCTCTATTATGGCTACGGCAAACCCCACGACTATGCGACCTATCAGCGGGTAATGGACAGACCGAGCCGTGGAATTTATGCGGTCTATACTCATACCGACCCGGGAGCGTTACCTGATCTGGGGCCGATTCAGGGGAAGACTCCATCCTATGAGAATTCGCCCGCGCTCGCCTCGGAGAGCTTGAGTGCGCTGCGTGAAAAGCAAATCGCGGAGTTCGACGGACAGATCAAAAACCTCGTGAGCGACAAACGCATCCCAGGACAAAACGCGGCGTGGAACCCGCTGGAACTCGCCGCGAAATGTTACTATCGCCCCGAAGTCAAAGCCGCCTATCAAAACCCTGCTGTAATCAAAAAAATCTGCGACGTGGTAGATCAGCTGGTTCGGGATGACAACGAGGGTAAAAGCAAGGCCTCGGGAGAATGGGGCGGAAAATACGGGCGATGGGCCGATGCCTACGCAATTGTGGCTGGCGAGATCGGCAAGAATGTCCTCGATGCGAAAGTGGATCTCGGCAAAGGTGAGGCTCCTCGCCGAGAACAGTGGATCCGTATTTTCAAGGAAAGTTGCGACTTCGGCGCAGCCAACCGGCGCACCATTAGCAATCAGGAATTGTTTGCCAGCTTGAGCGTCTTCGGCGCGGCGCTGGCCCTCGATAAACTCGATCCCTTCAAATACAAAAAGCAGCTCGATGTCGCGTATCATCATGTGCTGCAAAGCACCGGTATCGAGGAGTTCACCGGCAACGCCACGATTGGCCCCGATGGCACGCCTTCTCTCGGCAATCCCAAGGACGCCTTCACCGGCCCCGGCTATTTTTTCATGACACTCAAGGGCACCACCCACGAGCCCGGCTGGGTCTCCGCCGATTGCTATGGAAATCTGGGCAACACGATCATCGAAATCTACGATATGACCAAGCTCTACCCCGGCGGCATAGGCGACAAGCGCGTGCTTGATAGAGCCGTCAAGCATACGACGATACAGACGCATTTCACCTACGCTTGGAACGCCGAAGGCAATCGCGCCATTTTGGCGGATGGCTTCGGCTGCGTTCGCAACCAGTATGTGCCCGGCAAGATTTACTACGGCGCGCCGGAAGTCGCTGGCGCGAGCGGCGATCCCACCCTCATGGGCTATATGCGGCAGGCGTTCGAGGACGGGCATCTGGAGCCAAGCAACCCGAAGTGCGGTGCCTCCGTCCATTCGCTCGAAATGTTCAACAACCTTATTCGGCAAAAAGAAAAATATCCGACGCGCGTTCCATCGAGTCCCGACCAGCCAGATTATTTCACCGCCGACGAGGAGAACGCGATCGTTACGATCAAGCACGGACGGGAACAGCTTTTCTTCAATATGTTTTACCGCACAGCGGTGGACAACAAGCTGGTCCAACTCCACCACACATCAAGCGCCTTCGAGCACTTCGTGGAACTCCGACCGCAACACACCGAATATCGCACCGAGGGAAAATTCGAGACGCGCAGCAACAAGGTAACGAGCTGGTCCGGCGACGCACCCGACAATCCGGTCAGTGCCTATGCCGGGCAAAAGGACTTAATCCCGCTCGGCCAGCGGGGAATCCTCGACCTGTATCAGGTGCGATATGGCAAGTATTTCGTCGCCATGAACTGCACGCGTCCGGGTTTGGACGAGACCGTGGTTTTTCCAAAAGATCTCGTCGGAAAGCAGGCCTTCGCTATGCATCTGGGCAAAACCATCACACTTCCCGAAAAAATGTCCATCGCAGCACTGACCAGCTACGTGTTTATTTTTGAGTAACGATATACCAATACAGCAATAGACATATTTCTCCCTCACGTCTGGCAGAACTCCAACTGCCCGGTATGACGGTAAAATTCCCCACCTACCGAAAGGTTTCCGCATCATGCTAAACCTGATCCAGAACTGCTAGCCCACCGCTCCCGACACCATGCAAAATAGCCCTACGGCAACCCCACGCCATCCCCTGCCCTTCCGCGAAATCGGCAGCTACAGCCTTGGCGCGGTCGGATCGAATGTCATCTACGCTCTCGTCGCGACCTATCTGATGGTGTTCTACACCGAGAGCGTGGGCTTGAAGGCCGCCGCCGTCGGAACGCTGCTGCTCGTCGTCCGCGTGTGGGATGGAGTGATGGATGTGCTCATGGGCATCCTCGTGGACAACACGAAGTCGCGCTGGGGGAAATTCCGTCCCTATCTGCTCTTTGGCGGCACGCTGACCGGCATCGCCGCGACGGCCTGCTTTTTCAGCCCCAATCTATCCGATGCTGGCAAGCTGGTTTACGCCTACTGCACCTACATCATGTGGAGCGTGTCCTACACATTGTGCGACATCCCGTTCTGGTCGCTGACTCCGGCGATGACGGACGACCCCGCCGAACGCACGCGAATCGTCTCCGTTTCACGCACTGGCGCACAGGTCGGTTACTGGCTTGTTTACGTGGGCGCGCTGCCGGCGGTGACGTTTTTCGGTGGTAGTTGGGCGCTGGTCGGCGTGCTCGCGGGCGTGATCTGTACGGTTTGTTTTCTCATTGCTTTCTGGAATGTGCGCGAGCATTGCGCGGTGCCACGCAAAGAAAAACAGACGCTCAAATCCGCGTTCCGTTTTTTCATCGAAAACCGCCCGCTGCGTTACATGATGCTTGCCTGTCTGCTGTTGGAGACAGTTTCCAACATTCGTGGAGGCTTCACGTTTTACTTTTTCAAATACTACCTTGGGCGCGAGGACATCGTGGCCTATGCCATGGCGGCGAACATCACTTTGGTCATCGCGGGCTGCCTCTGCGCCCCATTCATCGCCAGCCGGATTGGCAAGGTGAACGCCGCGCTTTACTCCTATGTTCTCGTCGGAATTTTCACGATGCTGATGTATGTCGGCGGGAAAAACATACCCGCTTTCCTCGTGCTGACGGCGATCGCCGGATTTTTCGATGGCGTGAGCAACATCGCCCGCATGTCCTGCCTCGCGGACTGCGTGGAATACGGCGAGTGGAAAACCGGCAACCGCGCCGAGGGACTGGTGTTCTCCGCTAACATTTTCAAAACCAAACTCGCCTCAGGCCTGTCCGCTGCGATCCCGCTCTATCTCCTCGCGCGGATCGGCTTCGTGGCTAACACCGCGCCATCGGAATCTACGATGCACTGGATTGGCCTCTTTTTCACCATCATCCTCGGCGCAGGCGCGATTCTGGCGATTTTGCCACTGCTGAAATACGAGCTGCACGAAGGTCGCTACGGGGAAATCGTTGAGCAACTCAACCGCAGAAAGGTATCCATCGCCGAACCACCTGCCACCGACACCTGACGCTAACAAACCACCGATATGCCCAATCTTCCGTCACCCGTGGTGTGCCTGCTTTGTTTGCTCCAAGTCTGGAGTTTCTCAGCTCAGACAACCACAGCCGCTGAATCGTTAGCCTCACCGCTAGCCGTCGTCTCAGATGCCATCGGTGCGGATCTTCAGCGCAGTTTCATTTCCGCACCGCCTGAAGTGAGCGCCAAAACCCGCAGCGCGTTCGTGGCCTATCGCAAGACTTTCACTGTCGCTGCAGCGCCGCGCACCGCGAAAATCCATCTTTTTGCCGATGCCCGCTACATCGTTTGGCTCAACGGACAACCGCTCCACCGCGGCCCCAATCGTTTCGAAACCCGCGGACCGGAATATGACACCGTGGACATCACCGCTACCTTGCGCACGGGCGCTAACACCTTTGCCATCGTAGTGATGGGCAACGGCAGCAACGCCCGCATGATGACCCACGTCCCCGGCCTCACCCTGCGCCTCGACATCGACGACCGCCCGAATCTCCGCACCGATGAAACGTGGAAGTGGAACGATCAGACCCGCTACCGCCCCGCCAAGGTGGGCTGGGCAAAAGTCACCGACGTCATCGACACCCGCGTCGAGGACGGCGACTGGACGCTCGCCAATTACAATGACAGCTTGTGGAAAAGCGCCGTAAGAATCAACGGCGCTGACTGGGGCCCGCTCAGCGCGCGGCGCATCCCGCTTCTGCGCGACAGGCCTGTCGAGGCTCATCTCCCAGACAACACCGCACTCCCCGTCACCCTCACCGCCGGCCAGCAGCTCAAATTTTCCATGGGTCGGCTCGTGCAAGCCTACACCATGCTTGCCATCGAGGCCGATGCGGACACCGTGATCACTCTCGACTATGCGGGCATCGCCTATACAGCCAAAGCCGGAAGCCAAACCTATATCAGCAGCGATTCCTGCGCTTTTGCCGGCGGCACCATCACTGTTAAATCCGGCCGCGCAACCATTCTAGGACTGAAACTCGTCGAGCGTCTCTATCCGTTCGACCGCATCGGCAGCTTTCAATCTAACGACGCCTTACTCAACAGGCTCTGGAACGTTTGTGCGCGCGGGCTGGAAATTCTCAGCGAGGATTCCTACGTGGACTGCGCC
>JBDTNJ010000022.1:0-13994 GCA_039933825.1 Luteolibacter sp.
CAAAGTCCTAACAACCATTCACACTGCACGCGCGTCCCAGATCATTGAACGTTTCGAACAGCTCGGCTTGGAGCGATGGAAGATTGCCCAAACACTCAAGGCTGCATGTGCCCAAAGATTGGTGAAGCTGCTATGCGCCTATTGCAAGGAACCGGCGCCCGGGATCGATGAATTGGATCGAAAGACCTACAGTCTTGATGATTCTTGGGCAACCAGCCCGGTTTTTAACGGAAGAAACGGCGGCTGTCAGGAATGCCGTAACACTGGCTACAGCGGCCGGACCGCGATTCTCGAAATCATCCCGATCACCCCGAAGATCTCCGACATGCTCTCCAAGGGTGAGATGAGTCCTTACGACTTGGAAATGAAAGTCGCTCAGGAAGGAGTGCTACCAAGTCTCCGCCGCAGTGGATTGAGGCTGCTGCGTGAGGGAAAAACTGATCTTGCCGCAGTCAGCAAGGTGATCGACATGACCTACACCGAATGAGCACCGCAGCCCCAACAACCAAGGCCCCGAATTCCACTGCCGCCGGCGCAAAAGCTGCGCTTGAGGCTGCGGCCAAGCCAAAGAAGGTCAGGGAATTCAACAAGAAGGTGCTGGTTGATCTATTTCGCGGCCTCAGCTCAATGCTGCGCGCCCAGATCAACACGGCGGATGCCATGAAATACTACAGTCATGACTTACCTAACAAGGAGCTGGCAGCTGCTCTCCTGCAGATTCGGGAGGATGTCAACAAGGGGATCAATGTCCATGAAGCCTTCCGCCGCACCCACCGTTTCAATGAAACGATTATCGGCCTCATCCAAGCCGGATCCGATGCCGGGCAACTCCACCACGCGTTCCATTCGTTGGGCCTCCGGCTCAAAAGCGAACTAGCCTTCCAGAAGCAGATCAAAAAAGCCACCATCACCCCTTGCGTGATTATTTGCGTCCTGTTGGGCGCGTTCATCGTGTCGCAAGTCAAGATCGTCCCCCAAGTGGAGGAAATGCTCAGCGGGGTGGGTGCCAAACCGGACGGCATGACCGCCATTTCATTCAAGGTGAGTCACTTCACCAAAGCCGTTTGGCCGGTTTTTGTCATCAGCTTGGTTAGCGCCGCCGTTACGATTGCGCGATCCACTCATGTCAGAAATCTGATCATGGGTTTTGTGATGTCCAAGTGGCGCCTCCTTCGTCTGCTGGTCATGAGTTTGCGCCAACTGACGTTCATTTCGACGATCCAGCTTTTGCACTCGAACGGCATCAACTTGGCAAAGTCGATCCGCGTGTCTGCCAACAGCGTTCGCGGCACCCCATTTTACAACGAACTGCGAACCGCTGCGGACAAATATGAAAACTCAGGGGTGCCGCTTTCCGTCGCTTTCGCAAAATACACCTCAGTGGACGCACAGGTCACTCACATGCTGGCGATCGGTGAAAAATCCGCATCTTTGGATGCCCAACTCGAAATGCTCTCAGAAATGTATGAAGAGGACTTGAAAACCCACATGGAGACATTTGCCGCAACCATTGGTTTCCTCGTTCTGCTGATTGCGGTGGCCTTGATCGCCGCTGTGTTTATCGGCACATTCCTACCCATTTTCCTGATGGGTCCAAAAATGATGAACTCCGCCAAATGAGTCGGAAAAACCAATGTCTTGGATTCGATCACCTTACCCTGCCATCCTACCATGCAACTCACTCCATTTGATCGTTGGCTGCGTGAAACCTATGTTTACGAGACGCATATCCGCACCCTGAGGCCGCCGGAATCCATTCCACTGGGAGTCGCAAAGGTCGAAGTCCCGGATGAACCAGGAAAGCGCTACAAGCATCTGTTCGTTGCCAAAAGTAGTAAGGCTGCCGATGCCTTGATCTCGCTATTGAAAGAAAACGGCCAGATGTACACCACCCAGATTGTGGAAAATGATGCATGGTATGTCCCGTTCATCGCTCCCAAGAGGAAGTCCGTCACATGGTACATCATCTCCCTGGTTGTCATGGCCGTGTCTGGCTTTTTCGCCCTGCTTTACGTAAAAGGTCTGACCGAAGACCCGGAGTTCAGAAAAAATTTCATGGAAGCAATGAAACTCCTGAGAAGCTGAAACCAGCGTCCCGGACTCCCGTTCGATGCATGCAATCACTCATGAGAAAACATGCTTGAGTACCCTCGTAAATCTTGATTTTCACGCTTTCCAAGAACATCAAAAAAGGTTAAACAAACTCATTCCTATGAGAACACGCGAACAAGCCATCTTCCACAAAGCGTTTACGCTGACTGAGATGACCATCGTCATCGTGGTCCTGCTCGTCCTGATGAAAAGCGGATTCTTCGTTTTCTCGAAAATGAGCGACTGGAAACTCGGACGCGACGCAGCGGAAACCTTGCGCACGGTTTACACCGCCCAGCGATTGTATCTTGCAGATAATCCCACGGCGTTAGTGACCAACCTCACCTCCGCGCTGCTCATTCCCTATTTGCCAAACGACGCGGTAGCAATTCCGACTGTCAAATCACTTACTGGCGCGACTTTGAGTATTAATGTCAATGTCTATCCCCCCGTCATCGCAAGTGGAACCGGTTCCACTTACGACCCATCCGGCAGCAACGTGGACTCCCTCTGGGATGTGGGCGAATGATGCGCTTTGTCACGATACTAACTCTAATTGCGTTCCACTCCCCGGCTTATGCCACGGAGTTCAAACATGTCGGTGATTTTCTGTTGCAGTCGCATTTCAAACTGGTCGGCCAACAGCTCACACCGATTCCGATGAAGCCAATCGCTTTCCGGGTATTTACCGACGGGGTTAAAATACGCGTCTCCGCAGAGGGCGACGAGGAGTCGCATACGACGTTTGAAATCTATCGCTCGGATGGAATCGGGCGCCAACGCCAAGGAGCAGGCGCTTTGGAAGTGATCCCCGGATTACAAGCAACGAGCAATGTAGGAGGCACACTGAGGCACCTGCGACTTTCGCGCGAATCCATGACCATCACAACGTTTCCCGGCGTATCGGATCAAACCATCGTAAGTTTCGCCGTCGCGGCCGAACCCGCACAAGCGAGCACGGCTCCCGCTGAAAAACCCCTCCCGAAACCATGAA
Source organism: Luteolibacter sp. (assembly GCA_039933825.1). Taxonomy (GTDB): domain Bacteria; phylum Verrucomicrobiota; class Verrucomicrobiia; order Verrucomicrobiales; family Akkermansiaceae; genus Luteolibacter. The sequence continues at coordinate 3,086 of JBDTNJ010000022.1, forward strand.
ACCCCTTCCTACCCAGGTTTTTCCTGTGATCCATGTCGACGGTAGCGGCATACCATCGCTTCCCACCATCCTCAAGCACGCCCCGGGACCCTACTCGACCACCAACCGCCGGACTTCCACCTGCCCGACCCAACGGATCTATCCTTGGCTGCTTGTGACCAGCACCGCTGTTGCCGCACTGTTCTGCCTGATGTATATCACAAAGCCGGTGATTCTCGCCGCGCCTAACCCCAGTCCGATGGTGCCGCATGTGGAAAAAACCGCAGACACCAAGGCCGTAACGCCCGCTCTCCACGCCGAGCTGATGCCCAATGGCAATCAACTCCCCGGTGAAATGAGCTCGAGTCCGGCAAACAAGCGCTTGCCAAATGATAGCCAGCACCAAGCACTGCAAACCGCACCGGTTTCCGCCTTCGAGGAGACCAATCTGCGCATTCAACACATCCTAACCGCAGAAGCTCCCGGTGGCAACCTTGCCCGGATCGACATCGAAGTGCCGGTTCTCTATCAGAGCAGGAACCTCCGCTGGACAGCATCCGAAGTCGCGGAAGCCCGCGCGCTTCTGGTACGCCTCGCAGATTATCAGGAAAAGTCCCAAATGCTCCGGGCCGAGGGAATCCAGCTTCTCGATACTTGGAACCGCCTTGTCGAACATTCGATTCCCGCCGGCGAGCTCCGCGCCGATAGCCCTACTCTTCCGATCAACCAACAGGATGCTGCGGATGCTCCCCGTCCCGCCGGCCTCAGCACCTCGGAGTCGATCCAAATCCAACGCTCAGGAAAATGAACGCACTTCCCACTATCATTGTCCTCATGGCCGTATGCTCACTTTTCGCAGGTGCTCAAAACGTCACGGAAGACCCGAAAGCGGACCCAGTCCTTGAAGCGATCAGCGAATTCAACAACCGTGATAAGGATAAGCCCAACGAAATCACCGTTGTGCTCGATCCGATCAATACTATACCGGGTTCCGTTCCCAAAGAAGAACATCAAGCGGCACCTCCTTCCGAAGAGAAACCCGAAACTTCCGGAGCCTTGCTGGTCACAGGAGCACCACAACAAGGCGCTGAAACCAACAGGAAGGATACATCCACAACCGCAGCGATGGCTGTTATCACACCTGAAGAAGTGGATGCCCAGAAACCAAAACAAGGACTCGAAGTTAGAGTCGAGAAACTTCAAACCATCAAAGGCCAGGTTGATCCTAAGCAGATCAAATTGGTCGCTCCTTTCCCGGCAAAACCCCTCTCCCAGCCACCCGCTGGCTGGCATCTGGTGGCATCGGAAAGCGCACCTCCGTTTACCCGCAAGGTGGACCTCGCACCCGGATCTGAGATCACCCTAACTGTCCGTCCCCATCTCCTCGTGCCTGACGCCGATGGCGCGAACGTTTTTACGATTTCGGAGCCGGGTTATGAAACATCACTCGGATATGAACAAACAGCGACAGTCGGGGCTGTTCTATCTAACTCGATCAGACAGTTGGAGGATGACTCGAAACAACTCGGAAATGCGATCGACAGCCTGCAACAGTTGCTTATTTCACTACCAAAACCGGCACCACCAGCGTTGGAAGTCACCAAGCCCGCACCCTTCCGCAAGAAATGAAACCGTCAAGCATCCCCATCGTTTGCAGTGTGGCTCTTGCCTCCATGTCTGCCGCCGGCGTGAGTCATTGGTGGTGCGTACGCCAGTTTACCGGCGTAATCCATGATGAAACTCCCCTACGCCATCCAACATCACAGCTAACAGGAATACTCCCGGAAACGAAGCCAACTGTGGCGGCTATCCTTGCCAAAACCCAGGGTCAAAACAAATCCCCAGCAGTTCCGCCAGGTTCGCAAAAAGAATTCTATGACGCCATGCACACTCTGGTTGCTGAAGTCAAAAACCTCCGAAGCCAAAATCTCAATCTCGTCGATCAAATGGCAGAAACCAATCGAGACCTGATGAAACTCGAATTCCGTGTGGACACCCATTCGGAGTCCTTCCGCCCGCTGCCCACCAGTGAGGAACGGAGCGACACCAGCTTAGATGATGGACCCGGTGTGTTGCCGCCTCGCGCGGAACCGGTTTTTCCGCTTTCGCATGAATAAGCCGGGGATTGCTACCGTCCCAACCGCCGTCATGAAATGGTGCCTCGTTGTTCCCCTAACTGCAGTATTCATCCTTCCGCTCCGGGCGGAACCCGCATGGAAAAGCGAACTGACCTCCCCTGCCCTTGGGAATCATCCCTTGCCGGTTTCCTCGGTTATCGACATGCGATTGAGTTGGAAAGGAATGATTGAATCGGGCATTCTTCGAATTGAGTTCGCACCTCCTGACACAACAAAAACGGGCACCTACATCGTCCGCGCATCCGCATCCAGCGTGGGGGCCGCCGCCGCGCTCTTTTCCTATCAAGGTAATTTCTGGGCCGAGCTGGAGCCGACCACACTCAAACCCCGTCTGTTAAACACCGTCGAGGTTGATCAAAAGGAAAGCGTCAACACAACAGTTAGATATTTTCCGGACCGAATCGAGAGCCACGAAGAATCGAAACTCCTCAAAACAGGTGTCACCAAACCCACCGACAAGACTTTCAATTTCGCACCGGTCTTTGATATCTTCTCCGCCATGCTGCATGTCCGCAGCCAGAAGCTAGACGACGGCGATCTCATTGTAATCGTGGTCTGCCCCTTCAGCACACCTTATATCCTCAAGGTGAAGGTGCAGGCCCACGAAATTCACGATGGGAGCAAAGCCATCCGCCTCTCCCTCGGTATGCAAAAGATCAATCGTGACACCCTTGAATTGCGCGCCTACAAAAAACTCAAAAAAGACGCCACCCTCTGGCTCAGCGACGACGGCGACCGCATCCCGATGGAACTTCGCGCAGCAGCGTTCATCGGCGATGTTCGCGCCACGCTGGTGAACCCCAAAAATCCCGCCCCACCTCAAAAATAGGCATCTATGTCACTTGGCACCCACGCACACAAACTGCTGACCAGTAACGCGGGCCTTTTACTGCTGATCGCCCTGGTGATTTTCTGCGTTTGGCCCGGCATGCACGCCCCGCCTTTTTCCGACGATATTTATCAAATGCGGAAATCCGCGAACTTTGATAGCTGGAAAGAGATCTTTGGGCCGGATGTATTCATGTATTATCGCCCGGTCAAGAACGCCCTATTCATGCTTGCCGCTCCGCTGGAAAAAAACCTGATCGGGTGGCACATGATCGGCTTGATCTCCTATTTGGCGGCCGTCGTAGGGGTATTCCGAATCACCTCGATCTGCTTCGAATCCCGAGCCACCGCCTGGCTTGCAACAGGCTTTTGGGCACTCAGTCCCAGTTGCGTTTCCACAGCCGTATGGCTGAGTTGTGCCAATATCAGCCTCGGTGTCGCTTTCGCCTCTTTGGTTTTTCATTTCCATGAAAGATGGATGACCCGGAATTCGGCCGCGTGTTTGATCGGATGCGGGTTTTTCTATGCGATATCCCTGCACTGTTACGAATCCATGATTGTCATTCCGGCCCTGCTGTTCATGCGGGACATCCAGCAACGCCGCGTTTCTTTCAGTCGCAGGGCCTTCATCACCTATGGTTCATACACGATCATTGCATTGGTGTTTCTGGCCATCCGCTCCCACGTCTCTGCAAAACCCATCGGTGGCAGCGCGATCAATCTTGGATTTGAAGATGGAATCAAGGCGATCCACCTTACGCTATCAGCCCCTTGGTTTCTCTGGCGCCATTTTCTCATGTGGATCTATCCATTCGGCACATTGGAGATACTTGGCAGCTACTCATGGCTGCGCTCCGCTCCGGCATCATCGCTAGCTTTCGGTTGGCTTTTTCTTGCCGGCCTCCTGACATCCGCACTGGCAACCAGAAAGAGTTATCCCCTCGCCTGCTATGGAATCCTCTTCTTTTTCGTGGCAAGCATTCCATCCGGGAATTTCATTCCCTGTTTTAACGGGCCGATCTATGATGTCTATTTAACAATGCCATCCGTCGGACTCGCAATTTTTTCCGCGGCAGCATGCGAAGCCTTGTTTCATGCCCGCTCAAATTTGAGCAGACAGGGAAAGGCCGGCGACAATGCTCTAACGGCCATTTTGTGCGTTTTCCTGGTTTACAGAATGCCCCTCTGCGGCTCGTATTTTCGCTACTGGGCGAATGTTTGGAACCGACCTGCGGAATTAATGCTAATCATTACGGAATCGAGACCATTCCAATATCAACCTAAGGCGATTGCCAGCATGCTTCTTTTCGCTGACGGCTATATTAACCTCGCAGAGACACTCGCGGAGCAAGTTCTCAAGGAAGATCCGACGAATGCTCTGGGTAAACTTTCAATGGCGAGAGTTGCGAAACAGAAAAATGACGAAAAGACCGCCGAGAGTTACTATCGGGCCATCCTGAACCGCCCCAACACCCTGTCAAATATCAGAAATTCCTCGATGGTGGAACTTGGCACCATTCTAGCGGCCCACCCTTCCCGAGCCGAAGAAGCAATCGATCTACTCAGGACCTACCTCTGCGATAGGGTCAATGTTCACAATGTGGCGGCGATCACCAAGCTTTCGAATCTTTATGAAATCAGCGGCAGTCCTGAAAAGGCCGAAGCAACGCTTGAACGAGGGCTGGCATACAATCCAACTGAAAACCAGTTGAAGACAATGCTTGGGGAATTGACTGGAAAACACTCAGCTGCCCGGCAGCTTCCCAAGGACCCACCGTGATGAACGGACACAAATCACCATGAAAGCATACCCTGACAACTGGGCGGCCATCATTCCGGTGGCGAACGAAGAGGCCGATTTCGATGCCTTATCGGAACAACTGATAGCAACAATGGACCAGCTTGAGGGCGGCGCGGTTTACCTGGTGGTGGATCATGCCTCCAAAGACAATACGCTGCAACTCTGCCGGGATATCGAGGCGGTCGATAGCAGGTTTCACACGGTGTGGGCACCGGAAAACCGCCATGTGGTGGACGCCTATCTGCGGGGGCTCAGGGAGGCCCTTGACCGCGGCTACGAGATCATCATCGAAATGGATGGAGGACTATCCCATGACCCGCGGGCACTGCCGGGATTCCTGCGGGCATTGCATGAAGGAAATGACTGCGCCTTCGGCAGCCGATATATCAACGGCGGCTCGATGGTTGATTCCGCGTGGCAAAGGCGATTCCTCTCCAAGGGAGGATCCATCCTCGCAAGAATCGTGTTGGGTGTCCGCTTCGTAGACATGACCTCGGGCTATCAGGCTTTCCGCAGGGATATCCTGGTCCGGCTGATGGATCGACCGCTCTTGTCCAAGGCTCACTTTTACCAGACTGAAGTCCGCTATCTTCTCCGTCATGAAAAAGCCATCGAAGTGCCCATCCATTACCGGGCTCCGTCTCCGAGTGTCTCCCGGAATGCAATTCTGAATTCCTTCGCAGTCCTCGCTTACTATGCCTTTCTCCGGCTCACGGGCCGCGCGGCAAGCCTTTAAGTCATCGTCCCCGGATCGACACCACCGATGAATTTGAAAACCGCCCTTGTTGTCACGAGCATCTCTGCTCCCAATCCTGTGCTAGCCGCCCTCGCGGCAGGCGCAACGGACCATGGCTGGGAATTCATCGTGATAGGTGATACCAAGAGTCCTGATAACTTCCATCTCAGAGGTTGCGATTTTCTATCTGTCACCCAACAGCAGGCAGGAAGACACGCGCTGGGTAGACTCTGCCCCACCCGTTCTTATGCCCGCAAAAACATCGGCTATCTAGAAGCCATCGCCAGGCGCGCGCGCGTCATCGTGGAAACCGACGATGACAATTTCCCTCGTGAAAATTTTTGGGTGCCGCGCAGCATTAATGTCTCCTGCCGACCAGTGGCGCATGACGGGTGGGTGAATGTGTATGGTTATTTCTCTGACAATTTCATCTACCCCAGAGGACTGCCGCTCGATCACGCGCGACAAAAACCTCCTGCGACAGCGGCATTAAGGGAAATGGAATGCCCATTGCAGCAAGGTCTAGCAGATTCCAACCCGGACGTGGATGCCGTTTACCGGATGCTTTTCCCTCTGCCATTCGAATTTGAAGCGAACGTTGAACCGGTGGCCCTCACCCACGGGGCGTGGTGCCCGTTCAACAGTCAGAACACCACATGTTTTGAAAAAATCTTCCCCCTCTTATATCTTCCAGCCCACTGCAGTTTCAGAATGACCGATATCTGGCGAAGTTTCGTGGCACAGCGGATCCTGCATCACTTGGGCTACCCCGTCCTGTTTCACAATGCCACCGTCTGGCAGGAACGCAACGAGCACAGCCTGCACCGTGATTTCTGTGATGAGGTCCCCGGATACACCAACAACCATGAAATCCGAAACGCCTTGTTGGGTCTGGAGTTCGAAAGCTCATCCGGAATAACCCTGCTACTGGAACAATGTTATGAATGCCTCATACGCAGGGGCTGGGTTGGCAAGGAAGAAGAACCGCTCTTGGCCGCATGGCTGGCCGATTTAGAAGCACTGGCGTAAAATACCACTCCACCTACAATTGAAACTTTGATTTGCGTATTTGCATCAACTGTCAAAGGCATCTATCACTTCATCATCGCCATGCCCATCTCCCACCTCAGACTCCTCGTCCTCGCCCTGTTCACTATTCTTCCGGCAGCGGCATTCGAGCTGCCACCCGCATCCACCCAATGTGTTCTGGGCATCGCCGATGATTGGGACTCCTCCAACGTCAGGCTCTGTCTCTATCAAAAAAATGAAGGTCAGTGGAAACCCATAGCCCCGCCGTGGCAAGGCCGGCTAGGAAAAAGCGGGCTGGTCTGGGGCCTTGGAATGCACCTGGTTCCCGCCGGGGCCACCACCAAAAAAGAAGGAGACTGGCGTTCACCCGCCGGAGTCTTCGCCATCGGCGGCGTCTGGGGAACTGACAAGACCATCCGCAGGAACCCAAAGCTATCCTATCGTCAGGTCACCCCACGCGATCTATGGGTCGAAGACCCCAGTTCGCCGAATTACAACCAGAACGTTATTCTCGATCACGATCCCACCACGACTTGGGAGAAAAAACAGCAGATGAAACAGAACGACCCCGCCCATGCGATCAAACTATTCATCGCCCACAACGCACCTCCAAGGGTGATTCCCGGTTCAGGCTCCTCCATCTTCTTCCACATCTGGCGAGGCGGCGGATCAAAGCCCACCGCCGGCTGCACCACAATGGATGAAGGAAAACTGCGCTGGGTGATCTCCCAGATCGATCCCGCCAAACGCCCGCTCTACGTGCTTCTCCCGAAAGCCGAATACGAAAAGTATCACGGCGCGTGGAAGCTGCCGTGATTCAATTCTGTCCCACCCTAACGACGATTTCCGAATACCGCCCGTGATCGTCCAGAACCCGGACGGTATGACTTCCGGGTAAGGCTCTCCACGGAAGCAAAACCTCGGGAGCACACGCGCCCAGAAACGCCTCGCCGCAAAACCAATAGAGCTTTTGCACGCCGGAAGCCGCGCCGGCCTTGAGCTGGATTTCAGATTCAGCCAAGCTGCCGCCAAGTTGATAGAACCGGCCGGGCAGTGGTGAGATGATCTTAGGAGCATTGCCATGATCGAGGCAGACGAGCGAGTCCGTGCCATTTTCTGGATCGGGTGGCGCACGGCGGGGCAAGCCGGCTTTGCGAAAGAGTTCCAACAGATCAGGCGGCCAAAATTCATGCACTTCCCGTCGCAGACCGGGTCGCCCGTCGTCACATGCCACGCGTTTGTTCGTCACGCCATCCACCAGAATCTCACGGTGCAATTGACAGAATGAAATCGGAGAAACTCCTGGAATGAACCAGCCGTGCGTCGTTTGCGCACACCAAGGGCCCGGAAGATCGCCCGACGTCGCACACAGATCGACATGCATGACCCCGTCGGGCGGAACGACCGGTTTGTCAGGCAAATGAAGGCGCGCAAACAAATCAAACATCAGCGGAGCGGCACAGCGCCGGGCCACCAACGCGTTGTTGCCACGTCCGTTGAAATTTCCCAGCCACACGACGAGCACGTAATCCCCCCGAACCCCAACCGCCCAAGCGTCCCGGAAGCCGTGCGAGGTACCCGTCTTCCATGCAACCGCCGGATCCGTGCGGGCGAAGCCAAATTCCACGCCGAGATCACCGCCACCGCGAAGCATCTCGAGCACGAGAAAGCGCGTCTGTGGAGAAAGCAGGAGAGAGCTAACAGACTTCGAGGGTACGTTCGAAAAAACCAAAGGCCGCGCCAATCCATCATCGGCGATCCCAGCGTAGAGCGCCGCCATCTGTACTGGCGAAATCCCGAACCCGCCCAACGCCAGTGATAGTCCGTAATAACCGGAAGGTTTCGGCAGATCCACGCCGCCGCGTTTCAGAATTTGATAGAGTCCACCATTTCCCAGCCGGTTCGACAACGCCACGGCAGGAATATTGCGGCTGCGGGCGAGCGCTTCATCCGCATGGATTGGCCCCATGAACTCGCCTTCGAAGTTCTCCGGATTATAGTCGTGAAAAACCATCGGCCCATCCGTTAGTAACGAGCGCGGGTGGATCAATCCCTGGTCCATCGCCATGCCGTAGATAAAAGGTTTCACTGCGGAACCTGGTGAACGCTGCGCCCGCAAGCCATCCACCATCCCCAAAATACCACGGTCGGAATAATCGGCCGAACCCACGTAAGCCAAAACCTCGCGCGTGGGCGCGTGCACAAGGATCGCACACGCATTGACAATTCCTTTCTCCCGGCTCCGCTGAAGGTGCGCTTCGATGCCCCGCTCGACCTCTTGTTGCATGCCGAGATCCAGAGTGCTGCGGATCGACACCGCAGGATCGGACTGCATCAATCTCCGGCAAAAGTGAGGCGCTTCATGCGGCGGCGGCCCGCTTGGAACGAGCGTGAACTCCGCTGATAGAGGATCGCCGCGTAAACTAGATTCATCTTCCAGCGTGACTGCCAGGCGGTTCTGAGCAGATGCGATGCGCCCGGCATTCTGGGGAAATCCCGGATGCCGCGTGGCCGGACTTTGCGGAATGATGCTCAGGGCGATCGCCTCGCGCCGCGTCACTTGTGAGGCATCGCGACCGCACCACAGCAAGGCGGCGGCTCCCGCGCCTTCCACGTTTCCACCATAGGGTGCGAGGTTGAAATACGCTTCGAGAATTTCGCTTTTCGAGTAATGCCGCTCCAGTTGGACGGCCCGAAAAATCTGCACGATCTTCCCTGAAACCCGATGCGTTTCCAAATCCCAGCGCAGCCTCGCCACCTGCATCGTTAGAGTCGAGGCCCCGCCTGCGGAATGTCCGGTGGCAGCTCCCCAGGCCGCGCGAATCAAGGCGAACGGATTGATACCCGGATGCCAGCGGAACCAACGATCTTCTTTCGCCAAAGTCGCCTCGATCCACTGCGGGCTCACCTCCGCGAGCGGCGTTCGCAAGCGATAGCGCCCGTCTGCGGCGGTGGAAAGGTGCAGCAACGTGCCATGGCGGTCCCTCACCATTCGCGACCAACCCGCGCCCGGACGATAGATTTCCGGACGCGGCAGCAGGCCCCAGCCGATAGCGACAACTAACAGAACAACAAGCGCTCCAATGCGAAACTTACGATGGACAAGCCGATTCATTTTGCCGGTGCGATATCAACATGACCCGGCGTAGAAACTCCATGCAGGCCGCGATCATACATGTCCTCTACCAACGCGGTCGACACGGCGAAGGAACCCGCGCAAACGGCCTTCATCCGGTATTTCACGGACCACTCGGCGTTCGCGGCGATGCCCAAGAAAAACAAGGTGCGGTCCTCGCGCAACTCAGCGAACTCAGTTCCCGCCACCGTGTTCGCCCCCGATTTCAGATCACCGGCCAGCACTTCGAATCCGGCGGGCAGCAGGTCCACCACCGCGAGGTTTGATAGATTTTTCCCGGAGACATTGCGCACCCGGAGCACCACGTCCACCGGATCGCCGGGGCGCAGCGGCTCGTCCTTGTGAAGAGGAACCAGCTCACGCGAGATTTCCAATCCGCTGCGTTCCGGTCCGGTGGGTTTGCCGGAATCATAGCCCTGCTCGACGACTTGATAGAAAGCACCGATGTCGCCGCTGCCCTTCTGCTTGCGCTCAAAACGAAGCGAGCGGGTGGTCGGCCCGAACTCCGAACGGATGATTCCCTGCGATGGTCCGGCGAGCGGCGAAGGCTTGCCGTTCACCATGCCGAGGATCGAGACTTCCACACCGGTGCTCCGTGCGAGATCGCTGTAGGCTTTCAGGGCAAGCGTCATGTAGGAACAGGAGAGCGTATTGAAACTCTGGTCGCGCAGCGGTTTCATGATCGGTTCCAGTGCTTCGATGCCGAATTTCTTCGCACGGTTCGGGAAATGACGGCACTGGATGTAGAAAATCTCCACGTCCTCGATCATCGGAGTCCGGCTGTAAGAACGGAGTTCCTTCGTTGGCGCTTTCGTCGCCGCGCGGGCTTTCAGACAGGCGTCCAACAGTTTGTCAGCCTCGCCGTCCTGTTTCAGAAGCATGTAGGACGCCGCCATCCAAGCGGCGCCAGTAATGCCTTCCCATTTGCCCTTGTAACGTGAGGTGAGGGTGTCGCGCAGGTTGAGCAACTGCGGCGCGGGATTGGTTCCGTTGCGGGCGAGCAGATAGATTGCATAGGCCTGCGTGTCGGCATCGTCCATGTTTCGCAGTCCGGCGCGGGCGGTGCTTGACGCGTATTTCAGCGCACCTTGCATCAGTTCCTCTGGCACCGCATGCCCCAGCAGTTTCGCCTCGCTGAGGAAATGCAGGACGTAGAGCGAATGGAATTCAAAGTCTGCGGAGCCCCCGGAATACCAATAACCGAATCCGCCGTCGGCACGCTGGCGTGAGGCGAGCTGGCTGATCGCCGAGCGCAGCGCGTC
>JBDTNJ010000023.1:0-10648 GCA_039933825.1 Luteolibacter sp.
AATAATATCACGATTAATAACAATTTCCGGAATAACAATAACTACTCGTATCGCCCGAACTACTGGGGTGCCCGCCCATGGTGGGGTGCGGGCAATTGCCACGGCTGGCATCACGGTCACTGGAATTATGGGTATAACAGCTACTATTACGGCAGGCATTACTACTACGGTGATAGCAGCTTTACGTCCGGCTTCATGTGGGGCATCGCCGTCTGGAGCTTAGGTAACATGGTCTATAACATGGGTTATCAGTCCTATCATAATCCATATCCAGCTCCGGCGGTCGCCTATTACCCTGCACCATCGTCCTCCGGTGCGAGTGCTAAATCCAGCATCAGCTATGATCAGCCGCTCTCAGTGACAGCGGCGGCAACGCCTCCGGGTGATACCGCCACCAGCGAATTGGCGGAAACCAACTCCTCTGCCGCTACCGAAAGCTCGCGTGCCTCCTTCAAGAAGGGTGACTACGTGGCAGCTCTGAAATCCGCAGACGAGGCGATCGCCTACACTCCGGGAGATATCACCTTGCACGAATACCGCGCCTTGGTGCTTTTCACCCTTGGACGCTATTCGGATGCAGCGGGCGTGCTCAATCCGGTGCTCGCTTCCGGCCCCGGCTGGGGTTGGGACACGATGGTCGGCTTCTATGACTCATCCTCCACCTATGATGCTCAACTGCGTAAGCTCGAAAGTTATGTGAAAGGCACGCCGAAGGGTGCTGACGGGCGTTTCCTACTCGGCTATCACTATCTGGTATGCGGCCATTTGGAAAAGGCTTACGAACAGTTCGACAAGGCATGCACGCTGCAACCGGCTGACTCCATTTCCCGCCAGCTGCGCGATCTTACCAAGAGCTCGTTGCCTGACACCGGAAAAGAGGCTCCCGATGCAGCACCACCTGTAGCACCGACGCCGATCCCTGCCGAAAAACTCATCGGAACCTGGGTGAGTGATCGCGGTGCCGAAGGTAAAATCACCTTCAAGATGGAACCAAGCGGTGACTATACTTGGAACTATATGAAGGCCAGCGAGTCCCAGGATCTAAAAGGCACCTACGGCATCAACGACAAAGGCCTGCTAGTCCTAACGGCGGATGACTCGCAGATGGTCTCCGAGGTGAAGCTCGATTCGGATAACAAAATGAAGTTCGTGCTCGTGGGAGCTCCTGATGGAGATCCTGGTCTCGACTTCACCAAAGGCTGATTGCAAACTATCGGTGCCGGAGCGGACTCGTCCGTTCCGGCACTTTTCCTTCTCCCGGTTACCCTTCAATGATCGACTCACTTCTTGCCCGCATATTCGTCAACCAATGGTTGGTGCTTGTGATGGCCACCGCTTTGTTGCTCGGCTTCGCGGAACTCGGCTACCGCCTCGGCCACATCGCCCGCCGGAAAAACGCGGAAGCAGCAGAGGGCCACAGCGGAGCCGTCCAGGGCGCGGTGCTCGGACTGCTGGGGCTATTGTTAGGATTCAGTTTCGCGATGGCAGTGGGCCGCTATGACTCGAGACGGACACTGGTAGTCGAAGAGGCGAACTCCATCGGCACTACCTGGCTGCGTGCTGATTTTCTGCCAAGCCCGCACAAGGAGGAGGTGAGGGACCTGCTCGTCAGATACACCAAACTGCGGATCGAAAAATTCGCCCATGCGGAAAGCCGAGAAGCGATGGCTCCCGTTCGTAAGGAGGTGGCAGAAATCCACCATGCGCTGTGGCAGCAGGCGAATGACGCAGCGAAAGCCCAACCCACGCCGATCACGGCCAGCTTCATTACCACACTGAACGAGACGATTGATCTGGACTCCTGCCGCATGGCAGCCCTGCGCAACCATGTGCCCGGCGCAGTCTGGCTGCTGCTGCTCATCGTCGCTGGCTGCGGTTCGTGGGCGAGCGGCTACGGAAGCGGGACTGGAGGCTTTCGATCGTCATTTAGCCAACTCGTTTTTCCCATCCTGATAGGCGTGGTCATCACGCTCATTGTCGATATTGATCGGCCACAGAAAGGCATGATCGGCGTCAGCCAGCAACCCATGCAGGACCTTCTTGAAAGCATTCAAACTAATAAGCCATGAAAACCACGTATTTACTGCCTCTCGCCTGCGCGGCGATGATCTCCCCGATATTCGCCCAGGCACCCGCCGCCTTTGAACAAGGTGTGGTTCTCAATGCGTCCGATCTGTTACCCGCTGACTCATTGCACGGCTCGTCCTACCGGGTCCGCGATCAGGTGGTGACGGATGGTTATATGGCCCATTTCCAGATCGATAGTGACTTCGGCACTTTTGAGGCCATCGGCGTGCCACAGGCGAAGCGCCGGATCGTCGAGGCGGAAGCTATCCGCAAGCTGGTGGAAACCAGCAAGGGCGACCTTTTTGCAGAAGGCCTGAAACGCTCTATCACCCAGCCGATCGACGCGGTGAAAAACATCGTCAAAAACCCGGTGGAATCTGTGAAGGAAGCACCGAAAACCGTGGTTCATTTCTTCGGTAAAGTCGGCTCAGCCATCGGCCGGGGTGCCGGGAAGGTTTCCGACCGGATGAAGAGCGATGAGTCGGCGCCCTCTGCTGGCGAGGTGGGAAGCGCCATTGGTAACACCGCAAAAAATGCAGCGGGATTCGACAAGGCGAAGCTGGACACAGCAAAGCAGTTAGGCGTGGATCCGTATTCTGACAACGTGCGCCTTCAGGATGAAATGGACAAGGTCACTTGGGCCTTCTTCGCCGGTGGTCTGCCACTGCGGGTGGGAGCTGCGGTTGCTTCCGCTGGAATCGCGGTGGCCGCCACGAACATGGTCGGCATTCCCGAAGACACCTACGCACTCACTCAAGGTGAACTGGCGCTGCGCGACGGCCGTTCGCTCGCAGCGATGGGAATCACGGATGAGGATATCAAGACTTTCCAACTTTATGGACCGCTCAGCACCACCCGCCGCCATCTCATCACGCTCTCGTTGGAAGCCTTGCCAAAAGCGAAGGGCCGGGGCCGCATCATCCAACAGGCCAATGCCTGCGGCACGCCGGACGAGGCGGACTTCCTGATTGCCGCACTCGCCATTCTAGCAGAACGTCAGCGTTCAGGGGCTGCGGACTATCGGTCCTTGGAAGTTCTCGGCCGCTTGCCAGGCGCGATCAACGCGAAAGGCGAACTGGAGGTGCCCGCGCCCGTGGATCATGTGACGTGGACTGAGGAAGTGGCCGGTTTTTCCCAACGCGACGATCTCGGCACCGCACCGAAAGTCCTTGTCCACACCGGCAAACTCTCACCAGCGGCATCCGCCGGACTGACTGCTGCTGGCTGGAAGGAGATTTCCGTCAGCTATCCAAGCCATTGACAGACCCCCGCGCCCGGTGATTTCCACTTGATGCCCTGCTTCCGATCAAGCTTACTTGCTGCCTTATGAGAATTTCAATGATCCTGACTGTCGGTCTGATTCCCACGCTCGCATTTGCCCAAGCGCCATCTGCAATCGATTATCCGGCGCGGGTTCAATCGGTCGAAAATCTCAAGCAGCACATCGTCCAGCGTGAGGCCCGGCTCGATTCGCTCAAACAGGAGTTGCGCGCTCTGGACGGGCGGGTGGAGACGCAGGTCGACGGCATCGTGAAAAATCTCGCGTCTCTCAAGGATTCGAACGATTCAAAAACCCGTGTGGCGAATATTAAGGGCGATGCGATCCAGGCGCTCGTGCGCTCTATCGGAGTCTATCGGCAAAAGCGCATGGAAGTTTTCGAACGCATGCGGAAGGACCCGGACGCGCCGAAAGAGCAGCTAGAGCGCGAGTTGGCGATCTTTGACGAGCGCGTCGGCAAGCGCATCGGCCAGGTGATGGAAATCGCCCGCTCGTTTCCCGGCCATCAGGATGTCCAAAAATACGAATCCGACGGCGGTTCATCCTATTGGGACGGCTGGTCACGTGAAAACACCCGCATCAGCGAGGAGTGGAAACAAAACCGCCGAGACTCGAATTCCGGCGAGAAAGTCCGTCGCGAGCTGATCGAGGCGCTTGATAAAGCGCTGCAAACCAACCAATCCCGGCGCGCCACACTCGCCGGTAACCTAGCAAACAACAAGCTCGGCGATGCGGAGCGTGCCACCCAACAAGAGGAACTCGGACGCATGGATGCCACCCTCGACAATCTCAGGATGCAAAAGCGTGAACTCGCCCTGCCTGCTTCGGGTGCCACCCGGGAAATCAGCCTGGACGAGGCTCACGACGCCGAGGAAATGCTCGATGACGCCCGCGCAGACCTCTCGCGGGACATGTCCGATGTGTTACGGAAGTTCGCCGATCTCGATCGAGAAGGCACGAAAGTTCATGCCCTCAAGGAAAATCTCAAAGCCCGCGAGGAGTGGTTGAAAAACAACCCGCCGCCTGCAGATAAAGCCCCTGCCGCTCCATGATCATACGAATTTCCGCTCTCCTAACGGTGCTGCTGCTGGCATCTTGTTCCGCACCCATCTCCTACCGCCAGATCGTCTCCAAAACTCCGAGCGGCGACTATCACGTCGCTCCTCTCTTAGACGCGCTTCGCGAACTGGAACTCGCCAAGGTCGAGCGGAATTCGATCGCCGCAAGCGGTCATCTGTTTGAATGCGCCCGCCTCGCCGGGGAAAAGGCCCTAGCAGGAGAGCCCGGTGCGCTCGCACTCTACAATCAGGCGGTTGGGCTGTTAGTCGAGCGATTGCAGGACTCTCATTCCCTGCCTTGGGGTAGCTCGATTGCCATCGGCTCTGGAAATTCCACTTACACTCTGCGCGGTAAGCTCGAGCCCGGCGCACCGCGAACCGAACGCGAGTATCTCAACGTGGAAAGCATGGCCTTTCACGGAGTTTTCGCCGAGGTTTGCGCAAAGTGCCAAGGTGCCGGGGCTCCGCTCATCGCCATGACCCCCGATGATAACAATTGCCACAGCACTTTCATGCCCAAGCGGACTTGCATCGCGCTCACCGCCCTCCTTCGCTTTGACGGAAAAAGAACCGCCACTTTGGAGCTCCATGATCCATTGAATGAGGAGCGTGTGGCCATCGCCGGGCGCAATCCCGTGCTCGCCGCAGATTACAGCGCGCCGGTTTCCATGATGCTGTCCATCGGCAGGCCCGACAAGCTCGGGATCGTCCGCATGTTGGACCCGCAGAAGTATTCCCATACGGCGCGCATCACATTCATTCAGAAGTATGACAAAAACCGCATCCCTGTGCTGATGGTTCATGGCCTCGACTCCACACCCGCCACCTGGACGAAGATGTATAACAGCCTGATGCAGGATCCCGCGATCCGTAAGAACTATCAGTTCTGGGTCTTCAGCTATCCCAGCGGTTATCCGTATCCCTACTCCGCCTCGCTGCTGCGCAAGGAGCTCGATGGAGTGAACCGTGTCTATCCGGATCACAAGAAGATGATTATCATGGGCCACAGCATGGGCGGGATGATCAGTCGCCTGATGGTCACCAATGCCGGGGACAGGATGTGGCGCGACATGTTCGGGAAGCCCCCGGCGGAAACCAAAATTTACGGGGCCAGCCGCCAGCTGCTGGAAGACGCAGTGGTATTCAACAACCGGAAAGAGATCGATACCGCCATCTTCATCTCCTCGCCCCACCGTGGTTCCGAGCTTTCCAACAACTTCATCGGCCGCACCTTCTCCCGTTTCGTCCGTCTGCCTACCTTTATCACGGACACCCGGAACGCCTTTGCCTCCGTTCTCACTGCGGATGCCGCCTCGCTCCAGCTCGACCGCGCTCCCAACAGTATCGACACGCTCGCGCCGAACAACCGTTTCGTTCGCGAGGTGAACAAGCTGCCCATCGCCCCCGGCGTTACCTATCACTCGATCATGGGGGACCGGGGTAAGGGCAATACTCCCAATTCCAGCGATGGCGTGGTGCCCTACTGGAGCTCCCACCTAGACGGAGCTGCCTCGGAAAAAATTGTGCCGTCCGGCCACGGAGCGCACGAGAATCAGGAAGGCATCGAGGAAGTCCGCCGCATCCTCAACGAGAACGTCCGATAAATTTCCGCCGGATAGGGCAAGACATCAGGAGTGGGACACTCTTGGCCACTTCACCTCAGAGCAGTGTAATGCATCACTCAGGGCGCGGCTCCTGTAGTCGCCGGGGGGGCGGGTGGGGCTTTGGGTTGGAGCAGGGTTTTAAATTGCTCGCCCCATTCGCGGGCGGAGGGGTGGCTGATGTTTTTCTCGATGATGGCGAGCATGCGCAGGGCGGCACTGCTTTCGTCGCCGTGGTTGAAGAGATCGACTTCCATGTCCCACTCGAGTTGCGGAAGTCCTTCGGCGAGAAATTTTTCGTAATCCGAGGTTGAGGGATTACCGCTGCCGGGTTTTTTGGTCTCCCTAGGGCCCCAGAATTCGCGTTTCGCGCACTCCTGTTGGATGCGTTTGATCCATGCAGCGTGCAAGGCAGGGAGGTGGCTGGAGTCCCGGAGAGGGGGGAACACGAACTTTTCGTAAAACTGATCCAATGCGGTTGGAGAGCCGGGCCAGTTTTCCGTTTTGACGTGGTTGAGCTCATAAACCTTGGCAAACACGGAAGCGGTCACGGACTGGCTGAGGAGTTGCTCTTGAGAAGCTAGTTTGGTGGCATCGAGGAAAATGGCATCCACGATGGCCTCGGCGTCGCGGGTGAGTTTTGGCATGTCGGGTTTTTCGGCAGCGGCCTGAAGAGTCAGAATGAGCCAACTGAGCTGGATGCGCAGGGCTTTGCGGAAGGCCGGATCTGCAAGTTTATCCGCTTCCTTGCGTTTCCATTCGCGGAAATCCTGGGTCTTCTTCTGCTGTTCCTCAAAGTTCACCTTTTCGTAACAATTCAGGTAGAGTTCCAGTGCCTGGTCATCGCTGCTCATGGCACTACGGAAAGCGGCGAGCGCGACGCGGTACTTTCCATCCACTTTGGAAATGGCGGATTCGCGGAGTTTCTCCAAATTACCTAACAGCGCTTCGCGGTCCGCATCCGTGAGAGTCTGGGCGTGGGCATGGCCGAGGGTAGTGGTGGCAGCAAGGAGGATGGCGAGAATTCGCATGGCACATGTCATTGCAGATCAGCGAAGATGCGCCAAGACGGAAGAATAAATAATGCCCGAATCAGGCGGGTGGAATCCCTGAGTCGCTTCCATGCTTGCGCCACTGGCGGTAAGTATGCCATAAAATGGTGCCGAAGGTGGCAGTCGTTCCTTCGCCGGACACCTCCCCCCCCTCCTCCCGCTCAAGCAGTTGTCCAGGGTCATTTTGTCGTATGAAGTCTGCCGGAATCCAACGCTCAATCAACGCACGTGGCAACACGCGGACCGCCGGGGATGCACCGAACATCGGGCGGGTCGCCAAGATGCCGGGCACAGGCCTGCCGAAGGGCGAAAGGAGACATCGGAAGCGAGGCGGGTTGCGGCGGCTGGGCAGCCGGAAAACAGTCACGAACCGGGCGGTCCCGCTTGTTGTGTTAGCATTGCTGGCTCTAGCTTCCATGATTTACTTTTGGTTGCAAATTCAAACGAACCCGAGTGCGGCCCAACAGGCTTCAATGCAACAAAGCCCGGATGCCGGTGAGAGTGGGCAATCCAAAATTCCACCGCTCTCGGAGAGTGCCGCAATGGCCATGGTCAGGCAGGCACTCTTGGTTCGCGAAGCTGGCCAAGTACCGACCTTGTTTCGTCCTGGGTCCACTGATACCGGTGAAATCGTTGCGTTTTTGAGCGGAATTGAGTCCACTGATGGAAAGTTCGATCATCTCGAATGGCTCGGCAGCATTGATGCGAACCATCTCCCGATCAATGGAGTGCTCGTCTATTTCATCAAGGGTAACGAATTCCGCCAGCGCATCGCTTTCCTAACTTCTGATTCACACGGCGTGTGGAAAGTTGATTTTGAATCGTTTGCAAGAACGATAAGGCCCTCGTGGAGCGAGTTGCTAGAAAAGGATGCGGATCATGCTCTGGTGCGCGTCTGCATGAGCGAGGATATGTACTTCAGCGGGCCATTCAAAAATGATTCGGAGTGGGCATGTTATGGTATGAGTTCAACCGACACCGAAAGGCACTTGCATGGCTATTGCAAGGTCGGCAGCCCGCAAGCTCTTGCCATGAAGTGGATTTTTTCGAAGGGGGCCAGAGTCAAACGGGCGACTTTGGAAGTCAGGCGGTTGCAGGGAGCGCCACCGATACAATTCGAGATCGTGCGCGTCCTAGCCGAGGACTGGGTGATGGGTCCATCGGCATTTGACGCGGGCTTTCATTGAACGGAAATCAACGCGCTCTGTGCTTGCGGGGGCGGCTGGAAATCTCCTACTTTCCGGGCATGGGGATATTCCGGATCAGAATGATATCATTGGCAGCGCTGTGCGGCTTGCTGACCCACTGTGGGTCGTCCATGGGCTCCGGTAACATGGGAGGGCCGACGGTCGAGGAACGGAATGCGAAAATCGCCAGTGAGCCAACCGGAGATTTTTATTATGGCAGGCGCTATTTTGTGGAGAAGACACGCTTTTGGGGATATTTGCGCGAACCACGCCAATCATGGAGCCGGGCGAAACTGGTGGTCATCAACGAGGAAAAAAAACACACTCCTGATCGTCTGCCTGAAAACGGCCCGCCGGGCCAGCGATATGCCTTCGACAATAACTCTGATTACCGGATCCGTGGCTATTATACCGGGCAGCAGACCTATGATCCGAACAGCAATCAATTCTTGCCTGAATTCATGTTGACCGGGTACGAGGTGCTGGACAGGCAACCCGGTTGGCTTTTCCGTCCGGACGACCGGTATGATCGCTTGCGAATTACGATGACGCCCAGATGATCTGAGGTCATTCACCTCCCGGAAAGTCCCAATGAAGCCCAAGAACATCCAGCTGAATATCCGTTCGCGGAGTGAGCGGGAAGCCGGCCAAGCCCCGGGGATCGGGAAAGTCGCGCGATTGCGCGATAGCAGTTTGTCAAACACCAGTGAGCCAGCGGGCGTCTGGGGGCCAGGCACGTCAAAAGCCCAAGACCATCAGAATCCGGCACTACGGAAGTTGATTTTATTATGGTCGGCTGTTTTGGGTGTGGTTGCTTTGGCTGCAATTGGCGTCGCCATCTCGTTTTGGATTTTACCGTTGATGAATCAAAGAGAAGTAGCGGCCGATAAAAAGGCGCGGGCCGATGATGCTCTGGTTCGGGTGGCATCCAAGTTTCCATCTCCCAGCGAGGCTGATGCGCTCAACTTGGTGAAGCGTGCGATTTCCAACCGCGATCCGGCCAAAGTAGCGGCACTTTTCCGCATGGGTTCCGCAAATCCTGCCGAAGTCATCGCTTTTTTAAAAGACTCGGAGGTGCGTGATGGCGCTATCGAGCGATACGACTGGTTGAGCAGCATGGACGCGGACGGAATTCTGCTGGACGGTGTCAATGTGGCCTACAAAGGGCGGGAAAAACCCGGCGAACGATTGGCTCTGCTCACGCCCAACAGCATGGGGGTTTGGAAATTGGACTTTGATGCCTTTGCCAGATCCGTAAAACCTTCATGGAAGGAGATCTTAGCGAATTCGGCTGATCACGCCACGGTCCGGGTTCTGGTGGGGCGTGATGCCTATTACAACGGTCCTTACACCGATGAAACGCAGTGGGTTTGCTATGGCATCGCAACACCTGATATCGAGGAACCGCTGCGTGGCTATTGCCGGGTTGGATCAGCGGAAGCGGACTCCATGGAACAGTTGTTTTCAGACGGACAGCAGATGAGGCGGGTGACTTTGGATATCCGCCATATCAAAGAGGCGGATCCGCGGCAGTTTGAAATCACCCGTGTTCTGGCGAACGATTGGGTGATTCCAGATTGATCTGCAATCGATTTGTTCCGTCGGCCAGTCGCCCGCTTTTGATTAGGGAAGGGATGCTGCGGTCGGGGTAGGTTCGATTGTTGAATCAATCACACGTAGGACGATTCCACGCGCGTCGCTACATCCCGGTAGCCGTAGTCCACTTCATAGATTTGCTTGAAACAATCGAGGGCAGCGGCTTTATCGCCCACTTCCGAGTGAATGAGGCCTTTTTCGTAGAGCACTTCCTTTTTGGTGTTGTCCATCGCGACAAGATCGGCGAGGGCATCCGAGAGCTGCTTGATGGCAAGGTCGAACATGCCCTTTGCTTTGAAAGTGCGGGCTAACATCAGCAGCACCCGCGTGCGGATGTGGGGATTGCGGGTTGCTTGTTGCAGGTGGGGAATCGCAGCACTGTGATCCCCCGAGTGATAGAGCGCGGATCCCAATTCGAAACGCAGTTGCGGGTCGGTGGGGTTCTGATCGACACGTTTTTGAGCTTCGACGACTTGATCCGCGAGGCGATCACTCTTGCGTGCGTCCAGTGCTGCTTTGAGTTCGGCATTGTCGGGATCCGCCGCAACGGCGATCTCCAGATTTTTCATATCGGTCTCAATGGCACGATCATTCATCGTGGAGGCCTTGGTCGCGAGCGCGACGTCACCATTGCTCAAGGAGTGTGCCCAGCTATAGAAAGTGTGGGCATTGTGCCAGTCTTCCAGTTGCTCATAGATGCCGGCCAGATCCTTGACGGTGGCAAGGTGATTTGGGTCCGCATTGTATTTTTCGATAATTCAGCCGCTCGCCATACTTCTTTTTTGCTCCTTTGCCGCTATATCCGCCT
>JBDTNJ010000024.1:0-11137 GCA_039933825.1 Luteolibacter sp.
CCGCCCGCGCCGACTGGGACACGCGTTTCTCGAAAAAAGACCTCGCCGCCGCCGAGCTGCCGGAAATTTCCCTCGCAGATCTTCCCGCCGATCTCACCGTGCTTTCCCTCAGCGCGTTTGCATTTCAAACCGCCTTCGCAGTCGAGAAATCCAACGGTGAGCTGAAGAAACAATTCATCACCACCGGCTCCGTGCAACTCAACGGCGAAAAACTAACCGATCCCAACGCCACCGTTACTCCAGTATCCGGCGACGTCCTCAAGCTCTCAAAGAAGCACGCGGTGAGATTCGTCTGATCTCCCCCAACTGGAGCGCGGACTTCAGTCCGCCCGTGTTGCTGTGGATGGAAAAGCGGCGTGCGAAAGGCATGTCTCTTATGGTGCTTTGTAAATGGAAGACCAAAATCAGAGCATCCTCTTTTACCACTTCAATGTCTGTTATTTGGGACGCCAGAGCTGACCCCAGAGCTGATCTTGCCGTGCTCTCGTTGCAGGGCAATCACCTCATCAATCGAGCAATCGGTCAGATCAAACACCTCTTTCCTGCACTTATCGCAAAAGACCCCGACGCAGATTCAAGATCATCGGAATAACGAATTGATAGATCATCCGCCGTCACGGGCAAATCAACCGCACCTTCGGAAAATAGCTGCGGTAACGTGTGGGATCGCGGGTCAGTAGCACCAATCCCTCGGCCTCGGCATGGGCGCCGATAAAAAAGTCGGGGAGTGGAGATGTCCTATGCCCACCTGATTTCCGGTAGATCTGAAAAGCACGCGCTGCTGGAAACCCCGCTGAGTAAGGTAAAGGCAAGCGCCGAAAATCCGAAGGAGGTACGAGGTTCAGGTCCAGTTCCCTCTCATTTCCATAAAGCGGAGCCAGTTCCGCGTAGATCACCGGGTTGATGGCTGCCTCACGCGCGTTCACAAGCGGAGCGAGTTGAGCACTTGACCATGCGAACCAGACTGCATCCTGGGTCGCAATATCCAGAAGCACGTTGGTATCTACCAAAACCATCCTTCAATCCTCTCCGCGGGTCATTGCCATCATCTCATCCGTCGTTGTTCCCGGTTTGGCGGAGCCTGCAGCTTTCGCCAACCAACGATCAAACGTGCTGGTCTCCTTTTTCGACCGTTTGCGGGGCTTCACCTGCAAAACTCCCTCTGCAGCAACAAATTCAACCTCCGTGCCGGGCGAGAGTCCAAAGCGCTCCCGCAATGCGATGGGAATGGTAATTTGCCCTTTGATGGTGACTTTCACGGGAAATGTATTACCACCCCATGTATTACCCGTCAACTCGGAAGGTGGCTGTCTTTGCCGTGACTTGAGTTGCAAAACCTGAAGCGAGTGGACAAACTATTAGCGAGTATTGTCCTGTGGGTGGGCTGTTTTCAAATGCACCGCTGCTGGAGTCGCTAAAGCTGGAGGAAAGTGAAGTCCGCGCACTCTACTTCCCCGTAAACCAGCGACACTCAGGGATCGTTGAGGCTTGAGTCGGGGCTGGGGCTTGTGGTGAATGGGCGGGTGATTGCGAAACAGGAGCTGAATGTGCTGCCGCGGGCAGCGATGCCGGGGGAAATGGTGCCAGTGGACTATTTCCGGGGGCTGGAGAGGGAAGAGATTTGCCGGGATGGGCGGCCCTTGGAGGTGGATCTGGGGTGCGGGGATGGATCGTTTTTAATGGAGATGGCGCGGGAGCACCCGGAGCGGGATTTTCTGGGAGTGGAGCGCCTGCTCGGGAGGGTGCGGAAGGTTTGTAAAAAAATCCGGCGGCGTGGGCTGGAGAACGCGCGGGTGCTGAGGCTGGATAGCCGTTATGTGGTGGAATGGCTGCTGCCAGAGGCGTCGGTCTCACGGCTGCACCTGCTATGTCCTGACCCGTGGCCGAAACTGCGGCATCACCGGCGGCGCTTGGTGCAGTTGGAGTTCCTAACGGCGGTGCGGAAGGCGCTGGTGCCGGGGGGCGAATTCCTGTTCATGACGGATCATGAGGACTATTTCCAATGGGCAGTGGAAAGGGTGCGGGAATTCGGCGGGTTCGAGTTGCTGGAGTGGGAGGACGAGGCTTTTTTCTATCCGAAAACGGATTTCCAGGTGCAATGGGAGAGTGAAGGAAAATCGATGTGGAGGCTGAGGGGGAAAAAATCGCCAGTCTTGGGTGAGTAGGGCGTGAGCGAGTGCCTCGTCACCATTGACTCCAGACTCCTAACTGATATCTTTCATTTCGGAAACGAAACGCGGAGGCGCTGAGGTCGCGGAGAGATACGCGGAGGCAAAGACATGTCGTAATCTCTCTCAGCGGCCCTCTCTGCCGCCTCTGCGTCTCCGCGTTTCGCTTAAGAACCTATCAATCGATCACTTCTCCCAGAGGCGGGCGCGGAGAGCTTCGGCGGCGGCGCGGGCTTCGGCTTCCTTTTTACTTTTGCCCTTACCGGTCGCGAGGATGATTGTCTGCCAAGAGACTTCGGATTGGAAAACGCGACGGTGGTCGGGGCCGCTCTCGCCGACGACCCGATAGATGGGTGCCTGCGGATGGATGGCTTGGAGGCATTCTTGGAGTTCGCCTTTCGGGTTCCGCTCTTCCGGGCTGGTGACCATGTTTCCGATTTCGGATTCAAACAAACGTAGCACCAACTCGCGTGCCGGGACCGGACCGGAGTCAAGATAGACGGCTCCGATGAGGGATTCGAACGCATCGGCCAGGGTGGATAAACGCCGACGACCGCCGGTTGCTTCTTCGCCTTTTCCGAGTAACACGTAATCGCCGAGGTGGATCGCCATGGCGAAACGGGCGAGGGCACGGCGGGAAACCACGCGGGAGCGCAATTTGGTGAGATGACCTTCCGGGAGATCCGGGAACATTTTAAAAAGCTCCTCGGTGACGATCAACTGGAGCACGGCATCGCCGAGGAATTCCATCCGCTGGTTGTCAAAATGCGGCTTTTGCGACTCATACGCCAAACTGGGATGCGTGAGCGCCTCCGCGAGCAGCAGAGAATTACGAAATTTGTAGTGAATCCGGCTTTCTAGCGGCTGCATCGGTGAATTGGCGAGGTTTCCCCCTCCCCCGTCCAAGCCTCATTTGAAGCACCGATGGGAAAGATGGGGTGATCGACGGGACTCGAACCCGCAACAACCAGAATCACAATCTGGGGCTCTACCATTGAACTACGACCACCATTACATGCGGGGGCGAGGGGTAAGCAATGAATGTGATTTTGGGAAGGGAAAAATCAAGCGGGTGTGACGAAAACAGCGGATTCGGGCGATAATCCCTTGTTTTCTACTCCGGGAGCACCGTGACGATCGTGGGGGTCACCGAGAAAACACGCGCTGCAATTTCACTGACGAGTGCCGGGGTCAATGCGTTGTAGGCGACCACAAGCCGGCGATGCTCGTCCGCCGGGTGGCCGAAGAGCAGGTCGAGCGCGACGTGGCGGGCGACGGATGATGGCGACTGCTGCTGGATGGCGAGGCCGCTCAACACGGTGCAGCGAACGCGCTCGAAGGCTTCATCGGGGATTCCGGCAGCGGCGATTTTCCCGATTTCCGCTAACAACTCGCGACGGGCGAAGTCCGCTTGCTCGGGTGAGGTGGCCAGATAGAACGTGAAGAGCCCGGCGTCGTAGCCGAGGAACTGGGTGGCTCCCACCTGATAGGCGAGGCCGAGTTCCTCGCGGATGCGGGTGAACAACGGGCCGGCCATGTCCGACGAGTATTCTTGAATCATCGCCAACGCGTGCCGGTCCGCCCCGCTGACGGTGGTGCCCGGGAAGCCGATCGTGAGGACCGCCTGCTTTTTCGGGAGGTGTTTGATTCGGGTGACTCCGGGTTGTAGATTACTAGCAGGGGCGGTCCAGCGCTGGCCTTGCGGGAGGGTGGCGAATTTTTCCGTGAGGAGAGCAAGGGTGGCAGCGGGATCAAAATCACCGGCGATGGCGAGGGTGATGTTCGCAGCATTGAAATGCAGCGAGTGATGCGCTGCTAGATCGCCGCGATCGAGGCCAGGCAGGCTTTCGAGAGAACCGATCGAGTCGAGGCCGTAGCCGCTGCCGTTGAAGACCGCGTGGCGTAAGGTGCTGAAGCCAGTGTGCAGCGGGTCTTGCAGCGCTTCTTCGAGCGCGGCGCGCTGGCTGGCTTTCTCACGTGCGATGGCAGCGCTCGGGAGCGAGGGCGAAATGATCGTTTCCGCGAAAACATCGAGGATGGTGGCGATGTCCGGGGCAAGACCGGCGGCCTGCACGAGGATGGCGTTATTCCCCGGATTCGCACTGATAGAGGCGCCGAGGGATTCGAGAGTCACGGCGATTTCCTGCGCGCTGCGGGTGACGGTGCCTTTTGATAGAGTGGATGCGAGGAGTTGGCTAAGTCCGCTATTTTCCGGAGTCTCGGAAGGCAGCCCGGCGCGCACCGCGGCTTGGAAATGGACGAGCGGCACTCGGTGGTCCGGGATGAGAGCGAGGGTAAGGCCATTAGGCAGCGTGTGAACCTGGATTTCCTCACGTTCGCGGGTTGCCTTCCCAGAACGGGCGGGAGCAGGGGCATCGAGCGGGTCAAGTATCGTTAGACACAGCCGCTCGTCAACGAGCGTGCCTGCCACGCGGCGGATATCCTCGGTGGTGACGACCTGGATGGCAGCGAGGTAGCGGCGGGTGAAATCGAGATCGCGTGCTTCATGCCAGTTGGAGGCGAGATCGGCGGCGCGACCGGAGGCGGTGGTGAGGCTGCGGTATTGGCTGGCGGCGATCTGGCGTTTTGCCTTGGCGAGATCATCGTCGAGCGCGGTGTCAGGGAAAATTTTCACCTCTAGCAGTATCGCCTCAATCAGCGCATCCCGTTTCGCGGGGTCGGCATCGGCGGAGACTGCTAGAACACCCTCGCGGCCGGGGCCGGTCCACGAGAATGCGGAAATTTCAAGCGCGAGTTCCTTTTCCTCGCGCAGACTGAGATGTAGCCGCGAGGCGCGACCGCGACCAAGCATTCCTGCGAGCACATCGAAGGCGGGCGCATCCGGATGATCGAGCGCAGGGGATTTCCAAGCGAGGGAAATGCGGCTAGTGGGGATAGCGAAGGTTTCCCGCATCCGGCGGGGTCCGAGCTGTGGTGGATCGATGGCGACCAACGGCTCACGCCCGCCACCGGTGAGCTTATCGGCAGTGAGTTCGGTAGTCATTTTGCGGGCTTCAGCGGCATCGAAATCGCCGGAAATCACTACGAAGCAGCGGTCCGGCGTGTAGCGGGATTGATGGTAGCCGGTGAGATCCGCGTGGTGAATGGCATCGAAGAGATGGCGGTGGCCGATGACCGGATGGCGGCGCGGATCCAGCAGAAACGCGGTGGAAAAAAGCAAGCGGCTCGCGGCGTTGTCGGGATCATCGAGACCCATGTCGATTTCCCGGCGGATGACGTCCTTTTCCTTCTCAAATTCGGACTCGGGCAAGGTGGGGAAAAACACCAGTCCGGTTAGAGTTTTCAGAAATACCGGCAGAGAGGCTGCCGGACCGTCGATGTAATAGACGGTCCGGTCAAAGCTGGTATAGGCATTCCAATGACCGCCCGCCGCCTGCACCGTATCGGCTAGGGTATCCGCATCATAATCACGGGTGCCTTTGAAAACCATGTGCTCGAGGAAATGCGAGATACCCGCACCGAGGTGCTGATCCTCGTGCATGCTGCCTGTGGCGACCCAGATTTGGGCGGAAACGACCGGCGCGGCGGGATCGGGATCGAGGATGAGCGTGAGTCCGTTAGGCAGTGTCTCGACGGTGGCGGCGGTGGCAGGGTATTCCATGAAATTCTGGCTTGGCTGGTGGGGTGGATGACGTATAAGCGCTTGAGATGCAACGATGGATCGTAATTGGAGTAGTCGCAATGGCGATGATGTTCGGTGGTGGATTTTTCGCCTTCCGAACCTATAAGCAGAACCGACCATATCCGGTCTGGGTTCCTTTGCCAATCAATCCCGAGTTGCCCATTGAAAAACAAGACCAGCTTGCCAAGGAATTGAAGACGAAGCTGTGTGATCGGGAAACATTGATCCAGGTCAGCAGGGATCTCAGGCTGATGTATCAATGGCAGATGACATCCGACGCCCAATGCGCGGATGAACTCGCCAAGCGCATTTTTGTAAAGGCAGGTGAAACCGGAAGCGGCTTGAACCACGTCCCGTCGATCGACATCGGGGTGGGTGGAAAAACCAAAGAGCGTGACCTATCAGGAAAAATCGCGCTGCGGTTGATGGAGGATGTTCGCAAAATTCTCGGAAACAAACCTCCGCAGAAGTAGATCGGGATCATCATATGTGAGCAATGACCCGGCTGCGTTCAAAACGGGCCTTGGGTGCCTGCGCATACTTGTCAGTGGCCACACGATAGCCGAGGGCGCATGCAACGACGGTTGCGTAGCCGCCACCCGCCAGCCCTAACACGTGATCATAGCCGGATCCGCTGATGCCTTCCATCGGGCAGGCGTCGACTCCTAGGGCCGCCGCGGAAGCCATCAACTGACCGAGTGCGATATAGACCTGCCGCACGTTCCACGCATGCCGCTCTTCTTGGCTCATCGATTGCGCGAATCCTTCGATCATCCCCTTGAGCGGTGCCAGCGTGCCAATCTCCGTTCCTTGAACTTCGGACAGGCGCCCGATCCATGCATCAATGTCGTCGGATGTCAGATCCGTGCGGGCGGTCAGAACAACATAGTGGGAGGCATCGATGACCTGGGGTTGTTTCCATGACTCCGGCAGCAGCTTCATGCGGACGGAGGGGTCGGCGACGACGATAAATTTCCAAGGCTGCAGGCCAAACGACGAGGGCGTGAGGACCAGTGATTCTTCAAGCGCGTCCCAAACGTTCGCTGGGATCTTGCGTGAGGCGTCGAACTGTTTGGTGGCATAGCGCCAGCGCAGTGAGTAGAGGAGCTTGTCCGGTGAAATCGTCATATGGCGATTTAGTTAGTATTCGGTGTTGAATTGGAAAGGCACTGAGGCGGAGGGGAAATCCTTCAGGCTCAGGGTGAAAATAACGCCGTATTCCTGATCCAAGCGGTTGTCCTGGAGACTGAACCCGAGCCCGGCCACCCAGTTCCCCAAATCACGATTGAGGGTGTATTGCTGTGACTCGAGCGTGCCATCCGCCATTTCAAAAATTTGGCGCATGCCAACCCCCCAATTTTCATTGATTCGGGTGTAAACTTGGAGATCGATCCGATTAGAATCCAAAAGCACCGGATGGTTGGTCAGCATGCGATAGCCAAGTGAGAACTCGATGTTTTCCGTCGGCAGAAAGCGCACTCGGGTATCGATTTCGCTAAAACCGGAGCCATTGTTGACGATCGGGAATTGAGTTCCTAGGTCGACTCCCAACCACGGCAAGGGCTGCCAGCGGACGTCATTGTAAAGATTGGAAACGTCTCTTTGTCCCTCAGGGTCATTGATGAAGGCATCAATGTAAGTATCTACGTAGAGCCACTCGTAGCTCTGCTTGTCACGATTGGTTAGTATCCGGTTTCGGGCACCGAGACGGATGATGTTCCAGCTCTGAAGATCATCAACAGCGGTGAACCGGGTAGGGTCCAAGGGTCTCGGCCGGGTGGAAGGGGTGAGCCGATCCACCATGGGGCCCGTGGGGTCGTAATCATTGGTGGAGGTGACCGACCAGGTTGCGTAAGGCTGGAACACATGCATGATCCCATCAAGGCCCCATTTGGAGTCGCGATAGGCACCGAGATCCTTGGAAAATTTCACAGACGCTTCTGTTCCCGCATAAAGGGTGGTCCGATCCGTGTTTTCCACCGGCCCATCGACCGCATCGTAGCGGGTGTATCCAACGCCGGCCTGGGGCGTGATGTTCAGGAAGCCGCCGAGCGTGAATGGCAGGGAAAACTCCTGATAGGTATTGAAACGGATGTAACTCGAATCAAGGAGCTGGGTGCGGATCGCCTCGCGCCGGGGGTCATTGAGCGGCAGCGCGAGGATTTGCTCCGCGAGTTGGCGTTCGTAGCCGGTGAGACGGTTGAGCAGAGGTTGGGCCGCAGGATCACCCGCTGTCAGTTGCAATAAAGGCTCGATGATCGCACTGCGCAGGGGATCGGCAGCCTGCTCGCCAATGACACCCAGGGAAGTGTTACCTTCATGAAGAACCGGTAGGCCGAACCAAGGCCCCCGTGCCTGATCAAAAGAGACCTCGGGGAGCCGGGTATCCGCCCGATAGAAATCATTGATGCGGAATCTCGCATAGATCGATAACAACGAATCATCATCCTTCCGGTAGATTCCGACCGTGTTGTCAGGGGCGGGATTGATACGATAGGTATCCCGATCAAAATCCTGAAGGTAATAGGCATCGCTGAGCAGGGTGAGATTTGTATCAAGCCGCCAATCCGCGTGGTCAGGCAAATCAAGTTTTTCGCGGTGTTTCAATTCAAGTCGATAACGATCCGGGCTCACATAAGCCCGGGGCACCCCTGTGCGACTGTCATCAGGTGACTGATCATACAAATAGTAGGCCTTGAATCCGCTGATCTCCTCTTTATTCTCCACACGGGTATCCACGAGATCCACTCCGACGCCAACACCCCGGGTGGCACGCAGATCGAGGTGCCAGCGTGAAAGCAGCCAGGCATCTTCATTTTCTCCGGTTTCCGGATTCAATTTTCCACCGAGCATGACGCCGTAGGTATTGAGCAGGAACCCACCCCAACCCGAGCGCGCGCCGGGAAGGACATGATAGCCAAGCTCGGCATTCAGCGGTTGGCTCAGGTAAGGGAGCCAGAACACCGGCACATCCCCGGCGTAGAGACGCAGGTCGTTGAACACAATCTTATCTCCCGGATAGATCGTGGTTTTTTTCGCACGCACCCAGTAATTCGGGTCCTGCTCGTCGTCGGTGGTGATTCCTGCGTTCTCACCGACAAAAACCATCTTCCCGCCCCGGTCTTCCGCGGTGAATTTCCCCGCTTCGAGCAGAATAGGATCCAGCGATGCCCGCAAGCCACTCGAATCGAGAAACTTCCGCTCGTAAAAATACACCGCCCGGTCACCCCGCTGCATCAGATTCCCCTGATAGACTCTGACATCCCCCTCCAAAATTACCTTTTTTTCCTTGGTGTCGAGCAAGGCTTTATTGGAAAAAACCTCCAAGCCATTGTCACCCTCGATCCTCACCGGACCGCCGAGATGAAATTGTCCGGTCGTTAGATCGCCCGTGATGGAGCCGCCTTGGTTGCTGATTTTGAGCTCCTTCGGCATCACCAGTGTCGCCGCAGCGGCTGAGCCGAACGGAATCGCCGGCGCAGGCACCGGCGTGATCGTATCCACCGCTGGCGCGGGTCCTTCCGGAGGGAGAACTTGAGTCTCCTGCGCGACGAGCGGCAGGCAGAACAGCGGAGAAATGATCCATGCGCCAAGTTTCAGCATCGCCGTGATAAGAGAACCCCCAACCGATGAAGTAAAGGGCGAAAGGTGCCGCATGTTTTGAAGAAAATCCGTTTTGCTCATGAAAATTTCCGCCCCATGTTGCCTCATGCAGGAAATCCAAAGGGCAGCCATTATCGGAGTAACAGGATTTGTCGGACGCGGCTTACCCGCGCTGCTCGCGGAAACCGGCGTCAAGTGCACCGGCATCAGTCGTTCAGGCACCGGCACCCTCACCGGCGTGGACCGCTGGCAAACCCCCACCAGCCTCGACCTTTCAGGCCACCATGCCGTGATCAACCTGGCGGGCGAACCCATCGACCAACGCTGGTCGGAAAAAACCCGCCGCAGTTTTCACGAAAGTCGGGTCGGCCTCACTCGGCAAGTGGTGGAAGCCACCCGCAAGCTCCCCGCCCGGA
Organism: Luteolibacter sp.; assembly: GCA_039933825.1. GTDB lineage: Bacteria > Verrucomicrobiota > Verrucomicrobiia > Verrucomicrobiales > Akkermansiaceae > Luteolibacter. The sequence continues at coordinate 9,831 of JBDTNJ010000024.1, forward strand.
CGCGACCGCAGGTGCTGGTGAATGCCTCTGCCGTCGGCATTTATGGCGACCGCAACGATCAAATTCTCACGGAATCCTCGGCGCTCGGCAGCGGCTATCTGGCGGATCTTTGCAGCGATTGGGAAGAAGCCGCGCTCGAAGCGCAAGCGCTCGGCGTCCGCGTCGTACGGATGCGGATCGGCATTGTCCTGGGCCGCGATGGCAAGGCCTTTAAAAAGCTGTTGCTCGTTTTCAAATCCGGCATCGGCGGCAGGCTCGGCACTGGCCAGCAATGGATGCCATGGATTCACCTTGAAGATCTCCGGGCCGCGATCGTCCACAGCCTTTTTTCCGAAACCCTATCCGGCCCCGTCAACGGCACTGCGCCCGCCCCCGAGCGCAACTGCGATTTCACGAGAAAATTCGCGTCCGCCCTTCATCGCCCGGCGATCTTTCCCGTCCCCGGATTCGCTCTGGAACTCGCACTCGGTGGCTTCGGCAGCGCACTGCTCGCCGGCCAACGCGCACTTCCAGCAGCCCTCCAGGCGGACGACTTCCGCTTCAAATTTCCGACCTTGGAATCAGCTCTGGATGATCTGATCGGATAGCCCGGCCACCTGCATTCCAAGGTTGTCTTATTGGGAAGCCGCCCGCATCGCAGCAGAATGAAGCACATCGACGATTTTCATCACGTCCGGGTGCTGGGTAGCAAGCCGGGAGAAATCGACAAACTTCCTGCGGGTGGCGCGGTTCAGTTCCGCCGGCCAATCGTCCTGCGGCGTTTCCTCCACTTTTGAAGAGCGGTTTCTCGGTGTGATGCTTTCACCGTCAATCCACGTAAAAGCCAATTGGCGGATCTGGATCAAGACACGCGCGTTTCATTCGTGCCGATGGCTGATCTCAATGAGCATCGTATCGCTTTTCAACCAATTGCCGAGAAGCAGCTTTCAGAGGTTTCTACGAGTTACACTTATTTTGAAGACGAAGACGTCCTTCTCGCGAAGGTCACGCCTTGCTTTGAAAACGGCAAAGCGGGCATTGCTCGCGGACTCCTCAATGGAATTGGATTCGGTTTCAGTGAGTTCTATGTGCTGCGGAGCAATGCGCAGGTCTTGCCCGAATGGATCTACTTTTGCGTGATGCACCCTCTGTTTAGAGAAGCGGCCGTTGCACAAATGACCAGCAGTGGGGGTTTGCAGCGCGTGCCGCGTGTTAACGTCGAGAATTTCCAAATCCCCCTGCCGCCCCTCGTCGCCGCGAACCGGGAACTGATCACCCGCTTCGAGCAAAAGATCCAAGCCACCCTCGCCCGCATCTGGGGCGAAGAA
>JBDTNJ010000025.1:0-1604 GCA_039933825.1 Luteolibacter sp.
AGGCTGATACAACCCAAGCCTGCTGCATGAAAGTTACGATTTTGAGTCGGTAATGCACTATGGACGGAATGTTTACTCGACGGGTTCTGGAGTGGACACAATCCAAACGAAGCCGGGATTTGAAAAATACCAGCGCCGTTTGAGCAATGCCGCGCTCAGTCCAGTGGACCGGGCGCATATGGCCTCACTTTACGGTGCACCGCCAGTGCCGCTTTCCTCCGTTGTCACAACCACTGCGGATGGAGGAAGGGGCAGTCTGCGTGCTGCAATCTATTATGCCCAAGATCATCCGGGAACTACGATCTCTTTCGATATTCCGACAAGCGACCAGGGTTATGCCGGTGGCGCATTCACGATCAAGCTCACAGGATCGCTGCCACCTCTCTCGACTAACGGATTAACCATCGATGCATCGACCCAGCCGGGCTACACGGGGAAACCTCTGGTCTATCTGAATGGCTCCAAGCTCCTGCCAGAGGCGGGGTCACTACCGGGACTCCTGTTTTATGAATCGGGCTGTTTGGTGAAAGGATTAGGTTTCCAAGCGTTTCCCTGGGCCGCAGTGGCCATGATGCTTCCTGATGCGACGGGTAACCGAGTAAGCGGCTGCAGCATGGGTGTTGATTCTACGGGTAACTTGGAGATGTCAAATGAGTATGGAGTTTTCCTATCGGAAGGAGCTCACGGCAACGTCATCGGGGGAACCGCTGCGAATGATCGCAACGTGATTTCAGGAAACCGCCTATACGGTGTTTGGATGTCCAAAACGAATACGACCGACAACTCGATTCAAGGCAATTACATCGGCCTCAATCACACGGGCACCGCCGCGTTAGCGAATCACCTCGGCGGCGTCATTTTTATCGACGGAGCGAACCGAAACACCATCGGCGGAGAATTCACTACCGCACGCAATGTCATTTCCGGCAATACGGACGCGGGCATCTGGATCACAGGCAGCGGAGTGGAACAGAACGTCATCCGGGGAAACTACATCGGCCTCAACGCAGCCGGAACTGCAGCTGTTGCAAATACGCTTGTCGGCATGTATGTGATAGGCGGGGCTTCTAATAATACCGTAATTGGCAATGTCATTTCTGGCAATTTCTCTGAAGGGCTTCGAATCGCAGGCAATGGCACGACAGCTAACAAAGTATATGGTAACTTAATGGGAACCAATCCTTCGGGGAACAGCCCAATTCCGAACGGCTTCTCTGGGGTAACAATATTCAGTGGCGCTAACGGTAATCAGGTGGGAGGCACGGTCTCCGGGCAGCGGAATATCATGTCTGGAAACGGCACGGTTGGGCTGGCTATCGGAGATATTGGGACACAAGGAAATATCGTCATCGGGAACTACATCGGCACCAACGCCGACGGCACCGCAGCCATTCCAAACAGCTTCGCCGGCGTTTACATCACCGGTGGTTGCTCCGGGAACTATCTTGGTGATGGCCCGGGTAGGGGTAATTTGATTTCGGGAAATGCCGTGGTTGGGGTGTACGTTGCGGGCACTGGCACCACCGGAAACTACGTCAGTAACAACAGGATCGGGCCGGATTCCGCAGGTGGAGTCGCGATTACCGATCAGGATGACGGCATCT
>JBDTNJ010000026.1:0-4667 GCA_039933825.1 Luteolibacter sp.
GAATAACCTTTGAGGTATTCCTCGGATTTCACCGGGAGGTAGCCCAGCTCGGGGCGGGCTTCCAAATAGAAGCAGGAAAGCAGTCGATAGATGTAGCGGACGCAATCGCGGGTAAGTTCGCGTTCGAGCTTGGCATCGGGCTGATTGAACAGAGCTTCCTTGCGGACGGTGCGGATGTAGTGGACGGCCTCGTTGGCAAGGTCCTCGATGGAGGCGACGACGGCGAGCTTGAGAGTCTCGGAAACGGCGAAGGCGTGCTTGTGGGAGGATTCGTCGAGGCCGTCTAGCAGTGAGAGGCCGTCGGCGGGGCAAGTGGAGTCCCGGTGGAGAAGAGCGGCGGTGGCGCGGAGGGTGGGATCTTCGCGGCGGTTGAAGAGTTCCCGGAGGTCGAACGAGAGGAAGCGGCGCTCGGCCCATTTCATGCGGTCGCAAAGGACGATCTGGCCGAAGGAGATGAAGATGACCCAGCGGGGTGGTTCATCGAGGCCGAAGATGTCTTTGGATAGAACTTCCTCCCATGTGGGAAGAGATTGAGGATTGGAGATAATGGATCGTGGATTAGAAGAAAGAAGAGCGCGACCGGGGAGCTGGGGATTGCTGTTTTGCGGATCGGCAGCGTATTGCGAAGGATGCGGGCTGAGAGAAAGTGGGTCGGTGCCGAGTTCGTCGTCGGAGGTGCCGGTGGGGAGTGCTTCGATGACCCAGAGGGCGGGTGCGCCGGATTGGGTGGTAACTTCGCCGATGAGCGGAATGCGGACGGTGGCGGAGCCGTGACCGACTGCACGCCAGGATGGACCGAGGTCGTATCCGAAGATTGGCAGAAGACCCGTCAGGAAGTCACGTTGGATTTCTGCGAGAGAATCGGGGGCACGGCGGATTTTTTCGAGGGAGCGGAAGTAGGGCTGGGCGAGCGAGCGCAGGCGGGCGGGTGGCTCTTTGTGGTCCTCAGAATCAGGATGGGTGTCGGCATGGGCCTTCCACTGGTCGAGCGTCTCCTTCAGGTCGCCGGCGAGAAGCTCGGCGAAGTAGTGAGCGGAGTAGTATTCGTGGTGGTTGGTGAGCATGGAGAAAATTTGCTGGATTTCAGTGTTCAGTTTTCAGTTGGAGCACTGAGGCGGTAGAGTGGAAAGTGCCGAGTGATCAGTGGGCAGTGATCATGGAAGAAGGTGGTATGGGAGATGAGACAGGGGGGCAAAGCGGAGGTAAACCCACGAGGTTGCGAAAACTTGCAATTTGATCTGAGAGGGGTTCGGTCGTCCAAGGCCTCGTTTGTTTGCCAGCCAGGCTGGGTACCGTCTTTCCCCGCATTTCGCGTGAAGCTGAGATCTCCCCGGCGGTCGACGGAGAGGTGGGATCGACTTCCTGCCACATGATGACGCTAGGATCTTCGATCCTCCAGAAACCGACGGGCAAGAAATCCTTGCCGAGATACAGTATCCAAAGTTCGTCCCAATAATCCGGAAGTTTTCGTCCTTTCCGTTCTTTTACCAACGAGTCGGGCCGCCTGATAGCGCCAAGCTTTCCTTTGCCGAATGCGGATGCGGTTTTTACCTGAATGTACTTCGTCAATTGGTTGTTGACCTTAACGGAGATGTCCCAGCCCTTCTGGCTATGATGTCCGAATGAAGTGCATTCATCGCCCAGCGGTTGCCATACTGCACGGGCGTAGCGCATGGCCCAGTATTCCCCGATGCAGCCTGTTTTTTGATCGCCCGTGGGTAGAAGGCGTGAACTCCTGTCAGGTTTTTGTTTCGGATGCTGGATGCTCTCCATCAGGACGTAGGCCGCCGCGTAATACTTGAAAACGGCTTGGACGTCGTCATGCGTCGGGGGAGTGGAGAGTGAGGGGAGGGTCATGGGGAAGACGTGCCGAGTGATCAGTGAGCAGTGGCGTTGAAGGTGGTTTCGAAGTCAGTGGCGGCGGTCATGAGTTCATCGAAGGTGGGAGTGTCGCCGAAGAACATGGGGCCTAGCATAGCGGCGTAATCGGATTTCCAATCGCCTAGGTGCTCGGGTGGAGGTGCTAGGCGGAAGGTGCCGGGTTTGTGGGTGGTGTAGTCCACCCATGAGAAGCGGAAGAAGAGTTCGCGGTGTTCGGCGACGCGCTCGAAGAGGGCGGTCTGAGCAAGCGCCTTTTCGCCGACACCGGCGCGGAGCAGGCACCAGAGATCGTAGTAGTGGCGGGCCATGCGGATCTTCCGGGGCTTGCCGACAGGACGGAAAGTTTCCTCGTGGAGGAGGCAGGCTTTTTCCCAGAAGGTGCGTTCGGCGGCGAGGACACGGACGTTGAAGGCCGGTGCGGGATCGAAGGCGGGGAACTGCTCGGTCACGTAGGGGAGGATGGGTTTTTCCTCCGCAGGCCAGTCATCGGAGCGGGCACCGAGTTCGATTTTCACGACGGGGCGGACATAGCCGGCCGCGCTGGTCGCGAAGACCGATGGGTAGTGGAAGAGCAGGCACTGGCCGTCCGGGATGTCGGGATCGACCTCGATCTGCCAGCCGGTATCGCCGAGAGTTTCCTGGATGCGGGATGTGAGAGCGGGTTGCAGCGTGCCTTGCACCCATTCGCGGCAGGCATTCATGAGACCTTCGAGGCGGACCTTACGTTGTTTGTTGCTGGGGGTCAGATCCGGAGCGGAATCACCGCCGAAGCCGAGGACCTCCTTGTCCACGATGATGTCGATGTCCTCGGAAAATCGCTCGATGAGCTTCCATGCCTTGGAAAGTGAGGTGCCGCCCTTGAAGGTGAGGTGCTCGCCGATACCGGGCAGGGAGAAGAGTTCACGCAAGGTCCAGCAGACCCAGAAGTCCTTTTCCACGCTTGCCGCCTGCAAGCCCATCGTTTCATCGACCTGTTGGAAGGCGAGAAGGCGACGGGCGGCGGGGAGCTGGAGAAATGTATCCATGAGTCAGTGCGGAGGTTCTATCAGGGGGAGGAGCAGGGCTGCGATCCACACCGGCGCATGGACGAGATCCTTGCGGAGGACGGCGTGGTCGGCATCGGCGAGGTGGCGGCGGAGGATGGCGAGGACGGTGTCATCGACCTGATCCTGCCCGAGGTGCCGGAGTGCCTGGATGAGAGTGCCACTAATTCTTCCAGCCGTGGCCATGTTCCTCGGGGTGGTGCGCTGGAGGATGATTTCCCGTTTGCCGATCTTCACCTTGCGGGCCGGGCCATCGGAGAGGAAGACGATGCGGGATGGAACCTGGTTCGAGAGTCCGAGCACATTGGCGGCGTAGGCACCGGATGGCTGGATGCGGATGGCGTCCCGGGCGACAAGGGCACGAGCGATGGCGTCGGCGGATGGGGCGACTGTGCCGAGAATGGGGTCATTCACGGGGTAGTCGTAGAGGCCGCGGGCGAGCTGACGGATGGTGCCGGCTGCCTTGAGTCGGCGAAGGCTGGAATCAACCGCCGCCGTGCTTCCGAGATCCCGGAAATGCTTAGGCGTGAATACCCAGCCCTTCCCGTGGCCGTAAATCCGGCTACGAATTGTAGAATCAACTGATTTTGACGTTTCTTGGGGCAGTGGTCTGACGGAAATAATGGGTTATTTTTACGTCAGGTAAAGGACGAAAGGCGCAGTCGTGTGCTGTGATATGTAGAAAGGGACGCAATCTGGGTGTTTTTGCATTTTTCAGCACACGCTCCAGACATCAGCTATCGAAGTTTCCGAAGACGGCGAAGAGGCGGATGGAGGGGCTGTCTTCGGTTTCCATGGTTTCGGTGATCCAGGTTTTGTAGTCGTCGTGTTTCTTGTGGATGGCGCGTTGGTCGGCTTCCTTCTTCTGACGCTTGTAGTCGTGGGTGGAGGCGAGGCCTTTGGAGATAGACTCGACGAAATCGAGTTCGAGTTGGGTGGTCCGGGAATCGAGGAAAGCGCGGAGCTTGGCGAGCTGGCTTTCGAGTTCTGGCTGGGTGTCCCGGCGAAAGGAATCGCGTGCTTCGGATAGATGAATGGCGAGGCACTCGACGGTTTCGGGGAAGAGTTTCTCGACGGCGGCGAAGTCGAGAGCTTTGGCGGGGTTCGGGTGGTCCTCGGAAAAGCGGGTGCGGGCGAGGGTCTGTTCAAGGGTGAGGGTTTCCTTGAGTTTTCCGCCGACGAAACGGACGCCATACCAGCGCTGGATGAGCGGGTGGCCCTTGCGGTTCGGGATGATGCCGGTGCCGAGGACGATGCGCTCGCCAGGATCGAGGTGACGGAGGTGGATGCAGGCGGCTTGGTTGCGGCCGAAGCGGGAGAGAAGCTTGTCCTGCATCCAGCGAAGTGCGGGATGGAGTTCCCAGAGCAGGTGGAGGCGGGGCCAGAGACCTTCCTCGGAGCGGCAGCGGATGATTTCGCGATTAAGGGTCGTGCGGTTGGTGGTGAGGGAAAGGTGGCCGGAGGTGTTGGCGCAGATTTCCTCGGGGTGTTTTTTGAGGCGGCGGCGAAGTTCCTCGGGTTGGGAAATGTCAATTTGGCCGGAGGCTTCGTCGGCGTTGACTTCGAGCGGGATGCCGGCGGCGCGGAGGGTTTCGAATCCTTCCTTGGCCCAGTGGAAATCGCTGCGGTAGAGGGACGGTGGCGTGGTGGAAGTCGGCGCGGCGGATTTCTCCGGAGTGCCGGAAGTGGGGGACGGCTGGGCGTTTAGAAAAGCGTTGAACCAATCGTCGGCGGCGGATGTGG
>JBDTNJ010000027.1:0-7747 GCA_039933825.1 Luteolibacter sp.
CGCCCAGATCGCCCTCAACCCGCGGCTGCGGAAGAGTTGATTATTGAGAGTTGATAGTAAAAAATGCATCGCCGTCTCTCCTTCAGTTCTTTCCATTAAAAATCATCCATAATCTATCAATATCTTCATGGAAAAAGGCACCTCACTTTGGAAAGACGCTTGGCACCGCCTCGCCCACAACCGCGCGGCAATCGTCAGCCTCTTCGTGCTTATTGTTATTCTGCTGCTTTGTTTCATCGGCCCGCTGCTTCCGATTGTGCAAAGCCCCACGGTCATTGATCTTTCTAACTCGTCCGCCCCGCCTTCCGCCGCGCATTGGTTCGGCACCGACCAGCTCGGCCGCGATCTTTTCGCCCGCGTGCTCTATGGTGGCCAGGTATCCCTGCTGGTCGGGATCGTCGCCACCGCCGTCGCCGTGTTCATTGGAGTGATCTACGGAGCCATCGCCGGATATGTTGGTGGCAAAATCGACGACCTGCTCATGCGTTTCGTGGACATTCTGTTTGCGCTGCCGTTTCTCGTGTTAGTGATTTTATTCGCCCTTGTCGTGGATGAGCCTGCATCGCGATTCACCGAGTGGGTCATCACCGCCACCGGATTTGAGCGGGATCGTGTGGCTCCTATTACGACCCTCATCCCGCTCTTCATCGCCATTGGCGCGATCGGCTGGCTGACCATCGCCCGCATTGTCCGTGCGCAGGTGATGTCGGTGAAAAAGCAGGAGTTCGTGGAAGCCGCTGTCTCGTTAGGTCTCGGCCGTGGCCGCATTCTTTTCCGCCACATCCTGCCGAACGTCATCGGCCCCATCATCATCTACACCACCCTCGCCGTGCCCGGCATCATGCTGTTGGAAAGTGTGCTCTCCTTCCTCGGTCTCGGCGTGAAGCCCCCCAACAGCTCGTGGGGTATCCTCATCAAGGAGGGTGCCGACCGCATGGAGATCAACTGGCTGCTGCTTTTCTTCCCCTCCATCTTCTTCGCGGGAACTCTCTTCGCTCTCAACTTCCTCGGCGATGGTCTCCGTGATGCGCTCGATCCGAAATCAGCGAAGGATTAGGGATGGCGTAAACAGGCGTTCGTCTATCAATATTCACGCTGTCCCCGGTTGTCGCGGGACAGGTTCCTCATTTCACCACATCATCGGTGCTGAAGAGTTTCCGGTCCGGGCCGGCACTGCGGACTTCGATCACGTCGGCGGAGAGCTGGTGGAAAAACCAGGGAGATCCCCAACGATCGACCAATCTGCCGGAGACGATGGCGGGGTGGCTGGCAGGGATCGCGGAATCTCCTAACGTGTCGCGATCCATGATTGCGTGGGTGATTTCGTCGTTGGTGCCGAGGGGCGGGCGGATGTTGTCGGGGGCGCTTTGGAGATAACTGGTGACGATGTCCTGTAAGGCGGCGCGGTCTTCCACGGGACTGCCATCGGCGGCGAGCAGACGTTCCCAAGAGTTCGCGGGATGTTCCGGAGTGGGCCGGCGGGCAGGGAGGAGCGACGGGACCGGCGGCGGAGCGAGGACCGATGGGGTCGGTGGCGGCGGATCGGCGTCCGGAGGCCCGACCTTTTTCCACTCCCATCTGGAAACGACCAGCCAGATGCAGAGAACAGCCAGCGCCGCCAGGAGCCGCTTTGGGGTGGGTTTCATGCCTGCATGAAACCGACGGGAGGCGTTCCGCCCGGGGTATAGAAAGTGTTAATGCGCGGCAGGACGCTGGGCAGGTCGCTGGCGGAGACGCCGAGCCAGAGTGCGAGTTCCGCGAAGTATTCATCCACGGAAACGGCAGGCAGTGTGATGCCGCGGCTGGTGACGACACTGGGACCGTTGAGCGCGACATCCGGATAGGAACCGTAAACCCTGCCGCCGTTCACCCCGCCGCCGAGAACGAAGGCATTTCCGCCCCACGCGTGGTCGGAGCCGGCACCATTGGAGGTGAGGGTGCGGGCGAAGTCGGACGCGGTGTAGAGGGTGACGTTGTTCTGGAGACTGATTTCACCCAGTGCCTGCCAGTAGGAGGCGAGACAGCGGTTCACCACATCCACCATCTTGTTCATGTTGTTGATGACTTCATCGTGGTGATCCCAGCCACCGTAGTTGATAAAGAAGGTCTGGCGGCGGAGGCCGAGTTCCTGATGGATCTTGATGCTGCGGACGATGGCTTTGAACTGTTGGCCGATGGTGCGTGCGGGGTCGTTCGCAGCGGTGTAGCCGGGGGGATACACATAGGCCGCGTCGCCGGGAAATAGAGTGGTGAACGGGGAGGCTGCCGCAGAGTCATCGAACGCGTCCTTGAAGGCGGCGCTCGCCTCGACGGAGTCCTTGAGGTTTTTTGTAAAAGTCTGGTCGAGCAGGTTTTGGTATTCCTGTTGGAGAAGGTTGTCGAGGGCGGCGGTGCGGATCGCCGTGCGGTTCGTGGTGCTGATCGTCGGCGTAGCGTAAGGCGAATTGTACTCCGAGGGCAGGGTGCTGCCGGAAGTGCCGATGCTGTAAGCGAAAAGCTTGTTCCCCGTCTGCCAGATGTTGTTTCCGCTCAGCGAAATGTTCATGGAAACCTTGGCGCTGGTATTTCCGGCGTGAAGGAGATCCGCGGCGGAACCGGCCCAGCCGAGTGAGCGGGCTTGGGTGGTGACGGAGGTGTGCCACTGCTGGACCTGATCCGCATGGGAGTAGAGGCCGCGCGGGCGGAGGGCGGACGAGTTGTTATACCCGGTCTTGGTGAGGCGTTCGGCGAGGGTGCCAACGTTGCTGACGAAGGCGAGTTTTCCCGATCCGTAAAGCGACTGGATGCCGGGCTGGCTGTTGTGATCACCGCAGCTCGGATGGACCCCGAAGGCGAAGGGATCGGTGCCATGCGCGGCGAGAGGAAGGCCGTTGATCGCAAGGCCGTCGGAATTGGTCGCCAAGTCATAAAGTCCGCCGCGAGTGGTGACATAGTTGTTGTAAACGGAGCTGCCGGCGGCGGGCATGAGCAGGTTGTAGGAATCCAAGCCGCCCGCGAAGAAGAGGCAGACGAGTGAGCGGAAGTCGTCTCCCTGCGTCAGTCCTTGAGCGACGGCGGAGTTCGCCATACGGAGGTTGAGCAGAGTAGAGAGCAGGCCGAGCGAGCCGACGGCGGCGCAGCTCGATTGCCCGAGGAAATCACGGCGGCTGATAGGAGAGGACATGGCGGTTTATTTCAGAACGGCGTAGTCCGCCGAGGTGGTGACGAGGTGGATGGCGTTTCTCAGGCGGGCGCGGATTCGCTGGTCGCGGACGAGGGTGGTGAGGCCGGCGGCGAAGGGATCGTCCTGGCGGTTGAGGGCGCGGGTGATGGCACGGAAAGTGCGCTGGCTCATGTTGCCATAACAGAGCATCTCGTCGAGAGCGGCGACCATGGCGTCCGGCGCGAGGGCGGGTGGATTGGTGGTGGCGAGGTTGAGCCACTTCGCCTCGTTGATGCGGGTATTCCAGAGGTATTCGTTCTCCGGTGTTGCGCCGTTGTCGGTTTGTCCGCTTGTATTGAGCTGGGTCCATCCGCCGTTCGTGGGGATGGTGGCGGTGTTCAACGTGGTGGAGGTCACGCTGAGAGCGGAGTTGTAGCGGTTGGGGCCGGTGATGGAGGTGACGCTGTTGGTGATCTGCATTTCCGGCGAACTCAGACCATTGTCGCGGAGGGGGCCGGAAGGTTTGTTTTCCGGCGAGTAGAAATTGAAGACACTTGGAGCGCTGAGCGGACGTTGCAGGAAATCACCATCCAGTCCGCCGAATCCGCGGTAGCGTCCCCCAGAGACCGCAGCATCCGCTGGCGCGGCTTCAAGGGTGCGGGCCATGGCGATGTAGCGGATGTAAGGCTCGCGAACCATACCGTGCGAAGCCACGGAAAGGCGGCTGTAATCACGGGCCTCGGAATCCAGCAGAATCGCGCGGATCACGGCCTTCAGGTCGCCTCCCGAGCTGCTGAAGGCGGAGGAAACCCTCCCAACATAAGCGGGCGTGGGGTTCGATGTGACCAGCCGCTGAATGAGCAGACGGCTGATGAAGGGCGCGACGTTCGGGTGGCTCGCTAGGTGATCGAGAAAGGCGCTCAGATCGGCATCTCCGCCGGTCTGGCTGTTCGTCGATGTGCCGGTGCGCGGAGGCAGAACCAGCGGAGCCATGCCGGGAAAGCTGATAGTTTTCGCAGCAATGTCATGTTCTCCGTCGAACATTCGCATCGGCCGCCAGGGGATGCTGTTACTTTGGGAAAAAGCGGTGGTCACGATCTCTGTAGGGTCCGTGGTGCTGGTGAAACGCATGCTGTAGCTCAGGCCGGTGAATACGCGGGCGATCTCGCTGATCTGGGTCTGGCCGTAGGTCGGAATGGGCTGGCCCGCCGGGATCGTCTCGCCGTCAGGGCCGAGGTCGCTGCCGGTCGAGAGGTATTGGCTGCCATCGGGATTGAGCCGCCAGAGGCCGATGCTTAAAAGCTGCATGACCTCGCGGGCATAGTTTTCATCCGGGAATCGGTTGATAGATAGATCGGCCTTGCGGTTTTTCAGCGAGCTCAGATAGAGGCCCATCCAGGGGTGGCGGGTCACACTTTCTAGCAACTGGCGGTAGGTGCCGAAAGCGTTGTTCAGGAGGGTGTCATAATAACCCGTCATGGCACGCTGATCATTGTTCAGGGAGTCCATGCGGTCTGAGATCACGAAAATCTGACTCAACGCGAAGGCCATGCGCTGCCTGAGTGGATCGGATGAGGAATCGGTGCGCATCGACTGCCGCCACCAAGCCTCCATCCGGTGCTCCACGTTTACCAAAACGCTGTTGGTGAATGTGGTGGTCTGCAGCTCCGCCTGCCAGGTCTGGACAAGGGGCAGGTGGAGATTGGGAGGCCGAAGGAATTGATCCTCGATCCAGGCACCGTAGCCCAGGTCTGTCACGCGGGCGAGTTCCTCCGGCGCGGGGCCGAGTGTGGATTGGGTGAGAAAGCGGGCGGCGGCTTTTGCAGAGGGTTTTCCATTTGAAGCATCCGTGAGGTTTAATGTGGCGCTGGTGCCGGAGCCGAGTGTGTAGGAGCTGTCCGGCAGCAAGGTGAGCGTGACGGTCTCCGCCGATTCGGATTCCGCATCGGCGAGAGGGATGACGTTTATCGTCGTCTCGTCCGCGCCAAACGGAATGGTGGCCATCGCGGTGGGTGCGGAGTAGTCGGTGCCGTTGGTGGCGGTGCCTCCGTAGGAGAAGAAGACGTTGACCTTGTTAAGATTTCCGGTGCGGCGGATGACGAAGCGGCCGGGATCCGGCCAATCTTCCGACATGGCTGAATCAGCGGCTGCCACGGAGATTGTGTTGGTGACGGCGGTGAGTGCGCTGGCAAGGCGTTGTTTATCGGTGTTAGTGTTCAGGGTGCCAAGGCCTTCGCTATAGATACGGGCCGGATTGAAGCCGGTGCTGAGTTCCTCCCAGTCGGTGAGTCCGTCGCCGTCGGTATCCACGTCGGCGGCTCCCAACCGCATGAAAAGCGGCTGTCCGGATTCGCCTTCGATGCTGCCCGCAAGCAGGCCTCCCTGGCCGTTTTGTCGGCTGCGAAGCGTCCAGTCGGAAAGGGTTTTGCCAGCTTCAAGCTGATAGATTTTTCCGGGCTCGCCGTACCAGGAGGCGTCAAGACGGCCGGAATCCGACATCGAGTTAGAGATGGCCGGTCGCGAGTTGGCGTCGTTTGGATTAGTGCCGAATCGGTTTTCCTGTGCATTAGTGTACCCGTCACCGTCTGCGTCCCCTGTGGCGGGGATCGCGCCGACTCCGTACTTCCGCTGCCAGACATCGCTCAACTGATTCGCGTCACCATCAAGCTCGGCCAAACAGTGGGAGTGGAAGGAGAGGACCCCCAAGAGAACCAAGACCTTTCGGGGCGATTTCCCGCGACCCATTTGGAGTGAGCCTCCCGCATATTTTGGGTTTCCCGATTGCATAAGGAGCGTAACGATACCGGAGACTTCGCCGATATCAACAAGCATTCTTTCGGCGGGACGGTCAAGAGGGCCAGAAGCGTTTGAATGATCCTTAGCGTGAATGAGCTACGGGCATAATTGATGCCAAACTTTTGCCAAGCTCATGTAGCGTGGGGAATTTTAATTCAGGAAAAGTGAGTCTGGAGTTTCGGTGTATCTTCGCCCTTCCGCCACTGGTGCCGGAATCACTTGTCCAGTTCGTTCAGCATCCCACTATAGTAACCATTGAAAAACCCAACAATCTTCCACGCGACAAATCCCAAGATAAAGTAATACAACACCTTGGGAATCATGACGGCCAGTGTTTTGGCACTGGCTTCTGCTTCAGTTTGAAATAAATTCGCCCAGCGGGCCATATCCTTATCCAAGGTGCCCGCTTCCTCACCGGTGGTGTAGGATCGGGAAAACGCTTTGGGAAAAGCATCGTCCGCCATGAATTGCGGGCCTAAGGAATTTCCAGCTTGGGCGGTTTTCACCAGATTTTTCCCCGCTTCCCGGATCACTCCGCTTTGCGATGCTTGGGATGCGATTTGTGCCGTCTCGCTCATCGTGATTCCGGCGAGGATGCACGAGTGATAGACTTTAGAAAATCTCGCCATCGCCATGTTTTGCCGTGCCTTGCCTACCAGCGGGATGCGTTGAAGAAACTGGTCGATTTTTACATTGTCAGGAGCGGCTTTCAACACCGCGCGGATCAACACGAATACCACAAAAGCCATCACATAAATGACAATCAGCGTGACGGCGAGTTGCCCCAGGATTTTCAGGAAACTCTCACCTTTCATCATCGCGGTAGGCACGATGCCGATGAAGATCCCCATGTGGAGCACGACGAGCGGATAGATCATGCTCGCCATCATCTCACGCCGCGCTGAGGCAAGCATGCCGAAATAATCCGCTAGATGCTGAAACGCCGGAGCGAGGTTCCCACCGTGCTCGCCGGCACCGATCATGCTGCGTTCGAGCTCGGAGATCGTGGAAGTATCCTTGGCAAACGCTTCGGCGATCGAGTGCCCGGCTTCTAGGCCGTGGTTGAGATCCTTGAGCAGATTCGCCTGCACCGGCGGCAGTTTCGTATCCAGCAGCACCGCCGCCGCCTCGCGGATGCCGAAGCCTGCTCCCAGCAGCTTGGCCATTTCCAAATAGAACAAATGTTTGTGCTGGGCCGCGGATGTCATGAATTACGACGATTCATAACATCGCCGGAACATCCACCAAGTTCCATTTCGGCGGCTCAGGCTTTTTTGTCATTCAGTTTCGCCTTGTGCCAGCGGTATTCCCAGACATGCAGCCAAGGATGCATTCCGTGCTCGTCGGAGGCCATGTAGGCGGAATAGGCGACGCCGGCGACCCACAGCGCCGGAACCACAATCAAGGCAATGCCCAAGGTGGCGAATGCGAGCAGGCAGGTGACGAAGACCATCAGTGTATTGCCGGCGATCATGATCCCGAACCCGGAAAGATAGTGGTGTTTGTAAAGGTGTCCCAAGCCGGGAATCACGCTCAGCAGCATTGCGATCTTATTGCGGTCAACCGACTTCCAAGCTTCATAGAGTTCTTTCATGGCAGTAATAATGGTTTTTATGCGCTACTAAATTGCCAGACGGATGGCCCGGGCGCAAGTTGAGAGTCGTGATTGGGCACTGGATAATGTGATTTGAGCAAGAAATGGCTTTACAAGCGGAGGCGGCTGACTAATTTCCGCGCCCCGGCGGTTGGTGCCATCGGTCAATTTCAACAATCTTACGCCATGAAAGTTCTCTCCTCACTCGCCTCCGC
>JBDTNJ010000028.1:0-33336 GCA_039933825.1 Luteolibacter sp.
TTGTCCATGTCGCGCACACCACGAAGGTTGCGGAGGAGTTTTTCGCGCTCGCGGCCGAGGGCGGCGAGTTCCTTTTTCGACATGGCCTTGAATTCAGGCTGCTTCTCGATGTTTTCGAGATACTTGAGGCGCTCGACCGACTTGCGGACGGTGAGGCTGTTGGTGAGCATGCCGCCGAGCCAACGGTGGTTGACGTAGAATTGGCCGGTTGCTTCCGCAGCTTCGCGGATGGCGTCCTGTGCCTGGCGCTTGCAGCCGACGAAGAGGACTTTTTTGCCCTTGCCAACGAGGTCGGCGAGGAAATCGGAGGCTTTATCGAGCTGCTGGACGGTTTTTTCCAGGTCGATGATGTAGATTCCGCCTTTGTCCTTCATGAGGAAGGGTTTCATGCGCGGATTCCATTTTTTAGTTTGGTGGCCGTAGTGGACGCCGGCGTCCACCATTTCGGTGATGAGGTCGTTGATCATTGGTATTACGAGGTTTCCCGCCTTGAAATCAGGTCGGGCGATTTTGAAGATTTGCCGCGTGGAGTCCCTCCGGATCTTCGTTGGTGATTAAGGCGGCTTGAAGAGGGGCGGGGAAACTGGGAAAATCAGCCGGGCTTGGCAAGGGAAATCCTGATTAATGGTCGATCAGGGCCAACAAATGAATCTCCCGGAAGAACCATCCACCCGAATTGATCCGGGCGCGGCAACTTCCCATATTCGCCATCCATTTCCCAGATGTCGTGCTCTGAGCCGCTGATGGTCGCTTTTCCATCCCACATGGAACGCCGCATCATCAACCCGCTTTTTTGAGTTCCGACAACGCAAGTAAAAGCTCCGCTCTTCAGGATCCGATGTGGTTGCCGATCAAATTCCTTATTTCCCGAGTAAATTCCTTCCCCTACACGGCCAAGCATCTATCCAAGCAGTAGGGATACTGCCGTTTTTGGATCGTTCCCGTGGAAGTTTCGTCCCGCCTCGCCCATCCATTACTTTATCCTTGAAATCCTAAATACATGCTTTAGTCTTTCAAGGAAGTAATGATTGATCGACAAGGGTATTTGACCGCGATTCATAGCAGATTGCTGGACAATCCGGTGGTGGCATTGCCGGGGCCGCGCCAAGCAGGAAAGACCACCTTGGCGAGGATGCTCGCAGCAGAATCACCCCATACCGAGATTCACCACTTCGACCTGGAATCGCCCGCCGATCTGGCCCGCCTCGCCAATCCCGAACTCGTACTTTCACCGCTTCGCGGATTGATCATTCTTGATGAGATTCAAAGGATGCCACAGCTTTATCCTGTCTTGCGAGTGCTTGTAGACCGCCCCGATCTTCCCGCCCGCTTTCTGATCCTTGGAAGTGCCTCGCCCGCGCTGGTGAAAGGTGCGAGCGAGACCCTGGCAGGCAGAATTTCCTTCATTGATGTTTCCGGATTTTCGCTGACTGAGGTCGGTGCCGAACATCTGGCAAAACGGTGGTGGCGGGGTGGATTTCCCCGCGCCTATCTGGCCCGGAACGACAAGACGGCCCGGCAGTGGCACGAGGACTTTTTCCGGACATTCCTTGAGCAAGACATCCCGCAGTTGGGGATCAGCATCCCGGCGACCACCTTGCGGCGTTTCTGGACCATGGTGGCCCATTATCACGGGCAGATTCTTCAGGTTTCCGAGCTGGCACGCTCACTAGGAACCAGCGAGCCCACCGCCCGCCGCTACCTCGACATCCTCTGTGGAACCTATGTGGTCAGGCAACTGCCGCCATGGTTCGAGAACCTCAAGAAGCGTCAGGTCAAGGCACCAAAAATCTACATTCGGGATTCCGGAATCCTTCACGCTCTGCTGAGCATCCCCGATGTCGCTGCGCTGGAATCCAACCCCAAGCTGGGAGCGTCTTGGGAGGGGTTCGCCATGGAGCAGATCCTCTCGATCACAGGAGACCGTGAGGCGTATTTCTGGGCAACGCACGGTGGAGCCGAATTGGATCTGCTGGTTTTCCATGAGGGCAAGCGGATCGGGTTCGAGTTCAAATACAGCGAGAACCCCGGCACGACCAAATCAATGCGGATCGCAGAATCTGATCTGGGACTGGACCATCTCTATGTGGTGCACCCCGGCAAGCACACATTCCCTCTCACGGAGAACATCACGGCGATTACTCTGCCCGACGCCATCAAAGCCATGTAGTCCTTTCAATCAGCCATGTCTTTCAACGAACTCAACGCCGTCGAGCACTCCATTATCCAGAAGCCCAGCGGAGTGAATCTGAATTCGGAACGCGAACTGGGCCGACTTTTGTCGATTGAAAACCCGGCTTGCGCGGGGGCGGCGGGTGGGGTGAAATCGTCGGCAGCCGCAGGGTCTCGCGGATTCGAATTCAGCCCACTTTCCTCATGCTCCTCATCAAAAACGCTCGCATCGCTTCTGAAAATTCGTCGTCACTTGCCGAGGGCGATGTGCTGGTTTCAGACGGAAAGATCCAAGCGATTGGCCAGAACCTCACGGCGAATGCCAACGCCCGCGTGATCGATGCCAGGGGCCGGATCGTGATGCCGGCGATGTTTGACGCCCACGTCCATTTCCGCGAGCCAGGCTTTGAGGGTAAGGAAACCATCGCCAGCGGTGCGGAATCCGCGGTCAATGGTGGAATCACCGGCGTGGTGATGATGCCGAATACCCGCCCGGCCATCGACTCCGCGACAGTGGTCGCCAATGTGCTGGATATCGCCAAGCGCACGGCCCGCATCCCGGTTTACACTTCCGGTTGCGTCACGAAGGACCGCCACGGGAAAGAACTCGCCGGCATTGACGGCATGCGCGTCCTAGGCGTGAAAATGCTGACGGACGATGGTGACACCACCGGTGACCCGTCTGTGCTGATGCGGGCGATGCAATACGCCACCGAGTTCGGCATGTTTTTCGCCAGCCATTGTGAAGTCCCGGAGCTCGCCGGGCCGCGCGCCCTGAACGAGGGCGTGACCAGCTACCGGTTAGGCATCAAGGGCTCGCCCGCCTGCGCGGAAGAAATCATTATTGATAGGGACATCCGCCTTGCTCATGCCACCGGCGCGCACATCCATATCCAACATGTCTCTAGTAAGCTCGGCATGGAAACGATCCGCTGGTGGAAAAGCCGCGGCGATGTGAAAGTGACGGCGGAAGTTTCCCCACACCATCTGTTATTCAACGAGGAGGACATTGGCGACTTCGATACGAACTACAAAATGAACCCGCCGCTGCGCACGAAGGCTGACAACGAGGGCTTGCTGCAAGGTCTCATCGAAGGCGTGTTCGATCTCATTGCCACCGACCACGCGCCGCACACGCGTTTCGAGAAATCGCAGGATTTTGTCAGTGCGCCGAATGGGATCACCGGACTCGATACCGCGCTGGTGTCACTCTATCATTATTTTGTCGCCACGGGGACATTTGGATGGGATCTCGTGGTGAAACGTTATTCCGCCGAACCGCGCCGCCTGATGGGCTTGCCCGCGGTTTCCATCGAAGTTGGCCAGCCTGCGGAGTTGATCCTCTTCGACACCGAAGCGGAAACGACTTTCACCCCGGAGTTCATGAAATCCAAGTCGATTAATACGCCCTTCGTCGATCAAACTCTCAGGGGCCGCGTGGATTTGGTCGTGTTGGGAGATGAGATTCTGTTGGAGCGGTGATCGCGGCCAGTTAAGCGAAAACGGAAACAAGCGGTGGCTCGCTGGAATCGAGGAGGTCTAGCAGCTCCGTGATATTCCGGTTTTGTCCGGGTAGGACGAGATCGGGGCGAATATCAGCAAGCGGTTGCAACACGAAACGCCTCTCGCCGATGCGGGGATGCGGCAGGACGAGTGCTTCAGTATCGATGATCTCATCCCCGAAATAGAGCAGGTCCACATCGATCACACGCGGCGCATTGCGTTCCACTGCAATGGTGCGACCGAGTTTTTTCTCTATCGCCTGTGTCATTTCCAGCAGAGCGAAAGCGCTTCCCTCGAATGAAATCTCAACGACGGTGTTGTAGAAATACGGCGAGCCCGGCGGACACAGCAGTGGTTCGGTTTGATAGATCGGTGCGGAGAGGAGCGGCTTCCCGGGTGTTGCGATTTCCCGCAGGCAATCGCATGCCGCCTGCAAGTGGCTGAAGCGGTCTCCGAGATTCGAACCAAGGGCAATGCCGACGCGTGCCATGGATCAATCTTCGAGGTTTTCCAAGCGGTCGATGCCGTAGTTTTTCATGACCCGCTCATTCGCCCCAGCGACTTTGGTTGAAGGTATGACGACAGGGCGGTCCGCGCCAAAGAGCTCGATGACGAAAAACTCAGGTGCTTCTTTCGGATAGAGAAGTTCGTGGGCCTGCGCGAGATCCCGCACTTGCACGCCGTTGATTTTATCGACCGCGAAGCCGGTGAAGTCGCCGAGCTGGCTGGTGACCGGATCGCTTTCCACGCGTGTCAGGACGACGATATCCTTGTGCTCTTTAAACAAGCCTTTCGGCACATAATCGCCGTAAAGGCGGCGCAGGGTGATGTCGTCAAACTTGGCGGTGGCGAACAGATTGGTGTCGAGCGGTTGGAAAACGAGTCCTGCGAAAACCTGATAGCGCGGATTTTTCTCATATTGGATCGCATACATCCGGGACCATAGCAGCGGCTTCAGAACGACATCCACGTCGTTCACCGCGCCATCACGGAGAAACCGGACCGCCACCTTGTCGCCGGCGAATTTGCGCTCACAGATTTCATTGAGATTCACGTTCTCGCCCGCGATGTTGATCATGCCCGCGCTATCCACCGACTGTCCATCGAGTGACATGAGGATATCGCCGGGCTTAAGAATGCCATCGCACGAACTGGTGGGAACGACGTTGGTGACGAGCACGCCCTTGCCATTGTCAGGCAGCCCGAAGGCCTTGCGCATTGCCGGATTGTAGAGTGGGAACTCGCTGAGTCCGAGGTCGGCATATTGATCGTAGTGGCCGTCCTCGACATCCTTGAGGAAGCGCCGGACCACCGGAGTGGGGATGATGTAGCCGGTATTGTCTGCCTGGCGGAGGCCCTGGAATGCCACGCCCACTACCTTGCCATCCTGCACGACCGGGCCACCGGAGTTCCCGGGATTGATGGCGGCATCGATTTGCACCACCAAATGAGAGTCCGCGCGGGAGTGCGAGTAGGGTTGGAAGTCGATCCGTGAAACGACCCCGCGGGTAACCGATAGGCGCTCGCCGCCGACGGGGTAGCCGATGACGCGGACCTGGGATTCCAGACTGGGCACCTCGCCAAACTCAAATTTGGGCAAGCTGTCCAGATCCGTGAAATCTTCGATCGAGAGCAGCGCCAGATCGCAATCGTGGGCAATGAAATCCACCTTCGCGGTGTATTTTTTCGGGCTGCCATAAACGGTGATGAGAGTCCGGCGGGAGTTTGAAACGACGTGGGCGTTAGTGAGGATTTTGTTTTTACCGATGATGAATCCGGTTCCGATCGCGCCGCTGAAGCGTCCCGCGCTCCATGGGGTTTTGTAATCGGGGGTCTGGGTGGCGACTTCGATGCGCAGCACGGATTTATAAATATCCGAGGGAAGTTCCGCAAACGCAGGAATGGCCAGCACGAGTGAGAGGAGGGGAAATAGCAGGCGGGTCATCGGGATTGCGGCGGATCTTAGGGGCCAGACGGATCGCCGCAAACGAAATATCGGCTCAGAGCGCGCCAATTACCTCAGCCAGCGCCGCGATGGCTCTGTCCGTCGAGTAATCGTGGGCGAGCGGCAGATGAATGAATCCCGCAGGGCAGGCGATGTTGCGCGATTCGATGAAATGGCGGGCCACGAAAAACAGTTGATTGCAAAGGTAGCGCCCGGCGTCGTTTGAAAAACACGCCTCCTGCCCTGAATCGATCAGCCGCTGGTGAATGGTTTCCAGCGGCAGCGTGGAGGCAAGGCTGGCAGGAGCATTGCTAATGAAGGGCCGGGATGTGCGCAGACGGCCGGCGTTATCGGGGACCCCGAAATTCAGTTCGTTCCAAGCTGTGGTTTCCAGGCGGATCTTTTGACTGCCTTCGGCCTCACCCAGCATGATGAGTGCATCAGGGCGGAGTTGCTTCAGAGCTTGTTTCATTCGTGCCGGAGCGATTACCGAGTCAACCGGCAGAATACGTGTTAGGAGTTGTGGAAAAATTTCCTTCAATCCCCGGAGCGCCAGAGAGGATGCGTTTTCCGGGCGACCGGCGAAGGGGCCGAATGCGGTGACGAGAATCCTCATGGGTGAAAGCGACGTTTGTTCAAAATCGGATTGGATGCGGATTCCGTTCGTTTATAAACTGCCCGGAAGATGTCCCTGATATGCGAAAAAAGCCAGTGCCCGTTATGCGGGAAGGCGAATTTGTGTCGGGTGGGAGAGACTGGCGGTTGCTGGTGCGCCCAGCTTGAAATCCCTAGCGATTTCCTCGATTCACTCCCGCCGGAAATGAAGATGCAAGCATGCCTGTGCCAGGAGTGCATCCAACGCGCGATCAATTCCCGAACAGGGCTTCCTTGAGCCGGGCTTCGTTTTTAAGCGGATCCCAGTATCCAAAGCCTGATTTCCATTCCCACAGTGTCCAAGGGATTCCACGAGCCTCCGCCAATGTCCTGACATCACGGGTGTAGCGCGCGCGGCTGGCATCATCGCCGGTATTGTGAGCGCCAAATTCCCCCAGATGCACGGGTCTGCCGAAGTGCTCCGACCAATCGTGCGCGAGATCAAGGAGATCCCTAACCTGCTTTTCGGAACATGGGTTCTGGCTGGTCGGAAGGTTGTTATAGCGTTCGATGAAATTGCGGATCCCTACGTTTTCCTGGAGAGGGATAGGAACCTGCACCGGCGTGAGCGGCGGTCCCGGATAGGTAATTCCTTGAAGAGCGCTGAGATTCACCCAGCCCGCCTTCTGATGGGTGAAATAGAACGGTTCATAACAATGGACGGTGACAACAATGCGATCGTCGTCAGCGGGTAGGCGGAGTTTATCAAGCTCGCGAATGGCCCCCCAATTTCCCGGACTCACGAAGAGGATCCGCGCCGGGTCGATGTGGCGGATCGCGGTGATGGCGTCAGCGAAGATGGGATTTGCCACTTCGGTGGTGAGGGCGTCGCGGGGTTCGTTGAGGAGCTCGAAATATAGCTCCGGCGGCCAGGACTTAAAATGGCGGGCGATGGCTTCCCAAACTTTGATGAAGCGCTCACGATTGGCTGCGGGATCGTCGGTCAGATCGTTGAAATGGTGCCAGTCGAGCAGCACATGCATGTTTTTTTCGAGCGCGCGGCGGAGCACGGGTTCGAGGTCAGTTAGAAGCGATGGATCGATCTCAATACCGGCATCGGTTTGCTTCAGATAGAAATGCCAGGCCACGGGCACGCGGATATGATCGAAGCCTTCCGCGGCAATGCGATCGATGTCCTCGGTCGTGAAGCGAATGCCCCATGAATAACGAGGGGGAGCTTCCCAACAGTTCCCCAGATTCATCCCGCGCTTGATGCTGGCAGCTGCTAGGTGGGCGGGGGTGTTTTTCCCAAGAATCTTGGGAGCGACGAAGCCGGGAAGTGTCGCCGCTTTCGCATGGATCGTGATGGTGACGGTCTGGCCGCCCTTTACGACGAGGTCTTGGCTGATAGGGCGATCAGTCCAAGTGCTGGCGAGGACTTTTCCTTCGAGCGCTTCGGCATTTGCAAGCGGCCAGACATTTGCTGCCAGGTATTCGCCGTAGAGGGGTTTCCAGTCATCAGGACCGCTATTGGATCGGGTCTCGAAGCCGCCGTTTTTGATTTCGGCACCCTTCACTCGGATATCGTCCCACAGGATTTCCTGGCGCAAGGGCTTGCCGTCCTTTCCCGCTGTCCAAGGTCCGTTGAGAACCAGCGACACCGTCTCATCTTGCGCGGGTGTGAAACTGATGGACAACTCCCTCCATGTCCACCAGCAGACGGGGAAATTCACATCCATGGTTTGATTCCGCTTCGCCGGATTGTTTTCCCACGTGGGTGGCTGGGCAGTGCCGGAGGAAACCTGAACATTCGCCAACGGCGGGTGCCCCTCGGGAACTTTCAGCCAGAGCCTAGCTTCGGTGGCCTGCTGGACCGACTCGTCCGCTGGGAGGAATCCGGTGAGGGCGAAGAGTAAGGAAAGTGGGCGACTCATGAAGGTTTTTAGAATGGGATCAGGGCTTGCTCTTGGATTCCGCGAGCACTATTTCCATACGGCATGGATCACCACGTTTATTTCTGGCTGAAGGAAGAATTTAAAAATACCGCAGATCGGGCCGTTTTCGAGCAGGGACTTGCCTCGCTTTTTGAGATCGGTCTGGTCAAAGGCGGTCGCTGGGCCGTTCCTGCGAAAGTCGTGGTGCGCCCGGTGATCGATCAATCTTGGGATTACGCGCTGACCATGCAATTCGCGAATATCGAAGATCACGATGCCTATCA
The DNA here is from genome assembly GCA_039933825.1 of Luteolibacter sp. GTDB lineage: Bacteria > Verrucomicrobiota > Verrucomicrobiia > Verrucomicrobiales > Akkermansiaceae > Luteolibacter. The sequence continues at coordinate 8,433 of JBDTNJ010000028.1, forward strand.
GGTGGACCCGGATCACCAGGTGTTCATCAACACTTTCAAGGAATGGTGGGCGCAGGTCCAGGTGAAGGATCTTGCTTGATGGGTCACCAAGTGAGCTGCCGCAGGGTTGCTTTCAGTTCTTCCGGCCAATCGAGCGTTTCGATGGTTTGTGGATTCGCCCAGTCAGCCGAGATTTTCAACAGGTCTTTGAAATAGACGGTGGCGTCATCGTTCGCACCGCTTTGGGCGGCGGCGATGGCGAGCAGCGCTGTGGCATTCTCGAGCTTTTCCGCTGGAAATCCGATGCGCTGGCCGGTTTGGAGAAACTGATAGGCCCGTTCGGCGTTTCCGGTGAGTAGGGCGACCCATCCGGCCCGGAGGGCGAAGTTTCCATCATTCGGAAACCGGTGAATTCCGGTGGTGAGGATTTCCATCGCCTGCCGCGGATCGGCATTTTCAAACGCGGTGTAGGCCGCTTCCGCGTAGTCGCCTGGCAGGTGGGTTTCCACCGGATGCTCAGTGATCAGCTCGATCCAACGCGGGTGGGCTTCCTTGTAATCACCAAGAGCTGTTAGGGCGAGCGCTTCCGCCCGCAGGCAGGGCTCAGGGGCAGCCCCGAGTTCACGGGCTTGGTTTGCGAGTTGGAAGGTCGTTTCCTTGTCTTCCTTGAACGCAGAAAATGCGAGCGCCGCGTTCAGGCAGGCGTTAGCGAATCGCGCGCGGCCTACAGTGGCGCGGGTGACCGGATCGCGAAGCCTGTCAGCGACAGCCTTGCGTTGCTCGGGACTAGAGTTTTCCGGGACGGCGATCGCATTCAGCTCATCGGTGACGCATTGGCGAAGTTTTTCGAGGGCCGGCGAGTAATCCGCCTGCTCCCAGCCTTCCCAATCTTCGCGCTGGCGGATTTCTGCTAGAGTTGGAAAATGCTCGGGCCAGACGGAAAGCGCATCGGCCTTGCGACCCTCCAGCCATGCGATCCGGGACTTCGCAATTTGCAGCAATACCGGCGGTAGCTCGGTGGCGGATTGCAGGCAGGCCGCAATCCATTCCGGGTGCACGGATTCCAACGCCAGTGAGAGAGCGGATGCTGCGGGTGGACCGATGGAACCCGCCTCCCGGATGGCTGATAGGATGGTCGGGGTATCACCGGTGTCGAACATCCGGGTCATTCTGGCATTGGCGGTCCAATGCGAGACAGGCGGAGTTTCTGCATTGCTACCGATGATTGCGGCGGTAAGTTCCTGATGCCATGGGCTGTTCACGAGATCCTTGGAAAGAGCAAGGATATCAGGCCATGACTTGCCGCTCGCATCGGCGCGGGCAAGTCGATCCCAGAGCGGAAGCAATGCCTCCGGCGCGGCGCGACGGGTCGTGATGGATTTGGCGGCTGCGATCACGGGGCCGAAATCCAGTGCGGGGAAAATGGCGAGAATGGAATTGAAATCACAATCTCCAAGGGCTTTCAGGCGTTCCGTGGAATCGAGGTGGGTGAAGGTGCGTTCTTTTTCGTTATAATAGATGCCGGAAAGTGCGGCGGTGAGATGATTGAGTGAAGTCAGAGATGATTTGTCAGGCTGAATGGCAGCGTGTTTTACGGCGGTTTGCTTGGGGAGCGGCAGTAGGCGGTGAATGGTGAGGGTGCCACTTGCTTCTCCCACCACTACGTCGTCCCCGGCGAATGCGGCAGCCGTGATTTGGGTTTTCGCGCGGACGGGCGATTGATGGTCGCTTGAAAATTTCACCTCGTGATCGGTGATTTCAAGTTTTCCGAAAGTGGAGTCATGCAGCAGGCCATTCCAAATGTTAGGATGCATGCTCCATGGGAAGCGCTCAGCTAAAGACTTTGGCGTGAGGGAGGTATCGGCATCCGTTCCGAAGCTAAGCGTCGTTTGGACCGGTGGCTGATGCGGGCCCTGTAATTCGAGCGTTAGAGCGGAATTCCCATTGGTTGCGAACTGCGCGTGCAGCAGGGTGACCGGCTTTGCTAGAGGAGTGTTACGAACCGGCTCCACAGGCGAGATGGGTATTTCCAACAAGCTTCCATCCGCATGGAGCACCCGCAGTTCCCGGCGGTCCAGAAATGCGGCGAGTGGCTGGGGGGAGGTGGCGGTGACGGGATCGGACGAGCGGACGATTTCTCCGGTAGCGGTATCTTTGATGTGCCAGATGATTGAATGATCCTGCTCCGAGACAAAGGCGGGATGCGCGACTAACAGCCCGTCCGGTGAAAAAACGATGACCGCCGAGGGAGTGAGGAAATCCGGAACTGGCCCGAGATCGCGGATGGGCTTGAGTGATCGGGCATCGCACAGCAATGTCACGGGTCCGCGCTGGATGACTGCGAATTGGTGATGCGGATCAAGGATGAAGCTGCGCGTGGGATCGTTGTTAGCGGAGAAAAGAACCTTTTCGATTTGGAGCGTTTCAAGGTTCCAGCGGACGCTGGTGTTCGCCAGTCCGTTAAGACTCACCCACAACGACGAAGGTGCGGCGTAGGCGATTTGGTCGACCGGAAGCCGGTGATCCAGCGTGAGGGTGGGCCAGTTCCAGGTTGTTTCAGCAAGAATCCCTTCAGCTGCCGTAAGGGCCTCATTGCTGGCTGAATCGACTGATAGCGCCGAGACGAGCAGGGCCAACGCTTCGTCGGGAGCTTTATCCTTTGCCGCATCGATGCGGGCGGCAGCGAGTTGCGCGGCGAGGTCCGACTTCGCAAGGGACGACGCCGCCGTGTTGGTGGGATGAGGATTACACCCGGTAACAAAGACCGCCAGTGCCAGAGCGAAAAGTGGGAAATGACGAACGGGGCAGGGCATGTTTCACTGGATCAACACCGCAGACGCCGGGTTATGTCGGTGGGAGGCCGGATCAAAGGCCGCTTTTCTGGATCAAATCGCGCAACTGCGTTTGGAATGCCATGATGTCTTCCTGCGTCGGGCGGTAGCCCTCGGTGTCCGGGTCGAGGCCCGGGCGACCCGTTTGATCGAGCATCCAGATGCCGGTCTCGCCATCGCTGAAAGTGACTTTTCCGCTGACCATCGCACCGGGGAGGGTCAGTGCATCCATCGTTGTGGTGACGTGGCCAGTGGGGATGAGCGCGGGCTTTTCCTCCTTTTTCTTCTCCACCTTGGGTGCCTCGATCAGTTCAATTCCCAGATCGAGAATGAGAAAACGAGTGTCCATGTAGGTGAGCGTATGGCCGAAATCCTCTTTCAGGTGGCGTTGAAGATCGGACATGGAGGCTCCCTCGGCGGCCCACTGCTTGAGTGCGTCTTTTTGTTCCGGGGTGAGTTTGCTGGCGCTGGACATGCGTTGATTTTGGCTGGGACTCACCAATTGCCAAGTCCCAAGAAATGAAATCACTGCCGGCGGCGTTCACTGCGGCGGAATCCCGATGCGATAGTATCGGGCGGGGGCGGCAGGCAGCGCACCGGGATCGATGACCTGCATGGCGGAGCCGGTGCCCGTGACGTCGCTGCCAAGCTGGGACCACGTAGCAAGGTTATTGCTCCACTGGATCCGGTAAATCGTGTTTTCCATGCTCGGGAAAGAAAGGATGTAATCATGCGAGCCAAGGCCACCACGAGCATAGGTGGCGAAGTTGAGGCGACTGCCTGTGACCTGCGGTGAGGTGCCTGCGAGGAATTCCTGCACATTGGTAAATCCATCGGCGTCAGGGTCTGCGTTGGCGGTTTGGGCGAGGTTGCCGAACTTTTCCGTCTCCCACCAGTCTGGCAGTCCGTCCGAGTCGCTATCGATGATCTTGAGCAAATCGAGACGGCCACCGCTGGTCATTTTTCCGGTAAGCGCGGGGACGAGGGTCACGTGGCTGAGGATCCGGGTCATCCTCTGGCTCATGGTGTCTGCGGGGAAGTTCATGGCGGCAAACGCCACCGCTCCGGCGACATGCGGGGTGGCCATGGAGGTGCCGTCAAGAAACTGATAGGCAAGGGTGGTTTCCCGAGTATTGGAGACGGTGCTTGTTTTTACGGGTGAGGCGATGATGGCATTTCCGCTGGCTTGCGTGACTTGCAGAGCGGGAATCCAATTTCCTGCAGTACCGAGGGTGAAGCCCCCCACACTCAGGGCATTAGCGGTGTTGTCATAGATAACGGCTGCGGTGGCCCCGGCGTTCATGGCGTTCGTGACTTTTTCAGCAAAGGTGAGGGTGCCCCGCTGGATGAGTGCGATGTTTCCACTTACTCCGGGGGGGAACTCTCCGGGGTTGCCAATGCCACAGGCATAGATTGTTCCGCTGATGCCCGAGGCAGTGGTGGTGCCGGAGTAGGTGAGTTCCTGGGAGGCATAAGTAACATTAGCTACCTTGAGGCTCGTGACGGGGGTGACGTTGTTCACCGGCATTGTGGAATAAATGTTCTTGCCAGGAGCGGCAATGTCCACCGTCGTAGCACCGTAGTTAGAAAAGGTGGCGAGACCATTGCTCTGGGTGAGCGCTGCCACGGAAATGATATTCGTAGTGGTGTAGTTCGCCGGATAGGATGGGGTGGTGTCGTTGTTAGCGCTTTCATTGCCTGCCGCCGCGCAAAGGATGATGCCTGCATTTTTGAGCGCGGTGATGGCGTTCTGCTCACTGATGCTGAAGGAGCCACCTCCGAAAGAAGCGTTTAAAGCGACGATATTGATGCCCTTTTGTTTGAGGGTGATGGCGTAATTGTATGCAGCGATGGCGGCGGAGGTGTCAATGGTGTCGCCATCTATAGAGACTTTCAGGGGTAGGATCTTCGCCCGGTAGTCCAAGCCGATCACCCCCAAGCTATTTTTCCCAACTGCTGCGATGGTCCCTGCAACGTGCGTGCCGTGATAGCCGGAATCCGTGATCGCGGCGGTTAGGCCTTCGAAATCGTAGCCGTGGATGTCATCGATGTAACCGTCCCCATCGTCATCGATTCCATTGCCCGCGATCTCTCCGGGGTTCAGCCAGATATTCGCGGCTAAGTCGGGATGGGTGATGTCCACGCCGGTATCCACCACTCCGACGACCACCTCGCTGGCAACGGGCCTTGCGAGTCGCCAGGCTTCTTGAAACTTGGTGTCCACTCCACTGCTTCCTCCCAGCGCGTTCACGGTTTGACCGGAATTTCGCAGGCCCCAGAGCTTGGTGTAATCGGTGTCGTTTGGCGTAACTACGGAAACATGGCGGATGTAGTTTGGCTCGACGGTCTCCACGTCCGGGTCCGCTTGCAGAGTTGCGATGAGTTGGGCGGTGCTGCGGGTTTTTTCCCGGATGAGGCTGGCCACTCGATGGTCATGTCGGGAGACGCTGTCGTATCGCTCGGCCATCCGCAAAGAGTGCTTGTTGAGAGCGGACGTGGCGCCTGCGGTGGCGATGTTCTGTTTGAAAATCACCAGCACTTCTCCCTCGACGTAGGCGTCCTTCGCCCGGACCGCTTGTGGGGAAAGCAGGAGAAAAATCAGAGGAAGGGACCGTTTGTGCGTCACAGGTGGAATATGGCAATTCGTCTATCTCGCCCAAAAATCCGCAGAATGCAATTGCTGCGTGCGTTTTCCTCTGCATTCCAGCGCTTTTCCACGCTTGTCACCGGGTCATCGCCACTGGAAACTTCCGCGTGCTCCACACACTCCGTGCCCAATTCGGCTTCGAAGCCTTCCGAGAGGGTCAGGAACCAGTGATCCGCGCCCTGCTCGATGGCCGCTCCTCCCTCGCCATTTTCCCGACTGGCGGCGGGAAATCTCTTTGTTACCAGGTCCCCGCCCTCCTGCTCGACGGCCTCACCCTCGTCGTTTCCCCGCTGATCGCTCTGATGAAAGACCAGGTGGATGCCCTCAACGCCAAGGGTATCGCCGCCGCGCGTCTTGATTCCACGCTCGATGCCGATCAAGTCCGCGATGTCTATCAACGCCTTGATGCCGGCAATCTTAAGCTCCTTTACATCGCCCCCGAACGCTTCGCTAACGAAGCCTTCCGCCAGCGAATGAAACGCCTGCCTATCCAACTCGCCGCCATCGATGAGGCGCACTGCATCTCCGAGTGGGGGCACAATTTTCGCCCGGACTACCTCAAGCTCGCGAAACTCTGCCGCACTTTGAAAATCCCGCGCGTGCTCTGCCTCACCGCCACCGCCACGCCCAAGGTCGCTCGCGACATCCGCAAGGCCTTTCGTATTGCCACAGCCGATCACGTGCAGCTCAGTTTCCATCGGCCGAATCTCGACCTGCGCGTCACGCCTTGCGCCGCTGTTGATAGAAAGGCCATCCTGCTGGAGCGCCTGCAATCCGTCGATGGCCCCGCCGTCGTCTATGTCACCCGCCAGGAAACCGCCGAAGAAGTCTCCACCTTCCTTGCGAAACAAGGTCTCTCCTCCCGCGCCTATCATGCCGGCCTGCCCGCTGAATTCCGCGCCGATGCCCAGAGCGCGTTCATGGCAGGCGACACCCGCATCATCGTTGCCACCATCGCCTTCGGCATGGGCATCGACAAATCCAACATCCGCGCCGTCTATCACTATAACCTGCCAAAGAGCCTCGAAAACCACACTCAGGAAATCGGCCGCGCCGGCCGCGATGGGGCACACGCCGTCTGCGAGATGCTCGCCTGCGGGGACGATCTCACCGTGTTAGAAAATTTCATCCACTCCGATAATCCATCCCCCCGCGCCCTCGGCAATCTCATCGACCGCGTGCTCCGCCTTGGCGACAAGTTCGATGTATCGCCCTACGATCTTTCCACCATCTGCGACATCCGGCCGAACATCATCGCCACCGTCATGACCTATCTGGAAATCGACGGCATCATCGAGGCCACCGGCAGCCACTACGCCACTTATCGTGCGAAGCTGCTCCGCCCGGAGGATAGAATCCTCGCAGGCCGCTGCCCCTCAGAACGCAAGCTCGTCGCACGCGTGCTCGCCGCCGGAGAAATGAAACGCTGGTGGTGGTATTTTTATCCAGCCAAACTCGCCGTCGATTTCTCCACCACTCGTGAGAAAATCGTCGCCCTACTGAATGACCTCCAGGCCGCAGGCGACATCATCCTCACCGTCTCCGGCGTCCGCCACGCCTACCGCATGAAAAAGGATCCCGGCGACCTGAAACTCCTCATCTCTAGGCTCGTCGAGAAATTCCAACAGCGCGAACAAGCGGACCTCGCCCGCCTCTCCCAAGTTCTTGGAATCTCCTCCCAGCGTGGCTGCCTCACCGCTTATCTCACCAAACATTTCGGAGAAAAGTTAGCCCAACCCTGCGGCCACTGCGACCGCTGCCGGGGCGTGCCCGCCAAAACCATCAAGCGCCCGAAATTCCGCCGCGCCACGGATGAGGAACTCAGCCTCGTCAAAGACCTCGTCGATCAAAAACACGCCGCCCTCGCCACTCCGCGCCAGCTCGCCCGCTTCCTCTGTGGCATGGCCAGCCCCGCCGCTACCCGCGCGAGGCTCACCCGGCACAACGCCTTCGCTCTTCTATCCGATCTGCCATTTGCGGAGGTGTTGATCATCGCCGAAGCCGCTTGATGGGTGCGGCGGCTGTTACGGCGCTTTGGGAGCCTCGATGTGCTTGAAGAGACGGAACAGATCACTGTTGGAAGTGAAGATCGTGGTGGTGTCCTTGTTGAGCGTTTTCTTATAGGTATCGAGGGTTTTAACGAATTGATAGAAGTCTGCGGCGGATGGGCTGGAGTTGTATGCGGCGGCGTAGATACCGGTGGCCTGCGCATCGGCCTTGCCTTTGATTTCCTGTTCTTTGCGATAGGCTCCGGATTGGATGGAGAGCAAATCACGCTCCTTGCGGCCGATGATTTTCGCGGCTTCACCGGCACCTTCGGAGCGGAAACGGTCGGCGATCTGCTGGCGCTCGGAGGCCATCCGTGCGTAGATTTTATCGATCACGCCGGGCTTGTAGTTGATGCGCTTGAAGCGGACGTCGAGCAGCTCGATGCCCCATGATTCCACCTTGGGTTGGGCGGCTTTGAGAATTTGTTGATCGAGCGTATTTCTTCCGTATTGGATCGGCGGAAGCACGCCGAGGTTCGAGTTTGCCTCGGTGATAGTTTCGTCACGCGAGGGTTTGCGGTCTTTCTCGCTGCGGATCACCTCGATCAGGTCATGGGCGGCGATGACGTTGCGGGTTTCACTGCCGATGATGTCGTCGAGCCGTGACAGGGCGCTGCGTTCGTCGCGGAGTTTTTCAAAGTAGGTTTTCGGATCAGAAATGCGCCAGCGGGCGAAGTTGTCGACGGAGATGTAGAGCTTGTCGCGCGTTGGCATTTCGGTCGCGGGTCCATCCCATTCGAGGATGCGTTTTTCGATGCGGTTGACATCTTGGATGAAGGGCTTTTTCCAATGCAGGCCGGCGTCGTTCTTCGCTGGATTCGCGTTGATGGGATCGCCCACGGGTTTGCCGAACTCGGTGATGAAAACCTGTTCGGTTTCGCTCACCGTGAAGGCCATGCTGGAGACGACGATGATCGCCGCGCCGAGCAAGATGAAAATAGATAGATGTTTCATGATGAAAAATTTGAATGTTAGGAATGAATGAAAGCCTCAGGATTATTTGAGATTCAGAAGCGGGAGGAACTGCTTGGCATCCTCGTCGATGATGATTTTCGAGCCGAGCTGCGGGAGGACTTCGTTCATGGTTTCCAGATAGAGCCGTTGTTTGGTGATCGCCGGAGCCTTGTCGTATTGAAGCAGGAGTTCCTTGAAGCGGGCCACGTCGCCTTCTGCCTCGTTGATGCGTTGCACGGCGAATCCATCCGCACCGGAGATCCGCTGATCGGCCAGGCCCTTGGCTTTCGGGATGACGCGGTTGTATTCGCCATTCGCCTCGTTGATCATTTGCTCGCGTTCCTGTTGGGCGCGGTTCACTTCATCGAATGAGCGCTGCACAGGACCCGGCGGATGGACATTCTTGAGCTGGATCTGCTCGGCGGTGACGCCCATGTTTAGTTTCTCCAGAATGCCTTTGAGGCGGAGCAGTGCTTCGGTTTCAATCTCGGTCCGGCCGATGGTGAGAACCTCGTCCACGGTCCGATCTCCAATGACCTCGCAAACCACGCTTTCCGTCAGGTCTCGCAAGGTGGAGCCCGGATTGCGGAAACGAAACAGATATTCTTTTGGCGAGGAGATGCTGTATTGAACGATCCACTCGACTTGAGCTGCGTTCAAATCACCGGTGACCATGTCGCGCTCCAGTTCAGGAGAATCGCTGTTTTGATCAGGATTGGTCGCCAAGGGAGTGGAGAAGCCGAATTCAAGTTTGAGCTGGCGGCGGACCGGAACGATCGCGGCGGTGTCGATGCCGTAAGGTAGCTTGAAGTGCAGTCCTGGCTCAGCGACTTCCGTGAATTTCCCGAAGCGCTGCACGACGGCAACCGATTCCGGGCTGATGGTGTAGAACGAGGAAAATACTCCGATCAGCAGGAAAAACGCGAGGGGCAGGATGATGAGCCACTTGCCCGAAAAATTGAGCTTCGGGCGAACGAAAGTAATCGTGTTATCGAGGGGTGGTGGTTGCATGGTGTTAGTGGTGGGCGATGGGTCGAATTAAATCCGTCAAAGTTTGTCGCTTGCTTCGGACACTATGGAAGTGAAGTCAGTTTGGAACCTTGAATCTTTGGGAATGATTGTAATCGGTCTGAAAGGGAGCGTCATGGCAAATTTATTCTGCATTTCCTGATGATTCGCTTTGACGAACTACGGCGATCTCCGTAGAAGAATGCGTCTTTGCAATCATGAAGTGCCCGCGATGTGTCCAGCGAATCCACCGAGCTGCGGCGTCCTGCCCGCATTGTGGATTCACGCTTGCGGATGCGGATGCGCGATTCGGCGCTGAAGAAGTGCGCATTCGCTGCCTGACGGATAGCGCTGGAATCCTCCGGCGTGGGGACCGTGAGCGAGTGCAAGCGGCGATGGACGCGATCACACGGCATTTTCCGCAGATTTTCGTGGCGATTTACACGGGATCCTTGGGCGAAATTGCGAACATCCGGCAATTCGGCTTTTGGTTGCTGAATCGATCCGCCTTCGAGGATGTGCCGGTGACCAAGCCGAACGCGGCTGGAATCCTGATCACCATCGATCCCGAGTCGAAAGCGGCGGGCATGGTTTTCGGCTATCTGCTGGATCCGTTTTTGGAAGAGTCGGATACTTTCGACTGCCTTTCCCGCGCACATGCATACTGGCTCGAAGGTGACTACGCGAATGGGCTGGTGAGATCCCTCGCTCATCTTGGAGCCATCCTGCGGAAACGCAGCCGTCACGCTCGCCGCGACCCTGAGTATTTCGAGCGCAAGGTCCTACCCCCGGCGCAAATGGGGGACCTAGTGCGCCGCATCCGTGCGGGGCACCGACAAGCGCAGGCCGACGAGCAAAGCACGGAGGTGTCGCTGTGAATCGGGTGCGCTCGGTGATTTTCATGAGCCTAGCAGGAATCATGCCCTTGTGTGGGATGGAAGAACCGATTCTGCCGAAATGGAATGGCAATGACAAAAAAGAGCTCGAATCGGCTGGCTGGGTGGCGGGTGGTCTGCTTCTAACGGATGATCCGGTGCCGGATGATCAGAATCCGGAGATCACTGCGGAATTGAAGGTCGAGCAGCCGACCGCAGAGGAAATCGCCCAGGATGCCGAGCATTCGCCTGAGATCCCGGAAAAATTTCTACCAGCCTATTTCGCCGAGCGCCCGAAGACATTTCTGGTCGATCCCCAGGGCCTGCTGAGTCCTGCGAATTTCCGCGATCGGCTGAGCTTTCTCAACTATCATGCGAGTGATTCCTCGATCGACTTGTTTGTTTACGTGATAGGCGGGGATCAGGAAATTCCCAGCGAGGTGCGGGAGGAGGAAATGATCGAGCGCTTTTTCTCCCAGGGCCGCCCCGCTGTGATCGCCTATTATTACCTCGGATCGCCCCAGCGTTCGGTGGTCTATCTGAGCCCTTCGCTTACTGATGTCGTCTCCGCAGCCGAGCAAAGGCGTGCATTAGCCAGCTCAGTAGTGCAGGCGTTTGAAAAACTCAACCCACCCGAGCAGCTCGATGCCTTTCTAGTACAAATGTCGATCCGGGTTTACTGGATGGAACGAATGATCGGTCGCGCGGCGACACCGGTTGAAGTGGCTCCGGTGCCGCGAGCGGTGGCAATCGCAGCGGAAAAGACACTCGCGAATAACCAAAAAATCGAATGGGCCCGTGCGATCGCCATGAAATACGCCATGCCAGCCGGAGCCACGCTCGCGTTTTTGTTAGCTGCCCTCTCGATGAATTTCTGGCTGAAACGCGGCGCCCGTTATGTTTTTCCTGACTTCGACGTGGAGCCCCGGCTAGGAGGGGCTCATGCAGCCGGTGTCGGCGCGGTGATTTCCTTCGCCAGTGCCGCACTGCCACCCGCCTCCCAACGCGATCAAGTGCCGGATTACTTGCGCCGGGCGTGACGGAGCGCCGGAATCGCCCCGCGCGGTGCATCTATTTGGCAGCGGTGGATGGTTTGAAGGCACCTGACCCGACATATTCGGCAATTGAGTCTTCCGCTATCTCAAGACAAGCAGGACGATGGGTTGAAAGTGCCTTACGAGGAACTATCAGCCATTGACTTAGGCCACATGCCCTACGCCGGGAACGTGACGCTCCGGGTGTGACATGTTTGCGTCGAGGCGCAGGCCGGCGATTGAGTTTCGAAATCAATAACCTCGGCCTCAAAACCTGAGAGTGAATTGTGCGGCTACAAGCTGTGAAATTTCGTCCTTCAGATGATCTTCGTGCTGCAGGCTGTATTGAAGTTTCAACTGGGTGTGGGGCGTGAAGCGGTAGGTCAACGCGGCGTCGCTGCGCGAAATGCCATTGCCCCAGGGGTGCTCGGAGCCGAGGCCATTGGGGACATCGCCGAACATTTGCTGGTTCCAGCGCAGCGCGCCGAACAGGTTCGGCGTGAACTTGTATTTGGCCTCAAGGTAGTAGCCCAAGGTGTCCGCGTTTCCGACGTTAGGCACATCAAAGCGTGCCTCATAGACCTCTGCCCAGAACTGCCAGTGGGACCACGCGAAGCTGACATCCTGACCGAGTACCATCTCATTGAAGTCATTGATTCCCGTACCGGGTGGCAGGGTGGACCGTGCTTGATCCGTGAAGTAGGGGCCTTCACTCGCGGAAAAACCAATCACCCATGCCATGTTCGGACGATAAGCGACACGCGCACTAACTGTGGGGTGATCGAAGCTGCTGTCCATGGCGTCCCAGGTTTCAGGCCGGGATGACAGGCTGGCGTTCTTGATTTCCGCGGCGTAGTCGAACTTGCCGAGTTGACCGGAAACGGAAATCCCGGTGGCGTAGGACGGGCCCCAGATTACCGGGTTGTATTCATACTTGGCGTCCACCAATATTTCACTGAAAGCTTTGGCATCACTGGGCGCTTCGGCATCATAGATGCCCGTCAGATTTTCATAAATCAACGGCGCGTTGATAAATGGATTCTCCCACGATTGGTGGCGCTGCACATAATTCCCGACAACCGTTGCGAACCGGCCGATCTGCACGTTGAACCGCCCGTCATCCGAAGGAGTCCAGCGCAGCGCGTATTCATCCAGCCGGGCTTGAGTGGCATGGTCACTGGGATCGAATCCTTGATCGACCCGCGCTTGCGAGAAAAGATAGATTTTAGGGCCGACCTGTGCGTCGAAAAACAGGCTGAGCCGTGAATTCAAAAGATACGAGTCATCGGAAAAGATCAATCCGGGAGCGGCGTCGCTGAAATTGTAATATTCGAGATCCAGCGTGCCGCTTACTCGTGCCCGTAGCTGATCGTTGAATCCCGAGAACGTCAGCGTGTCATCGAGGCGGTCCAAAAGGTCTTCCCCCCATGCGGTGACGGCTGTCATCGCGAGGAGGGCATAACCGATGGCGCATGGGCGACTCATGTGGAAGTTGTAACGGCAGCGCGACGGAAGGAAACTTCAAATTCCGTCCATCCGTCGGTGGATCGGATCAACCGCAAATCGCCACCGTGAAGCAATGCCAGTTCGCGGGCAATGTTAAGGCCGAGGCCGTGGCCGGGCACGTTTTCGGCCACGGCGGCGCGGTGGAAGCGCTCGAATATGTGTTCTTGCGCCTCACGAGGGATGCTAGTGCCGGTGTTGGCCACCCGCAGCGCCACCATGTCATCCAGTTCCTGCGCGCTGATCGAGATCGTGCCCTGCGGCGTGTTGTATTTCCACGCGTTCTCCATCAGATTCTGAAGGATCATTGCGATGTAGCGTTTTTCTCCTAAGATGTGTATGTCCGGCGGCACATTCACCACGACTTCAAACTCAGGGGCGTCTGGCACGGCGCTGAGGTCATCTACAAGTGAGTCGATGTAGTGCGTGAGGTTCATATCGGTCATTTGGAGTTCGAGACGTCCGGCGTCGAGGCGCGAGAGAAGCAGCAGGTCATGGATCATCCCGGAGAGCTTGGCAGTTTGGAAGATCAGCCCGGAAATCTCGTCGTCCATTTTCCGGGTGATTCCCTGTTGTTGTTTAAGCTCCTCAAGGCCCGCCCGGAGGACGGTGATCGGAGTTTTGAGCTGATGCGACGTATCTGCTGAAAAGCGCATGGACCGTTGCAATTCAACGCTGGTTTGTTTGAGTGCGGCTTCGGCCTTCTCGCGCCGGATTTGGTTTCGCGCCGAATCCACGGCTAGCTGCTCCACCGGCACGGAGAGCTTACTGGCGATGGCGTGACTGGCGAACCCGGCACCTAGCAGAAGCAAGGCTCCCGCACCGAGAATCTGCCTGCGTAGGAGCTGGCCGCGGTTCATCGCATCCGCCAGCGAGTAAACGCACACTTCATAAGCGGGGGGTAGTTTTGAGTCCGGATTGAGCAACTGGCTGAACACCAGATGGGGCACGCCATCGATATCAAATTCCGCGTGTGAGCCGGTGGGCGCGCCTTTCAGCATCGCGGCGAGTCGGGCGGCGACCTCGGCGGATGCCTCGGGAAGGTAGAGTTTGTCTTTGGTCCAGATTCCGGACTTCACGCCGGGGTTCTGGTTGATAGTGTCGAAGGGCTTGAAACCGAGCACGATGATCGCGATCAATTCATTGGTGTCTGTGGAGATGATCGGTGCGGAGATGATTTCATCCATGCCACCGTCATGAATCATGTAGCCGGCCTGTTGGGTGCCTTGCAGCTTGGCCCGGCTGAGTTCGTTTTCCTCTTCGGGAGCGAGCGTTCCTGCGTCCACGGTCGCTGGGGCGGCGATCACCTTGCCATCGGCGTCAAGAAACCGATAGAAGTGCGCTTGCAGCGGTTGATCGGCATCGTTTGCCATCACGTCGCGTAGCTCGTCCTCGGCATTCGGATAGAGCAGGTCCAGCGCGTTGTCCTCAAGTGCGGCATGGATGCGTGGCTTGCTGGCGAGCGAGCGGGACCGCTCGGCGAGCGCCGCGTGGCGCACTTCCCAAGCGCGGTGCAAGGCGGTGATCTCCCCTTGAAACGATTGCTGCAACTGCTGGCGGACATCGGTTGAAACCTTGTTCTGTGCGACCCACAAGGCCAGCCCGGTCGCGGCTAAGAGCACCAGCATCATGCCGATGAACAGCCGCAGGCGGAATCCGGAGATGCTCGATTGGGCGCTCACTGGAAATTGATCTTGAGCGTGCCACCGCCGGTTAGGGTGACGGGTCTTTCCAGTGTTGTCCGGCTGTCGATCCAGACCTTGAGCTTGTAATCGCCTGCTGGCAGGCCGGTGAGCCTGAAATTACCATCGGTGCCGCTGATGACGTGGTGAGGAGTGTCGACCACCAGAATGATGCCACGCATGTGTTCATGGATGTCGCAGCGCAGGGTGATCAGGCCCGCTTGGTCGAATGTCTGCGAAGGCACCGGCTTGTCCTCGGGACGGTGGCGACCGAGATCGAAACGTTTCGCAGGGGAAAACGAGAAGACATTGTGATAGGTATCGTCCTGATTGGGAAACTCCACCGTGGTGCCGGTTTGCACGGCAAGCAGGGAAGGCTGGAAGATGAGGTCCTTTTGTACGATTTGTTGCTTGGGCAGTGAGGCGGGCTTGGGGAACGCACCTTCCAGATAGACGACGGCCACCGGCGGGTTGGTGGATAGGACGCCGCCCTTGGTGACGATCTCGTAGCGCTTCGCCATCACGGGCGCGGACTTGGCCGCAGGCAGGGTCACATGGCCTTCGATGACTGTGTCCGCACGGGCGAGGGCGGCGGTGAGAATGAGAATGGTGGGGATTTTCATGGAGGCGTTTCGGGAGAGGATTTGATCGTATAGCCGATGGATCGGATCGTGTGAATGAGTGGGATTTCGTAGCTGGCGTCCACTTTTTTACGCAGACGTGCGATGAAGATTTCGACGGTGCGGGTGTCGTATTCGTGTTCACGCTGCCACACCCGGTCGGATAGTTCCGCGCGGGTGAATACGCGGCCAGGTTCCTCCATCAGAACCTGCAGCAACTCGAACTCACGCGGTGAGAGTGCGATGGTCCTGGCTCCCCGGGCGGCGCGGCGTTGGTGGACATCCATTTGCAGGTCTGCGACTTTCAGAATGTCTTCCGCTGTGGGCGTGGCACCCCTGCGTCCGAGCGCCTCGACGCGTGCGATGAGTTCTTCCATTGAGAATGGCTTTGCGATGTAGTCATCCGCGCCGGCTTTCAGTCCTTGGATGCGGTGGTCCACATCACCGAGCGCCGTGAGGATGATCACGCGTGCCACGCTGTGCGCCTTGCGCATTTTTTCCAGCACTTCGAGGCCATTCATTGTGGGCAGGTTCAGATCCAATACGACAAGGTCGGGTGAATCCTTCAGCACCGCCGCAAGACCCATGGCACCATCGTGCTCGGCGCGGACCTCGTGCCCGCTGCGATGTAAGGCGCTGCATACATGGCGGGCGAGCTGCGGCTCGTCTTCGATCACAAGAATGTGCATGAGTGGGTAGTGTGGTTTCCGCTCCGGCGTTTCCATGTCATGCGTCTGATGACGGATGGGGTTCGATGCGGTGATGGTTCTTTAGCGCGGTTGTGGAGCTTTGTCAGGAAGGAAAAAATGGAGCATGAACCGGGGTCCGTGCTCCGCCTGATGGTTGGTGGAGTGCTGACTTGAAGTTTGCCGTGAGCGACAGGCTCGCACTCATGGTCATGTGGGATGATGACGGATGCGATTGGTTGAAGTGGAAGTTTTTTCTCGCACGGGACGATCCCTGCTCATTTGCCGACACTGTCACAATGGGTCAAATGTAACGCCTTTGTTACAGCGCCGCCTGTCAATGAATGGTCGGAAACCCTTTGAATTCCTTGGACCATAAGGCCCGGACGTCGCGCGGGCCGGCCCCTCGTGCCTTGTGCCGCGGGCGAGTGTAACAAACCTGTTGCATTAAAGTTTCCTTGAAACGGGTGATCCTGCAGGAGAGGACACACGGGCGGATTTGGCGGTGTGCCGAAGTCTCCACGTTTCGCTGGCTCTATCAATCCGTTCCCTTGCGAATTTCAAGTCCGCTAGATAACGGGAAACGTTGGGTAAAAGGTCTATCGGAATGCGTGAGAGGACACTTGGTTGAAGGGGTGTCCCATCCGCTCAGTCGAGTTTTAGGATCGCCTCGGCGACGGCATCTTCCATTCCAGCATCGGTGCGGATGAAAATCTCCTGCAGGCCCTTCGCCGATTGGGTTACGGCTTTGAGGCCGCCTGAGATCTTGCGCTGGACTTTTACGGCTCCTGTCCGAGTTCCGACACCCAAGGATTTGCCGCCGTAGGATCGCCCGATGATCACGCCCACGACACCATCCATGGCCTCAATGCGGCGCATGATCTGAAGGCATTCTTTGGAAGAACTCTGGTGGCGTCCGCGTGATGGCATGGCTGCTGAGGTGTGGTGCTTCTCACCTCACCTCGATCCGCACAAATCGACGCCCGGAGGTGCCCATGGGCACGGTCGCCTTTACTGTCTGAATCGTGCCGTTATCATTCAACACGGTCTGCACGGTGTCGGCGTAGTTCCAAGTGGCGGTGTTTAAAATTTCGCTCCACGGCACTTGGAATAGGATTCCAGCATTCACGGCGGCTTTGCTTCGGGTGTAGGTGAACTCGATGTTTCCGCCTGTGATCGTGGTTTGAAAGATGGGGGCGTTTGGGATGTTAGGATTCGTATTCAGCGCAAACTCCATGAGATTCTTGAGGCCATCGCTATCCGAATCGGCATTGTCTGCCCCGATGCCGGTGTTATCCGGGCTCAAGAACCAGAGCTGTCTCCAGGTTTGGATCGGGGTGAGCGGCGGCGGGCCTCCTGTGAGGAAGATATCGAAGGGATTCTCGTCACTGTCATTGCTGTTAATTCGTAGGGTTCTCGTGCGCAAGCCGGTCGTCTGCGGGGTGAACGTCACCGTAAAGGTGGTTTGCGATGCGGCCGCCAAACTGGTGACTGGCGGGGTTGCGGTAAAGTCGGTGTTCGATCCGATGTACTGGCGACTGATGCCGGTTAGGGTCTGACTGCCTACATTGCTAAGGGTGATGGTCTTTGTGACGGACGAGCCGACACTCACGACGCCGAAGTCGATGGTCGAGACTGCGGCAATTAAGTTAGAAGTGCCGTCCGCCATTTCGATTTCCGGCGCGAGGATGCCGAGACTGGTGATTTTGATGACGAATGGATTTTCATTAGAATCGTTGCTGGCGATTTGCAAAGTAGCATTTCGGATTCCCTCGCCAGTGGGTGCGAAAATTACACTGAAGGTGCCACTGCTGCCAGGGGTGATGGAGGATGTTGGCTGGGCGCTTACGGTGAATTCAGCGCTGTTCGCGCCAGTCACTGTCACGTTTACTCCAGTTAGAGCAGTATTTCCAGTGTTTCGTATGGTAAAGGTACGGGCGATGCCTGAATGGTTCGTCGTCAAGCCACTGATGCCGAAATCGTAAATTCCCACGTTGCTTTGTAATGCCGCCGCAATGGGGGATTCCACTTCGATTTCAGGTTCATTCAGACCGATGCCGGTGAGCGGCACCTCGAAGCTGCCTTCATCCGCGTCGTTGCTGGTGATGATGAGCATGGCCGTGCGCGTACCGCTGGCGGAGGCGTTGAAGGAAATAGTTAGGCCGGCACTTGTCTGGGGAGACGATAGGGAATTGACGGCCAAAGGTGTGGAGATCACGAAGTCCGCCGCATTCGGCCCGCTGATGCTGGCGCTGAGGCCGCTGACGATTCCTGCGCCCGTGCCAGTGCTCAGATTGCGCACAACGACGGCCTGCTGATAGGGGCGACCTACCAAGTGACTGCCGACGTTCACCGTGGTCACATTATCGACTAGAGGTTGGCCGAGAGGAGATTCCACGCTGATCTCGGCGCTGGTCGGAACCGGCAGGTAGGCACCGGTTGTTACGGTGAGGATGGGGCCGAAAGAAGGAGCACCAGTGCTGTTAGCGCGCAGACGAAAAAAGTAAGTGGTATTTGGGGAAAGATTGGTGAGAGTGGCTTCACAGATCTGACCGGTGTAGCCGGTGCCGGGAGTCGCAGAGGCATTGACGGTGTTGCCCAAAGCGGAAGTAGCGCCCCACTCGAATTGGCAGGTGGTCGCATTGCCGTTGGGGTTCACGTAGCCGCGTAGCGTGAGGCTTTGATTAAAGATGTTGGTACTATATGTCTCCGTTTGGATATATGATTGTGTCATGGCCGCAGGCCCATCGCTCACTCGATAAATCATGCCGCCGCCAGAGGGGTTTAGTTTATCATCGGTGCCACCCTTTTGCGAGAGGCCGTAAAAGCGGCCGTCGGTGTGCTCATAAAGACCACCGGCAGGAAGAAGGTCGATCTTCGGATTGGGGTCTTGGGTATTGAAGGAATCGACGCCTGCCTCCGATAGAGTCTGGAGTTTTGAGACAATATTAGTCGCGGGATCGATTTGATAGATCACCGCTCGCGCGGTTCCACGAGCGTTGGTAATCAAATCGAAGGTTATCTCTTCAGTGCCGAGAAAGCGGATGTTGCCGGCGGCGGTTTTGGTGATGGACCCCAGGAAGATTCCTTTGCGCGGCTTTGCGGAAGCCTCTCGAGTGAAGACGTTCGTAAAAGTCGAAGTGGCGGTGGTGAATTTGAATACATAAGTGACATTCGTGGCCCAAACGTTTCCAGCGGCATCGACTGCGATATTGCCCACGGTGTTGCCGTTGCCGCTGGGGAGCGATCCCGCCACCGTAAAGGCACTGGTGGAGATTTGAATTTTGAATAGCACACCGCTACTGTTAGCTCCCCCGGCTTTAGTAATTCCCCAAACGAAGCCGCCGGGTCCTTCCGCGAGGCCGCATTCTGGATAGAGGCCGTTGGAGGAAGTCGCGGGGTTGAAGTTGTAAACAATGGTCACCGCGTTGGTAGCAGGATTGATTTTAAAAACAGTCCCTGCCGTGGAACCCGAACTGCCATTGCTGGTGGTTCCCCAAATGAATCCGTCGCTCATCTGGGTCAGTCCGCCTTTGGGGGATTCTCCGGTGGCGCTGGCGAAGTTGAAAATCGTGGTGAAGGTGCCGAGTGTGGGATCGTATTTGAAAATGGTACCTGATTGAGATTTGTTGTTCAGTGCGACATTAAAAGCACCGCCTTTTTCGGTAGTGCCCCAAACCATGCCATTCGCATCCACACAGAGTTGGCCGCTCGGCTTGGTTCCCACGGCAACACTGGGGCCGACGGCAGCAGCGGACTGGCCAATGAAGTTGACGATGACTTCGTGTTTTCCAGAAGATGGCTCGTAACGAAAGAGAGTTCCAGCATTGGAGAATCCTCCCGCTGAAGTCGTGCCCCAGAGCCAGGTACTGCTCGGGTTGCCCGCCAGTCCAGCCAACGGCGTTCTGCCGGTGTTGGACACAAAGGCATTGGCTGTGTCGATGCCGGGCTGGGTTTCTGTCACCTTGGTATAGGTCCCATCGCTGATTTTGATCTTATAGACGGACCACGGAGAAGTGGTTAGGCCCTGGGCTCCGATTCCCCACATATAGCCTTTGCCATCTGCCGTGAGTCCGTTTTGCGGTGGGTTGGCTCCTGTGAGAAAGCCAAGGTTTTGCACGGTTGTTAGGGTGCCGGTGGCCGTTGCTACTTTAAACACTGTCCCGGCATCCGATTGACTGCCAGAGCGTGTGACACCCCACAAAGAACCTGCTCCATCAGGGACCAGCGGTCCAATCGGGAAGCTTCCTTTGTTGCCTACGGTGTTGTTGAAGGCCAACACGCTGGTCACAGTGTTAGTCGCCATTTCCACTTTAAAAACCGTGCCATACCCTGAGGCACCGCCTAGAGGTGTGACCCCCCAGAGAAAGCCATTGCCATCTGGCACCAGCGGCGAGTCGATGCCGCCACCGGGTGTGCCACCCACTTGGCTGTTGTTGCTTCTAAAGCTGGTGACAACGGCCAACGTATTGGTGCTGATGGTGTATTTGAAAATGATGCCGGAAGCAAAGGTTCCGCCCTCACTGGTGCCGCCCCACAGATTTCCTGCGCCGTCGTAGTAAAGCGTGGCCAGCGGCGCCCGCCCTTGGGCGTAGTTCGTATCCGATCCCGGGAAAGCCATGGCCATGGTGTAGGCACCCGTGAGTGCATTGATGCGGAAGATCACCCCGTTCGTATTGTTGGAGGGATTCGCGGTATTGGTGAGGCGCGTCACTCCCCAGAAATTCCCTTGTCCGTCTGAGACCAAGCCCGCTTGGGGATTTACGCCGCTGCCACTGGTGAATTTATAAACCGATTGCACCTCTCCGGTTTCAGGCTGCGTTCGGAAAATTGTGCCCGTTGTGGGACCCGAGGAAGTTCCCCAAAGCCATCCATCCGATGCGAGAACCGGCGTGCCCGTGGCCGTCGTCCCCGGTAAAGGAGCGGAAAATGAAATGCCGCTCATGACACCGGACTGAGACATTCGAAACACCATGCCGTTTCCTCCAGCGCCGCCAATGGGCGTCGTTCCATAGAAATCTCCGTTTGGGTGAAGATACATCGGGGGTTTGGTGGTGCCGTTCGAGTTCGCTCCGGTTTCGAATCCGATCAGCGGCTCGATCGCGGGAGCGGCGGCGGCTGGGTGTTGAGCCACGAGTGAAGCAATGATAATGGCGAGTGTGGGACGCAGGGGCATGGTTGATCTGGGCTAAGAGGGCTTGGAAGTATGAGGGAGCGGATTGGAGAGTGAGGGGATTAGATTCCGGCGCCGGGAAAGTAGCTTTTCAGGGCACTTTGCCAAGAGTCGTTATGGCAGCGCTTGTTTTTAGAGTTCGCTGGGCGGCGTCAGGTGGATTCGAGAACCAATGGGGACCGTCGCCCAATTGGATTTCAGTGCCCTGCCAGGTAGGGGTTTGATCGAAGGCATCGGTGAAATGAGGGGAGGAGTCGGATGACTTGCGCCGGGCGTGAGGTTGGGTAGGTTCTGCCCATGACCGATTGGGATGAGCGCTACCGGGCGGGGGATACTCCGTGGGAAAAAGGCCAAGCCGCGCCGCCACTGCTCGAACTATTCGGTCGGATAGGCATGGAAAACTGGGGAGGTGGCCCTGTTTTGGTCCCGGGGTGCGGGTTGGGTCACGATGTCCGTGTTTTTGCGGAGGAGGGGATGGCGGCGGTGGGTTTGGATCTATCCGAAATCGCCATCGAGCGGGCGCGCGCCTTCCCGGTGGTGGGTGCCGAGCGTTTTGAAATGGGCAATTTTCTTGATCCTGGATGGCGTGAGGAGCGCGGGTTTTCGGCGATTTGGGAGCATACGTGTTTTTGTGCGATCGACCCCGGTGACCGGCAGACTTACGCGGAATCGGTGGCTAGCTTGCTGGATGAAGGAGGGTTACTCGCCGGTGTGTTTTTCCTAACGCCCTATGATCCGGGCGAGGAAGGCTCCGGGCCGCCCTTTGCCACTTCGATTGAAGAGTTGGACAATTTGTTTTCACCGTGGTTCGAGCGGATCGATGGCTGGGTGCCGCAGCGGGCCTACCCGGGGCGGGAAGGGCGCGAGTGGATTGGGCTGTTTCGAAAACTTTCGAACGGATCAGTTGCCGGAGAGACATGAACTCGTTAGCTTGCCGCTTAACCACCGTAATGAGGACCCGCCTGACATGTTTGTTGATCGCCCTGCTGCCCTGGGTTGCCTTTGCCCAGGAGGGGCGCCTGTATGTGAATGACAAGAAGGCTCCCGATAGCCGGAAGGATCTGGAAGCCATTCAAAAAGCACTCATCACCGTTCTGCCAAAAGCCCGCGCGGCGACGGTCTGTATCGAGATCCCGGAAGGCTCCGGCAGCGGGGTGATCGTTTCCGCCGATGGCCTCATTCTCACGGCGGCCCACGTGGCGACCGGGGTGAAAAAGAAAGTCACGGTCGTTCTCGAGGACGGCACGAAGTTGAAAGCGGAGACTCTCGGCCTGGTGGCCGATACGGATGCCGCGATGATCCAAATCACGGAAAAGGGCAGCTATCCATTCGTGGAAATCGATCGATCGGAGTCCACCCGTCTGGGCGACTGGGTTTTCGCCCTCGGGCATTCCGGCGGTTTTGACAAGCAGCGGGGGTCTGTTGTTCGGTTAGGGAGGTTGGTGCGGATGGCGAACTCGACGTTTCAATCGGACTGCACCCTGATCGGTGGCGATTCCGGCGGGCCCTTGTTTGACCTCACTGGGAAGCTGATAGGAATCCACTCGCGGGTGGGTCAGCAGTTGCAGTCGAACATGCATGTGCCGATGAGTGAATTCATCAAGAGCTGGGATGGGCTGATGAAAGCCGAATTCATCGGTGAAGGGCCGTTCGCCAAGAAGCCTGAGAAAGGCAGTGGTTTCCTCGGGCTGGCCACCGAAGCGCACAAGGAAGGTGGACTGCGGGTGATGAAGGTCGGCAGCAAGAGCCCATCCGAAGAAGCGGGCATCAAGGAAGGGGACATTTTGCTCAAGCTGAACGACACCGCTTTGGAAAAACGGGAGCAACTCCAGGATCTGCTCAAGGAAATGTCCGCCGGCGACGAGGTGAAACTCGACCTGCTCCGCGGCGGCAAACCGCAAACCTTTACCCTTAATCTCGGTGAACGCTAACTGGATATTACCCACCGTTTTCAGCGGTCTCATGCTTCCGCTGACGGCGCAGCAAAGCCTTGATTCGAGTTTCCGGACGACGGGAACAGCCGTCGTCGCTGCCTTTGAAACCCAGCGTCAGGTCTTGCAAACATCGAGTGCCGTCATGCTCGATGGACGCAAGGAAATCGGCTACGGCGTGGTGATTTCCACCGATGGCCATGTGCTGACGAAGGCCAGCGAGATCGCAGATGTGAAAAATCTATCAGTGACGGTGGATCAGACGAACTACCCCAACGCGCGAGTTCTGCTAGTGGACCCGGCATGGGACGTGGCGCTGCTGAAAATCGAGGCCAGCGGACTGACCCCCGTCGTTTACGCCCCGACCAGCGCGGTTCCCCAAGGATCGTGGGTCATGGCGAATGGAGCCACGACCCGCACGAACCGGCGCCTTCTCGCAGGAATTGTTAGTGCAAAAATCCGTGAGATTCCGGCATCGGGCGGCGCTGCTCTTGGGGTGACTTTGAACCCAAAGGCGAAGACTCTTGAAATTGACGAGGTCAGTGAAAAAAGCGGTGCGCATGATGCGGGTTTACAAAAAGGCGACGTGATCCTGTCGATCGAAGGCAAGAAGACCAAAACGATCGAGGATATTGGCGAAGCCATCAAGGATCGCAAGGAAGGCAGCATGGTGAAACTCACTTATCGCCGGAAAAAGGAGGAGAAAACCGTCGATGTCCGGCTTTCCGCCCGGGGCGAAATTTTCACCGAGAAGATGGGTCCCGGCGGCCAAATGAACCGCAACGACCAGATGAGCGGAGAGTTTTCCAATCGCCGCAGTGGATTTCCCCGGGTGATGCAGCACGATATTCTTGGTAGCAGGCAGGTGGAGGGAGGGCCATTGTTAGATATGGATGGGCACTGCATCGGAATGAACATCGCCCGTGCAAGTCGTGCGGAGAACTATGCGATCCCAGTCGAGGACCTGAAGGAAATCGCAGCAAAGATGATGAAGGTGGCAACGGATGACTGAGCTATCTGAACTCTAATACCCTTCCAAGGAAACGCTTCACGTCCGGATCTTGGGGCGCGTTGAATAGCCCGTCCGGCGTTGCACACTCGCTGATTTTTCCGTCCGCAACGAAGGCCACAGCATCCGCCACCGCGCGGGCGAAGCCCATTTCGTGAGTGCATAGGATCACATCCTGGCCGCCGAGGATCAACTCGCGCACCAGTTCCAATACTTCCACGGTCATTTCCGGATCCAGCGCGGCGGTCGGTTCATCGAGAAACAGGAGCTCCGGAGCGGCGACCATCGCGCGGATGAGAGCGACACGTTGTTGCTGGCCTCCACTGAGCTGGACGGGGAGTTTCGCGGCATGATGCGCGAGTCCGAAACGTTCCAGATTGGTGACGGCGAGATCGTTGGCTTCAGCCGGAGTTTTCCCATGCACTTCGACGAGCGGCAGCACGATGTTCTGCATCGCGGTAAGATGAGGGAAAAGATTGTAGCCTTGGAAAAGAAATCCATTCCGTCGCCGGAACCTGCGGAGTTCATTTTCATTTTTTGATAGAAGACTTCCGTTTACTTCGATGCTGCCCGCGTCCGGCAGCTCGAGTCCGCCGAGGTGCCGGAGCAGTGTGGATTTTCCGCCGCCGGATGGACCGATGAGTGCGAGGCAACGGGTGCCTTCGGGTAGATCCAGCGAAAGTCCGTGGAGCGCGCGCTGGGTGCCGTAACTTTTGACCAAGGCTGCGATGTGCAATTTCATAAGCCCCTCCATTTCATTTCCAGACGCCGCGCCAGCCAACTCAAGGGCAGCGTGAGTGCCAGGTAGCCGACGGCCATCGGGATGTATCCTTCCAACGGCGAGCTGGCAGTGCTTACCGCGACGTCGGTTTGTTTGGCAAACTCGGCCACACCTAACACGCTGAGCAAGCTGGAGTCCTTGAC
>JBDTNJ010000029.1:0-15707 GCA_039933825.1 Luteolibacter sp.
TGCCAAGTGCCGTCAAACGGACTCAAATCGCCGGTGGCCACCCAGTAGCCGTGCGAAAGGCGGAGGAAATACGCTAGGCTGTCGATCTCCCATTTCCGCTCATGGACGCCCGGCCGCATCTCGGTGCGATCGGTCTGCCAGTGGCCCATAATTGGCTCGCGGGAGAAAGCATTTGCGTAGGGATCGAGCAGCACGCACTTGGCCTGACGGCGGATCACCCCTTCAAGCATCGCGCGGAGCGACACATCCGCGCGCGCCAGCGGGAGGCAGGGCCAAACTTGGGCGGCGGAGTCGCGCAACCACATGGCGTCAATGTCCCCGGTGATGATGTAGGTATCCGGCAGGCCGTCAGCGTCGAGGCGGTAGTCGATGGTGGAATCTAACGTACTCGGCAGGCAGTTGGAAAAAATCCAAGCAAGTTCGGGATCACCGATGGTCGCAGCGATCGTGACCATGAGTTTTTCGACCGACGCATTACCGAAGCAACGCTGGTCCGCCGGCGGGCGTTGTGAGGGAAAGGCGGGCATAAGATTTCAGGAAAACTCACCAAGCATCTGTCCGGAATGGCGCGGCGGGCAGACCTTCCGCGTTGAAAAGCCCGGCAACCGGAGCATTTCGATAGGCATAACGCACGGCGACAGGCGCGGGCACGGCCGCCGAGCTAACAATGACGGAAGCGCCTTCAATCGTGGCCTCGGCATCATGAAAAACCTTGTCCTCGCCGGCGAGTTCGAAGCCGGTTAGTCCTGCCGGTGCGGCCTTCAGCGTGCTTGTCGATGGCTGATAGGTGATGTGGTAAGTGCCACCGGCATGAGTCGCAGCAGCGAACACCGGACCACTGTCGATGACTCCTTTCATGGCATAAGTCCGGGCAAGCGCCAACCGCGCTAGGCGTTCTCCCACAGGCTTCTTTTTCGGCGGATGGAGCGCCTTGGCCTCACCCACGTCGATGGTGATCGCTTGTCCGGTATTCGGTAGTTTCAGAGTTTGCGTCTGGCCTTCGCGTAGTTGCGCCCACTGCCATGTATCCTGATTGCGGTTGCCAAAATCGAAGTTGGGAAGCTGCACCCAGTAGAAGGGAAGATCCCCCTGCGCGAAGCGTTTGCGCCAACCAGTGATCATCGCGGAGAACAACGGCGCGTATTCTTTAGTCTGCGCGTGGTTGGACTCGCCCTGATACCAGATGAAACCGCGCACGGCATAGGGCTCCAGCGGACGGATCATGCCGTTGTAAAGCCCGGCCATCGTCGTATGGCTGGCCGTCCCCGCAGGTGGCTTAGGCGCGGCTTTGGCGAATGGCTGGTTGGCGGCTTTGGCATCCGCCTTGCCTTTGTTCCAATCCGCCAGTGCCTGTTCATACGCGGCGGTTTTCTCCGGCGTGACGTGCAGAGCTTTTTCCTGACTCTCAAACTTCCTGGACCATTCGGAATTCGCCCGATAGGTGTCTGGATCGATCCATGCGTTGACCCCGGTTCCTCCCCACGAGCTGTTGATGATGCCCACCGGGACGTTGAGTTTTTGATAGAGTTCGAGGCCGAAAAAATACGCGACCGCGCTGAATTTCGCCGCGCTGGCAGGCACGGCAGAAGCCCATGAACCGTCCAAAGTCGTATGCGGGGTATAGCTTGACTGATGAGCCACCTTGAACTGCCGGAGAAGCGGGTAGTTGGCCGTGCTGACATCCGTTCTCGAAAGCGAAAACTCCATGTTCGACTGACCGGAGGCAATCCAAACCTCACCGACCAACACATCATGAAGCGTCACGGTGTCGGCCCCCTTAACCACCAGATCACGGCCGGTAACAGTAGTGGCGAGAGCGGCGAGATTCACGCGCCAGTGCCCATCAGCATCCGCAGTCGTTTGAAGAATCTGTCCCGCGAAGGCCACGGAAATCCTCTCCCCAGGATCGGAAGTGCCCCAGATGGGAACGGGCTTTTCACGCTGAAGCACGGCGCCGTCCGCGAACAGCGGTGCGAGAGTGACCTTGGCATGCAGGGATGCCGCGAATACGAAAAATATTAGAGATATGGTTTGTTTCATGGTGATATCATTTTAGTTAAAGGGCTCTTAATGATCCCGCACTCCGGGATCCGAATTTACAAGCGAGCAGGAATCTCCGTCAGGGTTTTCAAATCATGCAAAGGATGGTTCACTTGGCAAAGGCGGGTGATAGATCTTTGAGTTCCGGCGGTTGGCCATCGAACAGATCCGGTTCGAAGGCCCAAAAAATCGTCTGGATCCCAAAGGTCCGGGCGCGCTCCGCGCAAAGTCGTAGCGCTTCTGGACCACCGCCGCCAGTGTTCTCCGCAGAGGTCTTAAGCGCTGGCGAGTGACGCTTGGCGAGTGAGGCAAGGTAATGAACCGGACTCCATCGTGATTCGTCGCCGCTTACTTCGTCGCTCCATGCCGGGTTGGAGTCGAGCCAGGTGCAATGGACCCCTACCTCGGGGTCTGCAATGCCACTGATGAAGCGGGCGAAATCGAAGCCTCTCTGAATTTCACCATTACGTTCAGGCGAAGTGGTCCCAGAGAGATCTGCGGTGACCGCGGCCTCTATCTGCCCGGGACGAATACCCCACGAGGGATACATCATCATGAGCGGTCCGGTGTAAAAACGGCGGGTGGTGGCAATTTGCCAGTCATGATAGTTTTTCAGGCAGTCGAGATACCAGTTGAGAAAGCTGCGGGCATCGACATGTCCCGTGGAGACGGTGCTAGGTTTCCAGCCCGGCACCGGGCATGGAATCATGCCGGTGGGAAGACCGGATGTGACACCTTGCGCAATAGCGTCGAAGCCCCAGTAACAGTTATTTTGTTTCTGAAAATTCGCAGGCGGAAAATTGAGTTCACCAAACCAGCCACCACCGAGGCGCACGGCTGAAAAATCCTTGCCCAGCACGCCAAACAGGCTGCCCATATAAGCCGCCTGACAGTCGCGCACCTTCGCGTTGAAGACGGAATTGGCAACGTTCATGCCGGGCTTCCGGTCAACAAATGCTTCGCCATACTGGTTTTGATAGCGACTATCGGAATGTTTAGTCAGCCAGGCCGGAGGATATTGAATGCCAAGATCCAGCACAACCTGTAGGCCGGCTCGACGCAACACGTCAAGATCGGTGCGGAGCTTTTGAATATAGGCAGAATCCGGCGCCCCCTCAACGGGCTCGAAGCGATCCCACAAAACAGATAGAACTGCAACAGTGACACCGGCGTCCGTAAGTTTTTTGGCATTAGCAGGCTCTGGCTGAAGAACACCGATGCGGATCGACTCCCCGGAAGCGCGAAGCGCCGGAGCCGGAACCGCGACAAGTATTGCGGCTAACCAGGACAGTCGTGTAAACCGGGACATTGGGTCACCGCATGTTCTTCATTTCAAACCGTTTCCCGCCGAGGGCATCCTTGACAAACACCCCGAAGAATGGCGTTGGGTCATAGTTCCAATTTTCGATCAGGACAGGGGTCGCCTTCGGATGCAGGGAAAAAGCAGTCCAGTTGAGACCATATTTTTGTATCATCCCAAGCGCATCCGGCATCCAGGTGAAGGGATCTTCCTGATTCTTCGCCGGCACGAATGACATTTTATGAATGTCCGCCCCGAACTCCCCGACAAAGATCGGATACTTCTCCGCCACGGAGAGAAAGCTCTTTTGCCAATTACGGTGCCAGTTATAGAAATGAGTCGAATACATGATCCCGTTGCCGGTTTTGTCTTCGAGAGCGAAACCCTGAAGGATTCCTGATAAATCGTAAGCACTGCCGACTCCACCGGCGATGATGATGTTTTTTGCGCCAGTAGCACGGACGGCGTTCACGAGAGCCTGCATCCCGACAGTCGGATGAGAGGGGGCCACAGTTTCTCCCTTTTTGAGTTTCCATTTCCATTCACCGCCGTTGCGCCAAACTTCCCAGCTGATGCCGCCTGGTTCGTTGAAAACGTCGAAAAGCACCGCCGGATTGTTTTTATAACGGTTGGCCGCTTCCTTCCAAAAAAGAACATCTCGCTCTTCCGGGATTCCGAAACGGTGAAGATCAAGAATCAAATAGGCACCTTGCCCGGCGGCCATCGCCACGGCATCATCCACGATTTTTCGATAGGTCTCCGGATCGTTAGGTTTGGACTGAAGGGCCTTGCCGATGCCGGACCAGAATCCATCATGCACTGGCAAACGAACGGCATTCGCCTTCCAGTCCAACAGCGCCACCTTGATCGATTGCAGGATATTCTCGCCATTCTCGGACCACTCGAGGCTGGGAACATTCACACCCTGCAGGAAGACCACCTTCCCGTCCGTTGTGACGAGCTTGTTCCCCGAGACCTTGATTTCCACCGTTTTCGAAGGCAGCGCAAGCAGCTTCTGCACCTCAACGGCATCATCCGCCTTCTTTTTGGCCGTCGTTGCTGCGATCCCCTCTTTGAGTGCGACCACAGCTGCGGCATCTGTAATCATCGCCTCGGCCTCCACCTTGCTCAGGGGCACCAGACGAATTTCCTGCAGCTCAAGGGTTCCTGATGCGACCTGGTTGATCGTCGGGATCACCTCAATGCTGGCAGCGCCTTGTGGCACCATAAATTTCCGTTGGATGTCCGTCCAATCTTTCGCATGGGAGTCGAGGACAAATCCGCCCCCGGCTTTTGAAATGGGAGTCCCCCCTCCGTCGAGAAACCGGTATGCCAACCGGATGTCCTTCGCAAAGGACGACCCAAACTTGAAATTGGCGATACGAAAGCTGGCTGATAGCTCCAGCCCTTTAAAATCGGGAGTTAGTGGTATCGCGCGGGTGAGTTGAACCAGCTGTCCCGGTTTTTGCGACATCAGGCGAAGATAATGTTTACCGTTTTCCTCTTCCCAGCTAATTGGACTGTCCTTGTCCCAATTCCACTCATCAGGAGATTTAGGATCTTTCGTTGCTAGGGAAAAATCGCCGTTGGAAATCAGCGATAACCCGGCAGCCGGGTGTGCCGTCTTGCTCTCAACAACGGGTTCGCTGGCTGTAGCAGCAAGCGCAAGCGCGACGATCATCGGGGTGATGAGTTTCATGAAAAATACGTGGGTTGATCAAATCGTTAGTGAACAATTGGCAGGGCGAGGCGGAAGAACCCGTGATCTCCCATCCGGGGCACCGACAGGTCAAAGTTTTCAAATATCTCCCAGCTCGATCCGACTGCCATTTTTTCAAGGCCGAAGCGGAGCTGGAGCGAGGACGAAGCGCCATGTTCGAGCACCGGGCGCCGGATCCGGAAGTCCTGAATCTCGTCTTCGGAATGAAGTCCGAAGACTGTGGGACGAGCCTTGACTTCGCTTATGAAGGAAGCGTTAGACACGTCGGGATTGAGCCCAAGGATGGCTTCACGGATGTCAGTGATTCCATCACCATCGGCGTCCGCATCATTCGGAACCGAGGAAAATCCCACGGCATCGGCAATCACATAGCCGTTGGCTCCGGTGGTCTTGACGACGACCCCCTCACCCGCCGCCCCCGTGAATGGGAGGATGCCGAGCAGGTTCCATCTTGCTCCATTCGATCGCTGGTCAATGGTCAAAATTTTGGTTCCGTCTTTGTGGTGGATTTCCACCATGACGTTCGAAGCGCGATTCGTGTGCGAGGTCCAGCGGAGATAGACACGTTGATAGATCCCCAATCCCTGCGGAATCCGGAACAAAACCTGTTTGGTCCCCTGCCCCGTGTTGCCATCATGAATGTAATCCAGCCCGATGTAGCCGGTGCTCGATGTTCCGGAAGTCCAGGATCCGGTGATGGTGACCAGCGAAGTATCCTTGTTATCCACGACGGTCTCCGGCGGCGGAATGACCGGATCGCCAAGCGCCTGACCAAGCGCTGTCAGCGCCGGACGAAGCAAGGAATAGTCAAGGTCCTGGGCCGCGCAATTCCGATCGATGGCCATACTCGCAGCGACAGCGGAGGACTGCGAGAGCGTCATGAAAACCGGCTCCATGCGGATGGAGCCGAAGGCCATATGAGTGGCGGAGAGGCTCCACGGCACGAGCAAATTCGAGCATTGGCCGCGCTTCGGAACGATCGAACGATAGGAAATCGGATAGGGATTCGTCACCGGCATCTGGACGTCGCCCTCGTTTTTCACCATGCCGTTTTTCAAATGGCGCTGGGTGTGGTGCGAGTCCATGGAATACGCGGCGAGCCCGATTGAATCCGCAGCGATGGCCGAACCCGCACAGTTCTTCTGGGTCATCACATAATCGGAAATCATCCGGCGGGCTTCGCGAATGTAGAGTTGATAGGGCCAGTGCCCGTGGTCGGCGAATTCATCGGCGGGCAGACCCCATTTCGCATAACTCGTGCGGATGGCATCTGGAACGCGGGGATGGTTCTGCACGGTCCACAGCAGCCCGCGCTGCCAGTTCTCATGCTGTGTCGCGAGGGTGGCGCGTGCGGCGTGACTGAGAGTGGTCCAGTCCCAGCCCGGTCCGTAGTTTTTTCCAATGAAGTCGGTGGAGATCCCGCCCGTGTTGTTGGAGTCGGTTTTCCGGTTGGGCATCAGGTCCAGTTTGAAAAACCCCGAAGTCTGCCCGGCTTCGATCGCGCGGAAAAGCAGTTCGTAATCGGCCTCATTGTATCCCGGCGGCTGCTGAATCGCCACGCGGTTGGTGGCAATATCGGTGAGCACCATGCGGAAACAGTAGGATTGCAGACGAGCGTCGGCGCTGCCATCAGCACCTCCCGCATCCGGCGCGACGCCGGGCAACAGACCGCTGGCGGCATTGCCAGGGGTCACGTAAGGATCGATGCCATCAGGCAACTGGTTCTTGGAAGCGCGGGCGCTCTGGATGCCGCTGTAGGTTTCACCGTAAGCGGCGTTCGACTCGCGACCGGTGGTAAAGGAAACTCCGGCACCCGGCAGAAGGTCGCCCTCATAACTGGCATCGATGAACATGCTCGCGGAAAATTCCCGCCCGTCCTCGAGGCGGAGGTGGCTGATTTTTCCCGCAGCCATGACGACGCCGCCGTTGAGATCGAGGAGACCAGTAACGACGGGGACGCCCTTCTCAGTTAGCATATCATTAAAAATCCCTTCCGCCACTTTTGGCTCGAAAACCGAGGCGATCTGGGTGGTGTCGTTGAACGCCTGCCCGCCCTGACCGGCGTTTCCGTAGCCAGCCTTCGTCTGCTTGTCCCATGCCGCGGCGTTTTGATAGTGCAGATACACACGATGATAGAACTCGCGGCTGAGCCCGCCGAGGATCGAACTGGCACCCAGGTCGGTCCAGCCGAGGCCGCTGGAGGTCAGGCCGCCGAGGTGGGCGGTTGGAGAAATCAGGACCACGGATTTTCCGGACCGCGCCACCTGGGTTGCCGCGATGACGCCCCCGGAAGTGCCGCCATAGACGACCACATCATAACGAATGGGAGCAGCGGCGGCGGTGGCGAGGAAAGGAATAGATAGAAGCATGTTTTTCATGAAATCAGGGTTTCTCAAGAGTGATGCGCAAGTAATTCCGGTCACCCGGAAGAGTCACGGTCCGGTGAATGGTTTCCAATACGGGCCAGGAGATGAGATCCTCGCTGTGCCTTACTTCGAAGGTGAAATTCAACGGGTTGTTCCCGGTTTTCGCCAGCACGACACCCCCATTTCCTAGGGTAAGCATGTCTGCCGCCCGGTAAAGGCCGAAGTATTCTGGATGATCCTGGATGGCGGAAACGAGCGCCGCATCCGAGACGGATGGATCCAGTCCGAGCACCGTTTCCTGCGCATCTGTCAGACCGTCGCCATCGCTGTCAAAACCAGCCAGAGTGTGCGGCGAGACATCCGAGTATGCATTGCCGATGCGGATCTCGTCTAACCCAAGCGCGCCCCCGTCCTCACCGGACAAACGGAGCGTGTCAAAATCGAAATTGCCGCCGGTGGTTGTTCCATCCGGAAGCGTGGGTACTGCGGCCAACGCAGGATCGATGAACGCCTCCAGCAGGTCAGTGCCGCCGGTCCCCGCCCCTTTGGTGAGATGCAGGACGACAAAGTGCGTGGTGCCGAAGCTGCCTTTTAGAGTACTCACTCCCGTGTTATCGAGCGAATTGCCCAGAGTGATCGAGGCCGTGGCATCGGAGCCTGGATTGCTGATGGAAAACAAGCCCAGCGCGCCCCGCAGAAAAGTGATGCCTTCAGTGCTAACGTTGCTTGTGGGGAGTTGATAAAGAAATGAAATCCAGACGTTAGTCAAAGGACCGTTAGCGACCATTCTGAAATCTAGGGTGGATGCCGTGCCCGCCGTATTCGCCGCCTTGCCGGTCACGACGAGGGTGTTGCTGGCGGTGTCCGAATAGCCGAGACCGCTGGTCCGAATTACACAGGGCTGGCCGCTCTGGGTCCACGCGCCACTCCAGCCGCTGCCGCTGTTATAGGATGTCAGACTGGTGGCCGCGGAGTAGTTGAATGGTTCGTAAACCAACTCAACGGCCCGGAGGCTTTCCATCATGAAAAGCGCAGTAGAAGCTAGCAGGATTTTCATGATGCGGATGTTTCACGGCCACGTCCACTTTGGCTCTGGATTCAATTGGCAGGAGCGTCGATGACCGTTAGTGAAAAATCATCAAGGTCCAGCGTCCCTGTTTCTACTTGGAACAATGATGGCATGAAGACGAAGGATGCCGCGCCGTCGGGGACGGAAACCTTCACACTACGCTCTTCCCACCCGGTGGTGGACTTGCGAAGATACGGGGCGTTTGGAGCTTTTGGCAGTTTGCCGTCCGCAGCATCACGGAACTCAAGCAAGATCCGCGCATCGAACCATGTCTGTGCGCCCGGTTTCAGGTCGGTCGCCCGCACCCGCCATTTCATTTCCAGCCCCTTGGTTCCAGATGACAGCGGGATTTTTTGAAAGAGCAATACCGTGGCTCCCGGGCTAGGGGATTTCAAACGGATGAAATGTTTCCCGCCTTCCTCCACCCACGTCGCATCCTTGTGGCGCTGCCACCCGTCCGGCCAGCCGTCAGCATTGGCATCCAGCTCCATCGAACCGTTTTTCAGGAGCGAGGCATCCGCCGGTGCGACTGCCGGTGGTGCCGTTTCCGCATGGATCAAGGGAGCCTGATAGAAACCAAGGACCAACAACGACAAACCAAGTGAGATGGGTTTTTTCATGTTAAATCGGATCGTTTAGGATTGATAGATTCAGGCACGGCGGCGGCGCAGGAGGCCGACTCCGATCAAGATGCCGGCGAGCGCACTGGTGGGCTCGGGAACGGCGCTCCAGGTGAGGGTGTCAGTGCCACTTAGAGTGAACGAGCCTTGCCCAGACACCAAACCTGCCGAGTCCACCCCTGGACCTCCGAAGCCTCCGCTGAAGATCGAGGCGAGGGTGTTAGTGGTCACATTATTTTGGGTGAACACGTTGGTCCAAGTCTTGGTGGTGTCCCAGAAGACATCGGTAAAGGCATTAGTGCCGAGCACGATATTGAAAATTGCACCCGAACCACCAATAATTCCAGTTCCGGCAAGCTGACCATAGGTCTCACCTACTCTTGTGTTAGTCGTCGCTGCATTCAGATCAAACTCGAAGATCGAGCCAGTATTGAACGTGGTCGTTCCCGTCACAGCCAGTGCCGTGCCACTCGCGCTGGCGGTGGGGGCCAAAATGCCTCCGTTTTTGAAGGTTGCCGTGGATTCCGCAGTAAGACTGACATTGCCACCCACGATGCCGGTTCCACCCAGAGTCGCCACGGGAGTTCCCGTTGCTGTCCCTGCCGAAACGCTGACCGCACTTGCACTGTCCGTGCTACCGTTCACGAGCAATTTACCTGCGGAGACTGAGGTGTTCCCGGTGTAAGTATTCGTGCCGGAGAGGGTCACTGTTCCAGTAGTTGTCTTGGTCAGGGCCACACCGCTACCGCCGAGGATGGCGCTGGCTGAACCGCTTCGCACATCGTAAGAACTACCGGTTAGCACGCCGGTGGTGCCGGTGATGCTGCCACTCGTGAGCGTGACGGCTCCGACCGTATCGCTGAACGTCTGAATGGCGAACGTACCGCCGCCAACCGTCACATCGCCGGTATTAGCGAGTTTGTCGCTCGCGCCGAGCTGCAAGGTGCCCACATTGACAAATGTGCCGCCCGTGTAGGTGTTGGTCGTGTTTCCCGTCAGCGCGAGAGTGCCTGATCCCGTTTTAGTCAGCGAGGCACCGCTTCCGCTCATGAGCTTGGAGCTGGCGGATGCATTCTGGTAGGTGGTTGTCCCACTCGTTACATCAAAGGTGCCGCCGGTATTCGCGCCACCGGCCGCGAGAATGATTGCACGTGACCCGCCGCCGAGGGCTACTGTTCCACTGCTCTGCAAAGTGCCACCATTGAGGGTGATGGAACTGGTGCTGCTGCCGAGTTGGTTGTTATCATTGTAAATGAGCGTAGACTGGTTCACGCGCAGACTTCCAGTAAACGAGTTGCCAGTGCTGCCGGACACATCCAGCGAGCCTGGGCCAAAGACCGTTACGCCAGCCTGGCTTGTCGCCGTGTTGATGCTGCTCGAGATTGCGCTGGCACCGCTGGTGTAAATCCCGAATTCAGTCGCGCTGCTTGCAGGCGTTAACAGCGTGCCGCCACTGATCGTGCCGCTATTGAGGACCAACCCGGCAATCGGATTGGTGCTGCTGCCCAGCGTAATCGTGTTGCCAGTGTTGGTCAGGGTGGTTCCGGTAACCTTGATCGCGTAGGCGGCAGTTGCGCCGCCTGTTGACGTTCCACTCGTAATGCTTACAACGTCGGTATCGACATTGGCAAAGGTGTTGCTGGACGTGTAGGTCGCCTTTTTGAAGCCATTCGTGGCATCGTAGGTCACAAAGTCACCCGCGTTGCTGTTGCCGCGGTCCTGCCCCACCACACCGCTGACGAGCGTATTCACTTGTGTCACGGTCCCAGGCATAATGAAACGCTCGCCGCCACCGGCCACTGTGTTGCCAAGGTTCGCGATGGCTCCCACACTCAAGATCAAAGTGCCGTTCGTTCCGCGACTCAGCGCACTTATGGAAGATCCTTGCGTGTAGGTCAGGCTGGTGTTCGAGCCTTTATCCAAGGAGAACGTCGCCCCAGTGTTATAAGTGAAAGCGTTCCCCGACCCGGCAACCGAGCCCGTCAGGTTGATATCCGCGCCGGACCCAGTGGGGGCGAGGGCGAGCGTGGAATTCGTGATGGCCACGGACCCGGTGCCGAACGGCGTGCTGGAAGTCTGCGTGCCCTTCAAAGTGCCGCCGCTGACAGTCGTGCCGGAGGTATAGGTATTTGTGCCGCTGAGCGTCAGAGTGCCGGCACCGATTTTGGTAAGACCGATTCCGCCGTTGGTTTGGGTGATCGTGCCGGTGAAAGTGCTCGTCGCGTTGTTGTCACCCACGATCAGGGTTTCGTTGTTGCTGAAGGGGGTGATGATTCTTCCATTGCCCCATAGTCCGTTCATGCGGACAGAACTGTTGTTCGAGCCGCTGAGTCCAAGAGTGCCGTTCACGTAAACATCACCCGTCCGGCCGTTGTTGGCGAAGTTGGCTAGGGCGTTGACATTGGCGGCGATGGCCTGTCCGTTGATGATTGTGTCGCCTGTGTAAGTGTTCGCCGCGCCCAGGTTTACTCCGCCTTGGTTGGTTGCGGTGGCATTGGCGGTGTAAATAGTGATGCCGCCGCTGCCGCTGATGCCGCCAGAAAAGGAAAGGGTCTTGGAGTTGAGGGTGCCCATCGTGCCGATGACGCCTTCAACCGCTCCAAAGTCGATCTGCTTGGAGATGACGAGCACGTCGTTGTTTCCGCCGAGGGAGAAGTCCGCGTAAATGGCGCCACTGGTCACAGTCAGAGCACCCGTGCCTGCCAGTACCGTTGTCGTGGCAGCCGCGTTGTTCAGGAACAGCGAATTGATGGTCGTCGCACCGTTCGCCGTAACCGTGCCGCCTGCGGCACTCAGCATGACGTTGTCGGTGGTCGAGGCACCTCCGGTAATGGTAGTGGCATATTCACCAGCTCCAGAAGAGAGCACGCGAATACCGTTGGCATCGTAAGTGACAAAGCCTGTGGGAACGCCACCAGCCGTGGTACTGCCAACTGCCCACGGCAGGATGCTGATGGTTGTGGTGCCAGCCGCGCCGCCGCCGCCGACCAATTGCGCAGAGGGGGCGGTGGAGAAGGAAATGTTCGATGCGCCCGCAGTATTGCTGGCGATCGTGTTCTGACCCAGATTCGTTCCACGGAAGAAAACGGCACCGTTGTTGGCGCGAACCAGACTACCAGCGACCAATTGGGCGTTCATGGCACCCGCAGTGACCGTCACCGTATTGGCACCGACATTCCCCCAAGTGGAAGGCTTGTCGAGGGTCAGCGCGCCCGTGATCGTATCGACCGAGTTAGACGTTGCGTTGCCTGTGACGGTCAGGGCTGCGTCCTTGAGAGTGACGCTCGCGGCACGGGTCGCGCCGGACGCAGTGCTGTCGAAGGAAAGCGCGGAGCCTGCATTCGCCGTGACGGCGGAGGAGGCGACCGTGCCAGTTGGGCCGGACAGACTGAGCGTGCCAGAGTTCAAGGTGGTTGCGCCGGTGTAGGCGTTGGCTGCGGTAAGAACTACGGTACCCGTCGAGCCGTCCGCCCCCACCACGAGCGAATTGCCGCTGGCGTTGAGGCCGGACGATACGGTCAGCGTGCTACCCCCGCCGCCGAGCCGGTAGGTTGTACCCGCAGCGGTTAGGGCGCCGCTATAGGTCGCAGCGCTGCTGGCCCCCAGCATCAGGTTGCTGTAGCCAGTGAAATCAATGGCGTTCGCGCTATTGCCAGTCAAGGCGATGGATCCGCTGGAGCCGGTGGCGATCTTGCCACTGCTGAGCCAGGTGGCCACCGTCGTGAAAGCACCGGTGGAGTTGAGCGCGCCACCGGAATTGATGGTGATGAGCCCGCTGGAAGGCACGGCACCGGAACTAAATTGAAGGTTGCCTGAATTGACCGTTGTGCCACCGCTGTAACCGTTTGCGACATTGAGGGTTAAAAGGCTCGTGCCGTTCTGGATCACCTGGCCGCTGCCGTTGATGGCTGAGGAGCTAAAATCGGTGCCCTGAGTGACGGAATTGCTGCGATTGAAGATCAGCACACCGTCGTTGGAGATGGTGCCGGTGGTGGCCAGTTTTCCTGTTGTGCTGCCACTGCCAATCTGCAGCGTGCCGGCAGTGATGGTGGTCGCGCCGGTGTAGGTGTTGTTGGCGGACAGGGTGGTCGCGCCTCCCGTGTTGTTGATCGTCAGGGCGGTTGTTCCAGTGGCGCCGCCATTACTGATCACGCCGGAAATTGTGGTGCCGCCGATGCCAGAGCCGTTCAGCGTCAGCGTGAACGGAGATACGTTCGCGACATTAGAGACCGTGCCGCTGACGGTCAGAACGGAACTGGAATTATTCGCCCAGTTTTGGTCGGAGCCCAACTTGATCGGTGACGAAATCGTGGTCGCTCCTGCATTTGCAAACTTGGTGATACCGCCGTTGCCGATGGAGAGGGCGGTGCCGGCCAGGGTCAAAGTAGCTGTGATTGTGGAGCCGTCTCCGAATTGAAGGCCATTGATGCTCGTCGTGCCGGCATTCGGTTGAAAATTATAACTCGTCTGATTAAAGCGGGCGATATGGGTCGTCAGGTCATTGGTCGGCGCGGTTCCGCCCACCCAGTTTCCGCCGGTTGCCCATGTGACCGATCCACCAGAGCCGACAACGGGCGGATTCCAGTCGAGGGTCGTTGCGGCAAACATCGGCGCGACTGCGGCAAATACCAACAAAAATGGCAGGGCCGTTTTCATGAATACGCTCCGCCCAAGGCGTTGGGATTTCACACGCGATGTCGCTTGCCATTGTTGAGGCGAAGCATGGCTGTCAGAAGCAACGAGGGTGTGGCTGAACTGGTTTTGTAGATTGTATTTCATCGTGTGGGGATATGGGAGGTTAGAGGATTGGAGCTGAGGTTCGGGATTGGTTCATTGAGCGGTCACGCGGACGAAAATTTTCGGATTACTGAGAAGGGCGGCAGGCACCGTAACGGTGATCGCCTCGACCGGATTCCCGCTATTGGTGCTGGTAGAGGTCGGGGTGAACGCCGTCCATCCACTCAGGGTGGTGGAGTATTGATAGGCATAGACCAAGCTGGTGAGCGATGGCTTGCGGCGGGTGTAGGTGAAAGTGCCGCTGGCCTTGTCGAGTTGCGCAGTAATCGGGTTGACTGAGCTGCCATCGTTAGGAATGAGTCCGAAAGCGTATTCCTGTTGGTTGGTCAGACCGTCGCCATCGGCATCTGCGGTGGGAGTGGTGGGGCTGAAGGTGCCAGAAATACTTGCCACCCAGGTGTTGTAGTCGTTGCCGCCGGGGACAAAGAGCTGGAGTTTGTTGCCATCGACCACGGTGACGACGCTGCCTCCGGGGAGGCCGGTGTAAGTGGGGGTGCCGAGTGTGCCAGTGATGGAACTAGCGGTGGCAAGGATGTAGGTGCCGCCAGTGGGAGTCGCTGCGGCGCTGACATCAAGGATGCTGCCTGCCGATAGATCCAGGATGCCGGTGATGACCCTGGTGACCTGGGATCCCGGATTGGTAGCAACCGCGAGCGCGTGATGCCCTGTGGAAGCGATGTTGACATTGCCGCCGATGTTACCATTGCCGCCGAGAGTGGCGGCAACGTTGACGTCCCCTGTGCTCAAATTACCGCTAACCACGAGTTTTCCACCCAACACGCTCGTAGTGCCGGTATAGGTGTTGGTGCCGCTGAGGGTCCAAGTGCCGGTACCGTCCTTGGTGACAGAGGTAGCTTTTTGATTCACGCTGCCAAGCAAGCTATCGACAATCGCACCGCCGATTTCGCCCGTGCCTGCGGTGGAACCTTGAAGGGTCAGGGTCTTTCTCTCGTCGATGGCGTTCACTCCGGGTGCGGTGAAATCGCTGGTGAATATTAGCTGCCCGGTGCCGGACTGATCGAGAGTGGCACCTCCGGTGCGGCCGGAGAGATTGATCACGCGGTCGGTGGTTTCACCCGTACCCACCACGGTGAGTTGGCCTGCGGTGGCGAGGTTACCCATGTTGATCGTGCCTGTACCTGCGGTCGTTGGCCGGCCGAGCGAACTGCTGGTGAGCGGGACGGCGACGTTGTTGAGCGTGACCGCACTGATTGTGCCGTTCTGGATGCTGGTTGCATTCGTGTAAGTGCTGGTGGTGCCACTGAACGTCAGGGTGCCATTCCCGATTTTGGTCAAAGTGATCCCGCCGCTGGTCTGCGTGATCGTGCCGCTGAACGTGCTGGTGGCGTTGTTGTCACCAACAATCAGAGTTTCGTTGTTGCTGAAGGGCGTGATGATTCTGCCGTTGCCCCAAAGCCCGTTCATGCGGACCGAATTGTTATTCGAGCCGCTGAGACCCAAGGTGCCGTTCACGTAAACATCGCCTGTCCGGCTGCTGTTGGCAAAGTTCGGCAGGGCGTTGGCATTGCCGGCGATGGCTTGGCCGTTGATGACGGTGTTACCGGTGTAGGTATTTGCTGCGCCGAGGTTCACGCCGCCCTGGGTGGTTGCGGTGGTATTGGTGGTGTAAATGGTAATTCCGCCGCTGCCGTTGATGCCGCCGGCAAAGGACAGCGTCTTGGAGTTGAGGCTGCCCGTCGTGCCAATCACCCCCTCGACTGCTCCGAAGTCGATCTGCTTGGAGATGGTAAGGACGTCGTTGTTTCCACCGAGGGAGAAGTCCGCGTAAATGGCA
>JBDTNJ010000030.1:0-14184 GCA_039933825.1 Luteolibacter sp.
GGAGCGGTGTTCCATTTTACATCCGCATGGGCAAGCGCCTGCCGAAGAAGTCCACTGAGATTTCCGTGCACTTCAAAGATGCTCCCTGCGTGCTTTTCAATACGCCTTGTGGCGGCGTCCCCGGTGGGAACGTGCTTGTCATCCGCATCCAGCCGGACGAGGGGATCTCACTGCGCATGGTTTCGAAAATCCCCGGCACCAGCCTGCGCCTTGAACCGGTGAAAATGGAT
Organism: Luteolibacter sp.; assembly: GCA_039933825.1. Classification (GTDB taxonomy): domain Bacteria; phylum Verrucomicrobiota; class Verrucomicrobiia; order Verrucomicrobiales; family Akkermansiaceae; genus Luteolibacter. The sequence goes on from JBDTNJ010000030.1 coordinate 231, forward strand.
TTCCATTACGCCACCAGTTTCGGCAAAGGCAGCCCGGAAGCCTACGAACGACTTCTGCTAGACGCTATCGCCGGTGATGCCACGCTCTTCGCCCGCCGCGACGAGGTCGAGGAGGCATGGAAATTTATCGACCATATCGAACACGCTTGGCATCAGTCCGACACGCCACCACCGATGGCGGAATTCGTCGCCGGGTCTTGGGGGCCGCGCGAGGCCGACCAGCTCCTGCAACAAGACGGCAACCAATGGCGCAGGCTGTGATTCTGGCGGCTTGCGCCGAATTTCCATTCGAGCTACACTGAACTCATGAAGACGCAATTTGTCACCAACGAGAAGGGCAAGAAGATCGCAGCGGTGATCCCGATCCGCGAATACGAGGATCTTCTTCAGGACATTTATTCGGCAGCTATCATCGAACGCCGCCGCAAACAGAAGACCATTCCCTTGGAAGTGATGAAACAACGATTAATTCAAGATGGAATTCTACCGGGTTGAGTTTGCGATAGGTGTTGAGAAGGACCTTCGCAAAATTCCGGCGAAACAGGCAGCACGGATCATACGAGCCACTGAAAAACTTGCCGCCAACCCGAATCCGCCTGGCTCAGTGAAGCTTGTAGGGCACGATGCGAAATTCCGCATTCGCGTCGGCGATTACCGCGTCATTTACGAAATCCATAACTCCGTCCTAGTAGTGTTGGTCATCGAAATCGGCCACCGCAAAGACATTTACCGCTGAAATGAGCACACTCACCCCATCCATCCCCGACTTTTGCCCGGAACTCGGCATCGAGGTCCCGGTTTCCGCGATCGACAAGGAACTGCGCAAACTTTGGGAACAGGACGAAGCACGCACGAATGCCTCGTTGATGAATCTCGTCGTGTTTTCGGAAAAACCCGGATCACTTATCGAGAACTCCGGGATCATTCGGGAACTCACTCGTGAGCATGCCTGCCGGGCGATCCTTGTCGAAATCGATAGCGCCGCCGAGCCGAGCATCCGCGCCTGGATCACCGCTCACTGCCATCTCGCAGAAGGAAAAAAGTCCGTCTGCTGCGAACAGATCTCGTTTTACCTAACCGGCCGAGTCACCGGACGGTTCCGCAATACCGTTTTCGCCCACCTCAATTCCGATCTGCCACTTGTTTTCTGGTGGCAGGGAGAACTTTCCGACATCCTAACCGAGCGACTTGTCAGCGTGATGGATCGGCTGATTATCGATAGCTCATCCTGGGCGGACCCGGCGGCGTCCTTCCGGATGATCGAGGAAAACTCCCAGGTTAACGAGGATCTGATCATCCAGGATCATGCTTGGACCCGTTCATTCCAATTCCGCATCGGTATTGCCAGTCTGTTCGATGACCCCGTCGCGAAGGCTGCGCTCCCCGGGATTTACACAGTGGAAATCACCCATCATCCTGAGCATAAAAACAGTGCGCTCCAAGTTCTGGCATGGCTTGCCACTCAAGCAAAATGGAATGACTGCGCGTCTGCGGACGGCTTCGCGTATCGATCGAATTCCGGCGTCGCCATTTCCTCCATTCTCCGCGCCGACCCCGATGCAGCACCACTCTCCTCACTCGTCCTCCGTGCGGAAGCAGCCACAGTGCGGGTGACCTATGAAAAAGGCGCGTCCCACCTTCAGAAGCAGATCGAGGCCGGTTCTTACAAAGCCACGTCCCTCTCACCGGCCGATCCCACATCGCCGGCGGAGCTGGTGGCTCTCCAGCTCGCACGCGGCGGAAAAAATTCGCTCTATCAAAAAATTCTCCCTCGCTTCCGGGCGATGTTGGAATCCTAGTAAAAATGCCCGCACCACTCCTATACGAGTCCCACTGCCACACGACGCTTTGCAAGCATGCGTTCGGGACGACTGGCGAATACGCAGAAGCCGCGCTGGCCCGGAATTTCAAAGGCATCACCTTCACCTGCCATTGCCCTCTGCCGGATGGGTTTTCGGCCAACGTCAGAATGGCTCCGGAACAATTCGACGAATACGTCGGCATGGTCGCCTCCACCCGCGATGCCTTTGCCGGGCGGCTGGACGTGAGACTTGGCTTGGAAAGTGATTATTATCCCGGCGTGGAAGCCTGGCTGGAAAAACTCCATGCCAGCGTGCCCCTCAGCCACGTGCTCGGCTCCATTCACTATCAGGTATACGACTACCGGAAGCTGTTTTACACCGGTGAGATCCTCAGCTATCAGAAGCTCTACTACGACCACCTCGCCCTCTCTGCGGAGAGCGGGCTATTCGACACCTTGTCGCATCCGGACCTCATCAAAAACGAATCGCCTGCGGATTGGGACTTCGAGCGCTTACGCCCGAGCATCGAGCACGCGCTCGACCGCATCGCCGCCACCGGTGTGGCCATGGAGCTGAACACCAGCGGCGTGCAAAAGGCCCTGCCGGAAATGAATCCATCCCCCTCCCAGCTCGCCCTGATGTGCGAACGGGATATCCCCGTGGTCATTGGCGCAGACGCACATGTCGCAAGTCGGGTTGGTGATGGCTACGTCACCGCCCTCCGCATGCTAGAAAGAGCGGGCTACAACGAAGTCAGCTATTTCATTGACCGCCAGCGCCGCACGATTCCCATCAGCGACGCCCTGGCTTCGCTGGTCTGATCACCAGTGGAGACCACGCACCGGCCGGAATCCGAGATACCAGTATGCGGATTCCGTAGTTTGCCAGCCGCGCTGGCTGCTGCGGCACCAGTAGGACAGCATGTGGAAACTGCCGCCGCGGATCATGCGATCGGTTCCGGCGTCCGGTCCACGCGGATCGGTGACAGGATCCACCGGATAGAATTCTCCGTAATAGTCCCAACACCACTCCCAAACATTGCCGAGCGTGTCATTGATTCCCCACGCATTCGGCGGTTTCATTCCGACAGGATGGGTATTGCCGCCGCTGTTCGCGGAGTACCAGCCTGCTAGAGAAAGATCAGCATCTGTAGAGCCCGTGGGGTAGACCGTGGTGGTGCCGGCCTTGCAGAAGTATTCCCATTCGGATTCTGTCGGCAGCCGGTATCCATCCGCCGCCCAATCCGCGCAGGGAATCGTCATGCCGTTGCGCATGATGTTGGCCGCAGTGAAATTCCATGAGGTATGATAGACGGGCTTCAGGCCTTCGATCTCGCTCGCAAGATTGCACCACTTGACCGCATCCCACCAGTTGATCTCCGTCACCGGATGCATGTCCTGCAGGTCGCCGTTGTAGCCATTTCGGCCGACCGGAAGATCGTTGTAGCCGAGCACCATGGCATGGGATTTCGCAGAGTTCCATTCGGACCAGGTCACCTCCGTTTTCTTGCACAACATCGGCTCCGCGAAGCTCACCGAGTGCAGGGTTTCGTTATAGGCGTGGCCGAAGTCGTCCGGGTTGCTGCCCATCATGAATGTCCCGGCGGGAACGAATGCAAACGCCGAGGATAACGGAACCAGTTTGAAATTGTCCACCAGCAGATCGATCGAGTAAGACGTCGGCGAAGCATCGCGCAGAACCACCGTAGTCCGGGCGCTGTCTGCCGTAAAACAGAGCCCTTTTGACTTCCACTGAACTTTTCCGCCGCCATTACCTTCGATCGAAAAGAGCAACGACGAGAGCATCGTGTTTCCCGAAACGTCCACTTGCAGCCGTTGCGTTGCGCGGACATATGAGAGGACTCCCATGTCGAAACTCAACAGATAGCCCGTTCCTGGCTCCGTGTCGAAAGTTCGTGAGACGACACCATTCGGCAGTGCGTTTCCGGCATTGAAATTCAGAACGCTGCGGCCTTCCGTCGGTTGATAGACTGGAGCGGAAATGGCCCGCACACTGCCGGTGGGCGACCATCCTGCCAGTCCGTTTTCAAATCCTTCGCCCACCGCCACCGCTCGGATCACCGTGAGCACTGCGGGCTCACTGATAGATGAGCCTCCCAGGTCGGTGGCCACGGCCGAGTAGGCTCCGGCATCGCCTGCTTCCGCCTGATCGATCGTATAGGTGTCCCCGAAAGCGCCCGGTATCGCCTCCCCGTTGTATCGCCACAGGATGAGAGGACCGGGCGCATCCACGGCCACCCGGAAGGTGACGCTGCCGCCTTCGAGAACTGTCGCACTGGCTGGCTGAGCGGTGATGATTGGCGCCCCCGGCGCGAACACGGCCGTGAGGGCGTGGTTCGCATTCATGGTGACCGCGGCCGTGCGGTTGGTGCCGAGGTTCACCCCATTGTCCAACCAGTTCTGAAACCGGTAAGTAAGGGCGTAGCCTTTGTAGGGAACGTGCGTCAGAAAACTGGCCGGAGCGGTCAGATTCACGCGGGTCCCGTCGTCATAATTTCTGACAAACGGGGTCGAACCGACGGTTTCTGCCGCACGATCTGGCGGAGCCACCTGGATGGGCACGCTTTGGGGGGTCAGGATGTCGATTCCGGAATGATCCACCGTCAACGTCCGCGACGCGCTCGGGATGACGGCGAGATGGTCGAGCAAAAGATCGATTCCGAACGTCGAGGATGAGGCGTCACGGAAAAACAAGTGGGTCACCGACGAGTCCGTGGTGAACGTCAGTTGTTTCTTCTCCCAGCGGACCTTGCCGTCACCGATGGAGTCCATCAACAGGGTCTGTGAGACGAGCGGGTTGTTTCCCTGCAGAACAACGTTTAGCATCTGCCCGCTTTTCTGATAGGCAAGAACTCCCATGTCGAACGTGAGCTGATAGCTGGTCCCGGGCACGGTGGCGAACTGCTGCGACAGCCCACCGTTAGGAGGCTGGTTTCCGCCGTTGAACACCGCGAGTTTCCTACCCTCGCTCGCCACATACGGCGGCAGTGACTGCACGTGCACGTTTCCGAAGCTCGTCCACCCCTGAAGGTCCGCCTCGAAGCCCGAGTTTTCCAGTCCTGGCAGGCTGGTGACAGGCGTGACCCTCACCTGATCCAGCACCGTGTCGATATCGGTTGTCACGCGCGATGTGTCGCGAAATTCGACATTCGTAGTTCCGGTATTGGCTCTGAAAAAATAGGATTTCGGAATCCACGAGATTTTCCCATCCGCCGTGCTAGACAACTGCAGATGATCGTCCGCCAGACTCGTAAAACTCGTGACATTCATCCACAGCTGCTGCCCGCCGCTGTTTTTACCGAGCACGCCGACCTCGAATTCCAGCCGGTACAACTGCCCAGGGACTGTCGGGAACTCCTGTGAGAGCGCACCGCCGGCAGGTGAGTTTCCGGCGTTGAAGGAAACCAGCCGCGAACCGTCCGCTGCGTGATAGGCTGAGGCGGACTGGATTTGCACGCTGCCTGCGATCGTCCAGCCGGAGAGATCGCTCTCGAAGCTGCCGTTGGTGATCACATCGGACGCCCCGAAGCAGGGCATCGCCGCCGCGAGTGACATCGCTGCTACCACCGGGCTCACCCAGTGGGCGCGGAGAGACCGCCGCGCGACGGTTTTTTCGGGAGTTTTCATAGGGGGACCTTCCATTTGGAAGCCGTCCGTGTGGATACGCCACCGGGATGCCTCCGGGTTCATGTTTCAATCGTCCGGGCGAGGTTTCCACCTTTCCGAACCCTTGAATCCTACACTTTAGGCTCGCGGAAGTAAAGAGGCAATGACATGCATATCCTCCAGCGTACCACGCCTATCTCGGTATCCATCACCGATCACGAAACCTTCGGCCTGACCGGCACGCCGCGGCTCGCGAGGTGTTGTTTTGCCCGTGCCACGGTGTCCATTCCATTCGGAATTAGAAAATGCCCGCTAGCAAAAAGGCGACCGACCATTCCGATTGAGGAGGCGCTTGAATCGCTGATGTGACGTTAGACTGTGGCCTGAATTGGCGTCGTAGAACTGCTTGAAGGTTGTGCAATTAGGGATTATCGTGGTGGCCGCGTATGGCGACATCATCTGACATCCTTTTCACCTCGTTGATCGGTGACGCGCTCGCCCTTGGGCCGCACTGGATTTATCATCAGAAAGAGCTCAGGCAACGATTCGGGCATATCATGGGGTATTTTCCACCTGCGACCGCCTATCATGCGGGACGGAAAGCGGGGGATTTCACCCATTACGGTGATCAGACCCTGCTGTTATTGCGATCCATCGAGGAGCGAGGACGTTTTGATCTGCCTCACTTCGCCGGGGTATGGCGCGCATTCTGGGAAAATCCTGAAACCGTTTCCTACCGGGATGGGGCGACCAAAACAACGCTGGCCCACTTGCAGTCCGGCATGCCCTTGGAATCTGCGGCCTCGGCCTCCGCTGACCTGGCAGGCGCCGCGCGGATCGCTCCGCTTTTTCTCCTTAAATGGGAAAACGATGCCTGCCTGTTTTCCGCCGCCCGCGCCCTCACCGCCTTCACCCACAGCGATCCGGCGGTCATCGAGGCTGCGGAATTTTTCGCCCGTCTGGCGCTCGATGTCCGACGTGGTGCCAGCATTCCACAAGCCCTCGAAAAAACCGCCAAGCTTCCCCATTTGAAGGCGATTCCGATCGAGTGGATTGCCGCAGCCCGGCTCTCCAATGAGTCTCCCTGCAGCGATGCCGAAGCGCTCAATGACCACGGCCTGACCTGTCATATCCCGGATGCCTTCACCGGCGTCTGCCATCTCTTGCTTCGACATCCGGATGCTCCTGCCATCGCTCTCACCGAGAACATCAATGCCGGTGGCGATTCCGCAGCGCGAGGGATGATTCTCGGCCTAGTTTACGGCGCGGCCTTCCCCGTTTCCGCACTACCCGCCGCGTGGCTCAGGGAACTCAACGCCCGCGAGGAAATCAGTGCGCTCATCGGGAAACTCACATGATGGAATCCTACGATCTCATGGTGCTCGGTGGTGGCCGCGCAACCAGTCTTGCCATCGCTGCCAGCAATGCCGGTTGGAAAACCGCACTCATCGAACGCGACCAACTAGGCGGCACCTGTCCGAACCGCGGCTGCGTGCCCTCCAAACTTCTCATCGGCTTTGCGGATGCGGCCCGCCACGCGCGCAACGCCGGACGGCATTTCATCGACGCCAACTTCCAAGGCGCTGACCTTCGGAAAATTTTCGAGAGCGTGAATGAATACGTCAATAAGGTGGATGGCCGTTATGAAAGCCGCGTTGAAGGTGCCGATGTCACACTCATCCGCGGCGAGGGACACTTCGTCGGGCACAAACAGATCGAAGCAGCAGGTCGACTTCTCACCGCAGAGAAGATCGTCATCGCCACGGGTTCACGCCCCGCGCCGCCGCCATTCGGAGAGCTTCCCGTGTGGACCAGCGATGATCTTTTCCCTCTCCGCTGCCCACCACCGAAGAGCCTGCTGATCATCGGTGGCGGAGTAATCGGTTGTGAAATGGCGGCGTTCTTCGCAGCGGTTGGCGTTGAAACATCGCTCTTTGCCCGCCACGAACGCTTGTTGGAAAACGAAGACAGCGAGATCGAGCAGGTTTTCCACAATGAGTTCGGAAAAAGTGTCCGTGTCCATTTTCAAACAACCCTCAAGCATCTGACCCGCTCCGGCGATCTCTTCACCGCCACCTTCCTCACTCCCGATGGCGAGAAAACCTACCAGGCCGAACGGGTGCTTTTTGCCATCGGTCGCATTCCGAACAGCGATGCCCTGGCTCTCGATAAAACCGGCCTTTCCACCAATGCAAAAGGCTTCATCCCCGTCAACGCCCACCTGGAATCCGCCGTCCCCGACATCCACGCCACCGGTGATGTGAACGGCCGCTACATGTTGCAACATGCCGCCGCATTCGAAGTGCAATACCTGCGGCAGAAATTCCTCAAAGGCGTGAGAGGACCCATCGATGAAAAACCCATGGCGCACGCCATTTTTTCCTATCCGGAAGTTGCCTCGGTCGGCTTCACCGAGGAACAGCTCAAGGCGAGTGGCACAGCATACGTTTCTGTTTTTGAAGATTGGCTGGCCAGCGCCCGGCTCGAAGCCATGCGCATTGATTACCCCCGGGTGAAACTGCTCGTTTCGCCTGCGGACTACACGATCCTCGGCTGCCACCTCGTGGGGCCGGAATCCTCCACAATGTTACACCACGTCATGACGGTGATGCGCTTGAAAAACGACGTCCGAGAACTCGCGGAAATGATTTACATCCACCCCGCCCTCAACGAGTGCCTGCTGGCCGCCGCAGTTAAAGCCGTTAGCAAAGCACGCGAAGCACGAACTTGATTTCCCATGGTATTCCCGCTCGCCGCGGAATCCTCACCCGTCCTTTTGAATCATCTCCTTGCCGGACCGAGGCGGGTGGCATTTCAGGCGATTTGGTCAATGCCGCGGATACCGTTCCAGCGGTTCTTTTTTTGAAAAGAAAATGCCGCGCTATTTCCCTTGTTGTTGCTTGACCCCGTCCCGCCAGCCCGCCAGTGTGCCGCCCCGCCGCGTGCCCCGATGGCCTGCGGCGTGCCCTAACTGAACCAACCTACCGATCCGCCATGGCCGCGAAGATCTATACCACCAAGGACGCCCCGATTGCTCCTCTGAAAAAGAAAACCCTCGCCGTGATTGGCTTCGGCTCGCAAGGCCACGCCCACGCGCTCAACCTCAAGGACAGTGGCCTCAAGGTCATTATCGGCCTCTATAAGAAGTCGAAGTCCCGTGAAGTCGCCAAGAAACTCGGCTTCGAGGTCATGGATACCGCAGAAGCCGTCAAGGCTGCCGACGTGATTTTCGTCGCAACTCCGGACACCGTGATTCCTTCGGTTTATGAAAAGGACATCGCGCCGTATCTCACCAAGGGCAAGACGCTTCTCTTCTCACACGGTTTCGCCGTTCACTTCAAAACAATCACTCCGCCAAAGGATGTGGATGTGATCCTCGTCGCTCCAAAAGGCCCCGGCCACACCGTGCGTTCACAATTCGTAGCAGGCAAAGGTGTTCCAGGCTTGATCGCCGTCCATCAGGACGTCTCCGGCAAGGCGAAACAAACCGCTCTCGCATGGGCAGGTGGCGTCGGCTGTGCCCGTGCCGGTGTGTTTGAAACCAACTTCCGCGAAGAAACCGTCACCGACCTCTTCGGCGAACAGGCCGTGCTTTGCGGCGGCGCGACCGCTCTGGTGAAAGCCGGATTCGAAGTGCTCGTCGAAGCAGGATTCCAACCGGAAATGGCCTACTTCGAGTGCCTTCACGAACTGAAGCTCATCGTCGATCTGATGAACGAGCAAGGCATCGCCGGAATGCGTTTCTCCATCTCCGAAACAGCGGAATATGGCGACGTGACTGTCGGGCCGAAAATCATCGATGCTTCGGTTAAGAAGCGGATGGTCGCCCAGCTCAAAGTCATCGAAAGCGGCAAGTTCGCCAAAGAGTGGACCGCTGAATACGCCGGCGGAAACAAGAACTTCAATGCCATCCGCAAAGCTGAAGCCGAGCATCCGATCGAAAAGGTTGGCGAAAAGCTCCGCTCCACCATGAGCTGGATCAAGCAAAGCAAAATCAAAAAGGGAGCGAGCCAAGCAAGCTTCACTTCTTCCTCGAAGTAATCCTTCCGGAAGCAAATTCAAACGCCCGTCTCCTGCAAGGGAGCCGGGCGTTTTTGATAGAACTGAGTTCGACCTGTGGGTTCTGGCTAGGTGGCGTGGCTTTCAAGCACTCGTGAGCGCACCTCGCTCCGCCTCGCTGATAAGTTGCGGCCGTCCCTGATGATCCACCCGGACATTGGTCATGCTGCCAAACGATGCGACTTCTCCAGCCGAATTAAGGACTTCAAAATTCCAAGTGATCGACGAAGCACCAAGCCGCGAAATAGATAAGTGCACCTGGACACGGTCACCACCGTGCAGCGGGCGTTTGTAATCGCAAGAGACCTTCACGCGTGGCCACCCTCCTTCGGCGCGATCAAACACAAGGATTCCCCGCAACCGCAGGAACTCATGTTCCGCTGCCTCAACGTATCGGAAAACGTTAGGGAAATGCATCCACCCGCTTGCATCGGTATCGCCGAAAGCGACTTCGCACGCGTGTCGATGCACCGGATTTTCCATAAGCGGAAATTACTCGAAACGACTGACAAGCACCGAAGCATTGTGTCCGCCGAAGCCAAAGCTGTTACTGAGAGCGACCTTGACCGGCACCTCGCGAGCGACGTTCGGGACCACATCGAGATCGCACTCGGGATCCTGATCTTCCACATTGATAGTGGGCGGAATCACGCCTTCTTTGATCGCCATGACACTTGCAATCAACTCGATCCCACCGGCAGCACCGAGCATGTGACCGGTCATCGACTTGGTGGAACTCACCATGAGCCCGTTTTTGGCGTAGTCGCCGAAAGCCAGTTTGATCGCTTTCGTTTCCGCCACGTCCCCGAGGCCGGTGGAGGTGGCGTGGGCATTGAGATATTGCACATCCTCCGGGTTCTTTTTCCCGTGGCGGAGTGCCATTTGGATGGCATACGCCGGACCGCTGCCATCGGGCGAAGGGGCGCTGAGATGATAGGCATCCGCGCTAACACCATAGCCGATGAGCTCCGCATAAATTTTCGCTCCACGCTTGCGGGCGTGTTCGAGTTCTTCGATCACGACAACTCCCGCACCCTCGCCCATCACGAAACCGTCGCGGTTTTTGTCAAACGGACGGGAAGCGCCTTCTGGATCATCATTGCGCGTGCTCAGCGCCTTCATGTTCCCAAATCCACACAGCCCCATCGGCAGGACGGCTGCTTCCGCACCACCGCAGAGAAACGCATCGGCATCGCCGAATTTGATGATCCGCCAGGCTTCACCGATGTTATGGTTCGACGTCGCACAGGCGGTGACGATGACCATGTTAGGTCCGAGAAGGCCGAACTCCATCGAGATAATGCCGCTGGCGATGTTAGAAATCATCATCGGAATCGTGAAGGGTGAAACGCGTTTCGGCCCCTTGTTCAGGTAGGTGGAATGCTCACGCTCCAAAGTGGATAGCCCGCCGATGCCACTGCCGACCATGACGCCAAAGCGGCGGGGATCGATCTTGGAAACATCCACGCCGGAGTCCTCCATCGCCATTTTTGAAGCCGCCACTGCGAACTGCACATAGCGGTCCGAGCGTCGCGCGTCTTTCGGAACACCGAAATAACCATCCGCATTGAAGTTCTTAATTTCCCCCGCGATCTTGCAGTCGAAGGAGTCAGTATCAAGCTGGGTGATCCGGGAAATCCCGCTGCGGCCCGACTTCAGGCCGTCCCAAGTGGTGTCCAAGTCGTTGCCAAGTGGAGACAGACAACCAATGCCGGTGATTACGACGCGCCGTTCATTCATAATTTGTTGGGAGAGTTTGGAGATCGAAGGCCCCCGGCGCAAGCTTCATGATTCGCTTCACGATTTGAGTGCCTGACGTAAACTACCAAGACGGCAGCCCCATCATCTCAGGAAGTGCTTCCCTTGGCCGCCAGGTGAGGATTTCAGGATCGCCGGAAGTGATAAGCACGGTGTGCTCGAAGTGAGCGGAAGGTTTTTTATCTTCGGTGATGACAGTCCAGCCGTCGTCGAGGATTCGAACGGCAGCGACTCCGGCATTGACCATTGGCTCGATGGCGAGCGTCATGCCGGGCATGAGCGTGGCGGATTTGCCCTGCGGTCGGTAGTTGGGCACCTGCGGTTCTTCATGCAGGCGGCGGCCGACCCCGTGGCCGACGAATTCACGGACGATGGTGAAACCGCGCGGCTTGGCGAAGTCCTCGACTGAAGCACAGAGATCGGAAAGTTTGCGACCCGCGCGGGCATGGCTGATGGCTTCGAAGAGGGATTGTTCCGTGACGGCTAACAGGCGCTTCGTTTCAAGCGGGATATCTCCTGCCGGCACAGTGGTGGCGTTATCGCCAATGAATCCGCTTTTCACAATGCCGACATCAATCTTTACAATATCCCCCGGCAGGATCTTGCGCGGTCCGCCGATGCCATGGACAACCTCCTCGTTGATGGAAATACAGGTGTAGCCGGGAAAACCGCGATAGCCGAGAAAGGCGCTCTTGCAATCGTGCTGGCACATGAGATCAGCCGCCAGCAGATCGATCTCCCGGGTGGTGCGACCCGGTGCAACTTCCTTGGCCAAGGCCTGTAGAATGGAAGAAGCGATGGCTCCGGCGGCGCGCATGAAATCAATTTCACGCGGCGTTTTGATAGGAATGCGGTTTCTTCGAGACACCTAGTTTGGAATGCTGATGATTGATTTTCCGATTGTCAAACCGGCCGGGAAAAGAAGCTGAGGATACGGACACTCACCTGTTCCTGAGGGGCGGTAGCATCACAGGCGCGAAGCTTACCCAGACTGCGATAATGATCAATGACGGGTTGGGTCAAACTGATAAACTCCGCATGGCGACTGCGGAAGTTTTTCTCGCTATCATCGGCGCGCGGTCCTGCGAGAGATTTGCAAACCGGGCAACGATCGCCCGGAATGAGTTGCTGACTTTGGCCAGTCCAACGGCATTCGGGACATTCCACGCGCTCGCGGATGCGTGCGAGGAGATCTCGAACCGGCACTTCGAGCGAAACGGCGGCATCCAGCACGATATGGTTTTCCGAAAGCCACTCATCGAGGAAAAGTGCCTGAGGCAGGCTGCGAGGAAATCCATCGAGCACCCAGCCACCCGTCTGATGGGCGAGCCAATCCGCGAGAATCGGGCACATCAGGTTGTCAGGGAGGTATTCGCCGCGGTCGAGAATCGGCTTGGCCTGCCGGCCAAGCGGTGTGGCGTTTTCCACATTTTCCCGGAGCAAGGCCCCGGTGCTTAGATAGCCAAGACCCAAATCACGCGCCAACCGCCGCCCCTGCGTGCCCTTGCCGGATGCGGGTGGACCCAGCAGAACAATCCGGAGCGATTTGACAGCAAGGTCGATCAAAGATGGACGCTGTTGTAAATGTAAGCCGTGATACCCACCACGATCAGGATGGCGATCACCGTCCAAAGATAAATAATCGCGGTCTTGGGGGCAGCGCCGCTGGTTTGGCTGAGACGGTCGTAGCGGCCCTTGAGTTTACCCTTGCGGAGGAAACCATCATAGTGCTTTTGCAAAAGTTGGGTTTCCACCTGGCGCATGACATCAAGCACCACACCCACCATGATCAGCAACGAAGTGCCGCCGAAAAAGTGAAGGATCAGCGATCCCGGAGGCAGACCAACCAAGTGACCGGTAAGCACAGGTAAGACAAAGAGGATCGCGAGGAAAATCGCCCCGGCGAAGGTCAGGCGAGTCATCGTGAAGTCGAGGAAATCGGCTGTTGGCTTGCCCGGACGCACGCCAGGGATGTAACCGCCGTTGCGCTTGAGGTCTTCCGCGATCTGGGAAGGCTGAAACATCATCGCCACCCAGAAGTAGGAGAAGAGGAAAATGCCGACGCCGCCGAGCACGTAAAACCATGCACCGCCTTGGGAGAGTTGACCGGAAAGTTTCACCGCCCATGGCTGGCTACCCACGCCGGGGATCATTTGCAGCATGATCGGTGGCAGCGAGAGAATCGCGGTCGCGAAAATAACGGGCATCACACCTGCATAGTTGACCTTGAGGGGCAAATACTGCGTTTGTCCGCCGAACTGCTTGCGACCCACGACACGCTTGGCGTATTGCACGGCGATCCGTCGCTGCGCCTGAGTGATGGCAATGGTTCCCGCGATCACCACCAGTAGCAGGGCGATCATCACGACCATCATGATCGAGTTGAATGGGCTCACACCTTCACCAGTGACGAAATATCTCCACGCACCGATCAAGGCACCTGGAAGACCGGAAATGATGTTAACGGTGATGATGATTGAAGTTCCGTTACCAATCCCCTTCTCGGTAATTTGGTCTGCGATCCAAAGAAGCAGAACGGTGCCGGCTACAATCGTTACCACGGTGAGAACCATCCAAATCGCGCTTGAATCGGGAACCAAAGGACGCCCGACCAACTCAATTCCCTTCATTAAAGGTGAGTTTCCAGCAGCTAGAGATTTGGCAACGAAGAACCCTTGGACAAGCGCAATGCCGATCGTGATGTAGCGG